>NZ_CP047023.1:5003357-5308776 GCF_009796765.1 Paraglaciecola sp. L3A3
ATAAAAAATACTGTATATAATCACAGTTATGTTAAAGTTTATCCCAATTAAAGCCTCCGCAGGAATCATCGGTTTTGAATCTCCTGCGGCAGAATACACTCAGCTTAATCTCGATTTAGACCAATTACTCATCGACCACCCATCCGCGACTTACATTGGTATTGCAGAAGGTAAGTCTATGATGGGGGACGGTATATTCTCTGGGGATTTACTGATTGTTGACCGTGCGCAAAATATTAAAGACCAAGACGTTGTGGTAGCAAACCTCAACGGGGTTTTTGTGTGCAAAAAAATCGACAAGGTACAGCGCTGCTTATTGTCTTCAGGTCAGAACTTAGAGCCTTACTTCTTAAGAGAGGGGGATGAGTTTCAGATTGAAGGTGTGGTTACACGCTCAATCAGATTGCATCGACCTTTTACAAAGCACCTCTAATGTACGCATTGTGTGACGTGAACAGTATGTATGCCAGTTGCGAGAAGGTATTCGAACCATCAATCCGCAACAAACCTGTCGTGGTGTTAACGAACAACGATGGCTGTATTTGCGCCGCCTGTGGCATTGCCAAGCGAATGGGCATTGGAAAGAAGTTTGTACCTTACTTTCAAGTTAAAAAAGAGCTGGAAGCGGCTGGTGCTGTTATACGTTCGAGCAACTATGAGTTATATGCGGACTTGAGCCAACGTATGATGGATACCTGTGCACGTTTTGCCCCGAATATTAACGTTTACTCAATCGATGAGTGCTTTTTGTATTACGGCAAACCATCCTCAGCACCTCTAGAAGGCTGGGAAGCGTTGGGGATGCAAATAAGAAAGGCTGTTTGGCGAGAAGTGCGATTACCCATCTGTGTAGGCATAGGCCCAACCCCCACCCTAGCCAAAGTAGCCAATCACGCAGCAAAGAAGGTCGAGGGTTTTAAAGGCGTAGCCGTTCTTGATACCAAAGAAATACGAAAAAAAGTGCTATCAAAGATGGCCGTGACTGACGTATGGGGTATTGGTAATCGCCTCGGTAGACGTTTGAATATGTTGGGCGTTAGTAACGCCTGGGAATTGGCTAACAGAAACCCCACTCAAATTAGAAAAGAGTTCTCAATTTTAGTCGAAAATACCGTTCGAGAGCTTAACGGAGAAGTGCGACACAGTTGGGACACAGTGCGTGCCGCTAAAAAAGAAATTTATAGTACTCGTAGTTTTGGGGAGCGAATTACCAATTTCGAAGGACTAAGTAGCGCCTTAGCTAGTCATGCCGAAATAGTGGCTATAAAGTTGCGGAAGCAAAAGAGCCTAACGAGCAGCATGACCCTATTTGCAACCAGTTCACCTCATGATACTGAAGGCTATTTCAGGAAGTCGTACTTTCATCATTTTGCTGTACCCACTAATGACACGATGAATATTGTTAAGGTTATTGAGCATGCGATGTCACGTCTATATAAGCCTAATATTCGGTATTATAGGTGCGGGGTGGGTTTGATGGGGTTACACAATGAAGAGCTATTTCAGTACGATTTGTTCACGCCTTCGAATGACAACCCTAAACTCATGGCTTGCATGGATACAATCAATGCTCGATATGGCCGCTCAACAGTGCATATCGCCGCAAAAGGATTTGAGCAAAAATTTGCGATGCGCCGAGCGTTCTTATCACCGCAATACACAACAAAGTGGAGCGATATACCAAAGATAATCTGTTAGCAACTGAGCATAAATGTTTCCATTGCTGTATCAATGCTGACCGTCGATTTCGAGCCTAACTGCAGACATATTGGAAATTGTCTGATAGTCTGGATTACGGTCGGTTTTTCGACCCAAAGCGGACGTTTTAAAAATCAATAACTCTGACCGTTGATATTAAAATTAAATACTAGAATATGGTTCCCACTTTTATAGCTAAGAAAAAGAGGATGAAATGTCAAAATCTGAATATTTTGAATCAATTGAGGAAATGGAAGAGGCTAAACTTCGGTTAATTAGATTGCTTACCTCAGAAGAAAAGAGCGCTACCAAAATAATAACTCAAGGTGAAAGTTTAATATCTATTACAGTTGAAAGTGCGATGGATATTGAAGATAAAGTTAGAAAAGCTTTCGGTAATTATTATAGAGAATAATTAGAAGTTTAAAATCAACGGGGGCAGATTGACTTGATTCGCAACTCGCTTTATTTAGATATATTAATGACCGCTTAGAACCGAAGCACGGCTTAATCTGCCAAACTAATATTTAGGTACCATACTTATATCTCCGTTAAATAGGAGAACTTTCATGTATGCCTTAACCATTTATGTTCCCAAAGAACCTTGGAACAAAAATAAACTTATTGGACAGAAGCTACCGCTCAAACTTCAACAAATTTGGTCTATTCGAATACGGTTAGAACTATCCAACAAGACAAGAGACCTAGCACTTTTTAATCTGGCAATAGACAGCAAGTTGCGTGGTTGCGATCTCGTCGCATTGCTGGTCAGAGATGTTTGTCGTGGCAATATTATCCAATCTCGAGCAATTGTTGTTCAGAAGAAAACACAGCAACCCGTTCAGTTTGAGATAACTGAAAATACCAGAAAATCTATTTCAGAATTGATTGCCACACAAAACCTAAGTCCAAACGATTACTTGTTCAAATCGAGAGCCAAGCCCTCAGACCATATTTCTACGAGGCAATATGGCAGAATTGTTGGTAATTGGGTTGATTCAATTGGTTTGGACAAAACTCAATATGGCACGCATTCGATGCGACGAACAAAGCCATCACTCATTTATAAGAAGACGAAGAACTTAAGAGCTTGTCAGTTATTGCTTGGGCATCGAAAACTTGAAAGTACCGTTAGATATTTGGGTATAGAAGTTGATGATGCACTTGAAGTGTCTGAAAGTATTGATGCGTAGCTAGATAGCCAAAGGACTGTATATCCTTTGGCAAGTTCTATCGTAAACAGGAAGTCGAGTTGTAATCACTTGGGCTTGGTTGTGTAGTGGTAGACATTAGCCACAGGCTTACTAATAATCTAAAATTACTGTAAAGCAGCTTTTCAGAGCGACGAAGAAATATTGGGTGAAAGTAACATATGTAAGCCTACTTAGTATGAATCAAGTATATATTCGAATCAGAGATATCCATTGCAATTAGAGGATAAGGCGCTAGTCTGGATATTTATTTAATAATAAATATCCAACAATATTAAATAGCAATGATGCTAAGGAAGGTAACCACTTATGAATCAAGATTGGCTTCTCCAAAAAAAAGAGACCCGACGGACCTTTTCTAATTCAACTTGGGTTCCTTTGAGAGCCTCTTGCGATAACGAAAAAGGTAACGTTAAAAATATAGGTTATATTAACGAGTTTTTCGGGTGCGGTTCTGTTGCATTTACACCGGAGCATCGTGAAGCCGCTGAAAAATTAAGTTGGAGTGATATTGGAATTGGTTGTAGTGCTCAACCCTATGCTTACGACGATGGTTATTATTCTTCTATTGAACAGTATCAATTGAATGATAAAGAGCCGATCGGAATTCACCTTGTCTTTGAACATCCTCAACCAGTAATTGGCGGAAATCTATGGCTATTGAATCCTGACTTAGTTGTTGCGCTTCGCCTTATAAAAGAGGGAAATAACTGGGTAAGACCAGAAGAGAATTTCGTTGTGGTAGCACGAGAAACGCTAGACGCAGAAGGTAAGCAGAAGCTAATTGAGATTAAGAGAGAGTACCTTCTCGACTATTTAGCTGCTAGAAATATGTCACTAAGGCTCTCTTACTACCGTCAAAGAGTGGAAAATATAGCCTCTCTTGACTCTAGTGAATATGCTAGCTTGGAAAACTATCAAGAAGAGCGAGACAACGGTCGATTTGAATTATTAATTCGTGGTGTAAATGATGTTTTTGGGGGGCGTTGGGCTATGTTTCGTACCTGGCGCACTGATGTTGATGAAGATGACGACGCGCCTGTAATGGGGCCAGAAACAAACGACAATATTGATCATGAAAGCTCCGAGGGAAATAGTGGTGACTATGAGGGTGTGCGGGTGGAAGGTGAGTTTTGGAGGGATGAGTGGATTGAGCATCAAGGAATAAGTAAGCGGGTTAGAGGAGATGCAGACAAAAATCTACCTCAATATATAGTTGAAACCGATAGTACGCGTATGCCCTCTACTGAATTAAACAATGAAGATGTTGGTAGATGGCTGTGGTTTCGCTCAGGTATTATAAATGAACTTCTCGGCCTTCGTGGCTTTTCCCTTAAGTGGTGTACGGCAGAAACAGGGAAAATTCAATCCACATCTGGATATTCAATTCACTTCGGAATAAATTCTTCTGATCTAGTCACTGTTTATGCTTATGACGTTGCTCGTCTTCCTGCATGGGAACAGTATTTATGGGCAGCTCAAAATGTAGTCCCTGATGGAAAGGTTTCAAACGAACTCTTAGCCTCACAAGTGAAAGCTCAGCCAGCATCTACACATGCTGTCGAGGAGCTTCTTTTCAAGGTCATGGGTATGCTTGAGGACGGGTTTCAACAAGAGTTCAACGTTGTTCTTTACTTGCACGACCTAGATCGCTTAGAAGCTATGAAGCAAATATCTCGCTTCGCAAGCACGGATCAAGTATCACTGCTGAGATTGGCAAAAGAGCTCGTTCGTGTTTTTTCAGATCGGCTTGATGTTCGTGAACTTCGCAAACTATCAACACACCGAAATAAGGAAAAACTGGCGTCAAATAAGCTCCTACAAGATGTGCTAGCTCAGAAAGTTGGCATTGATAAAGCTCGTGAAGTATTTGGACCGCTTGTAGGTGCCTATGATATGCGAGTAGGTGATGCTCACCCTACTAGCTCGAATATTGGAGATGCTTTGAAACTTGCAGGAATTGACGAAAATAAATCATTTTTAAGGCAAGGAGAGCAACTGATTTCCAATTTTGGCCGATCAATATGGTTAGTTGGCAAGTTGCTGTTTGAAAAACCTCAAGAGTGAGCTGTCAATCAACTTTTTAACTGTATTCCTACAACACTAAGAGCGCGGCATTCACTGAAGTTAGGAATTGGATAGACATCAATTATGAAAGGAACGCTGACTTTAATTCGCTCAGGCAGTTTGAAAAACCATATTTTGCCATTCAACCTGTTAAGTTATTTAGTCCGCTTTGGGCGTGAAGCCGAAGTTACTATCAATAAGCTATGGATGATCAATATTGGCACTTAAGAGATTAAATAAGTTTCTATGCTTTAGTTTTAGACAAAAAAGCGAGCCAATTGGCTCGCTAATAAGTTATAGCTTTTTCAAGCTTAGATGTTTTCTAATTTATTAAGCCATTGCGATTCAGCAACTTCAAAATAGCTTGATGGTTCGATTAGAAATACGTCTTCAAATTCATCTGCGAATAATTCACAAAACGAACGTATGTCGTCAATATGTATCAATAGTAAAGCTATCATGTCTATGTCTGCTAAGTATTTTGAGTCAAACTCAGTATGACTATTCAACAAAGATTGACTGATACTCACGCCTAAGCTTCGGCCAGCAGAGTCTCTATGTAAATAGATGTACTGCTCAAAACTCAGTTCCATTTCATCATTATCTGAAGTTTTTACGTTAGCTAATAAAAGAATGGTACTGCTGTCATTCCAAGGGCTTTTTGATGCTCTTTTGTATTCGCGTATAAATTGTGAAGTTGTTTTGTCGCTCATTTTTAATTTCCTAGTTGATGTCTTCAACATTAACTAGAACGGTAGTGGGGAGAATTCAGGCGAGTAGTGATATTCAATCAACTTATCAATCAGTTTTAACCTTTGCTCTTCATCATTTTCGAGTAGTAATAAACGGATAATGAGATGTGTTGAATCAGTCTCTATGATACTCGTCAAATCAAGGGGAAATGGGGTTTCTAGTGTATTTTGTTTTTGTGTTACTCGGTCTAAGAGTAGTTTGCAGATAATCGTAACTCTCTTTTCCATTTTTTTCGAATAATGAAGCATGCTGTTTTCCGTATTATTGTTTAAAAAACTAAATACATACGTTTAATACGAATTTTTTGAATCTACCTCATAAATAGTTCGCATCGTTTGGTGTTACTTCAAATTGAGTACAATCAATTAGGAGTAAGAAAAATGTTGAATTCTATTAATAGTGGTAATAGGTGCACACAAAGGTGTGAGCCAGAAATGTTGGTGCTATACAAGTCAGAAGACAAACTAGACAAAATAGTGCTACACAAAAGTTTGGAAGGGCAGTGTGAATATGTAATGTTATCGAAAAATATGGTGACGCATTGTGAATACTGTAATCCACTGGGCAGCAATATTTTATTTATGAATCAATATCGCTTACTCAGTCGATATAAAGCTCAAATAGAGCGATATATCAAACTTCAGGACACAAAGCAGTTATTTAACATGATAGTTGGTATTGAGTTAAACGCGTTTTTATCTCAATTTGAAGGGAAATGTTAAACCATTATTAAGCCGGCACTAGCCGGCTTTTTTTTTAATTTTTTTTTGCGTGTTTTTGATTTTTAATTTGTCTATATAAAACAATGACTTATATTTTATTTTTTATGATTAACAGCAAAAACCAAGCATAATCCATTTTTCTTGAAAAAAAATATATGTGGAAAATATCACGTCGACTTCAATTGTAAAAAAGAACCTCGACATGACAGCTATAATCTTCTTAAAAGAACTTATTAATAAGCACAGGAAAGCAGGTGAATATTTAGCGAATTTACTTAAATGGTAAATTTGGAACCTGTTAAACAAGAGCTATCGAACAATATCCCCAGTAAATATAAATTGTGGGACTCGAATCATGTTGCGAATATCTTTGAAATTGAGCCTGTAGTAGTCGTTGAGTGGGCTGAAGAAGGTATGTTGGCAGGAACATACTCAAAATTAAAAAATGAATGGTATTTTTTTCCTAAGGCGATTCAGGCGTTCTTCAATAAAAGTGATGCAGGGTGTGAAGTCGCCACTCAAATTGATACTTCTAAAAAAGACTCTAATGTATTTCCACAAACATTACAAAAGCCAATAGAAAATATACCTGTTTCCAATCAAAGTAATGAAACAAATATTAAGACTCTAGAAGCTGAGGAGTTATGCCGTAAGGAATATCTCGATATAGTTACTGCAAAAATAAGTGAATATGACGCTGCTAATAAAACGAAAAAAACTAAACTTATTAATAGTGGATTATCGCAAATACAAGGCGGAAATCAGCGCAAAACTGTGACCTACGTAGAGACTTTCAATCTGAATGTAACTGAAGTCAAAAAAGGAGCCCCATCACAGGGCTTTAGACTGGATCTTAGAAAACAGACACCAATAAATATTAGACTAAAGCGCATATTCAATAACCAGAGCAGAATCAGGATCGAAGGAAAAACAGAGAAAGAAGCCAAGATTGCAGCCAATAAATTGATAGGTGAAAAGTCAAATTTGATGAATATTAATCTGTTGGATTATGTAGAAGGAAAAACACTTTTGGATGGTCTGATTACGGGGTTCAAAACAAATAAAATATCTACAAGCAAGACTGTAGATGAAATGAATAGAGATGTTGCTCTTTTACAATTTATAGCCGGCTTCGTACCATTAAAATTATTTAATGACGACTTTGTTTTAGATATCATTCTATGCTTCAAAGAAGCTAGCTCAAACCTATCCTCTTCAACTATAAATAAGTTCTGCTGTGAATTAAGAAAGACACTTCAACTATGCTACGAGCGAAGCTGGATAGAAAAAGTTCCGAATATACCCAGTTTTCAATCTGGCGGTCGTCAATTCATTGATATTAATAAAGAGAAGTTTGCGGTGTTCACAGATACATATTCTCAATTATGCTCTGAAAAAAGCACTGATAAATTATTTAGTTATCATTACCACAATACTTGTTTAAAATTATTCAGATATAGTGGGATGCGAAAAGCTAACTTATTCGAAATGAAAATTTCAAATATTGACTTTACATACAAAATTTATCGAATACACAGCGCCGAATCTAAAAGTAATATCGATATAGATATCCCTCTTTCAGATAGAGCCATGGAAGCTATACAAACTTTACTTGGTGAGCGTAAGCGAGTAGGAATCAAAAGTGATTATTTATTTGCTACACAGTCTGGTAGAAATTCATATCTAATTGACAGGCGGTGTTGGAAACTGGCAGTTCAAAAGGCTAAGTTATCAGAAAGACTCTCACCTCATTATTTTAGACATTACTTTTTGACAATGATAATAAGAAATGGTGGTTCAATAAGTGATGCTAAGATCGCTGGCGGCTTTAAAACCACAAGAGCACTGAAAAAATATTTACACGTCAAAGTGACTTCTGGTAGCACCAATATGGTAAATAGTGTTGAGTAAAAAATAGCTGGCTAAAGTTGTTTCTATCATTAGAGTAAGAAGATATATACGATAAAATGATTGAGTCGGTGGATCAATGCTCTACAAAAAAGATAACTCCAAATACTGGTATACCAAATTTGAACTTTCATTTGGTGGGAAATTAAATAAAGTAAACCGTAGCACAAGAGAAACCTCAAAAATTAAGGCGCTCGCCTTTGAACAAAATCTTAGAATCGAAATATGGGATAAACTGACCCTCGAAGAGAAAAACATTGGCTCTTGGAAAGAAGCTGCCTTTTTATATTTAGATTCGAGACAATCTAATAAGACAATTGCCAGTAAGCAAAATAAGTTGGATTGGTGGGAAAAGTGCCTACCTTCAATAATTCTTTCTTCTATCGATGCTCAATCGATCATGCTAACAATTGCTAAGCGCACAGATATTGGTTTAGCCACAAAAAATCGATATTTAGCTGAGATAAAATCGTTTCTTTCATTTGTTCATAAAGAGCTTGGTTGGATCGAAAAAACACCTCATATAAAGATTTATAAGGAATATGAGCGATCTTTTTACAAGTTATCTGACAATGATGTAGATAGCCTCATTAAACACTCTCCTCTCTTTTTAAAGCCCATAATTATATTTGCGTTAAATACTGGGCTACGTGCATCGAATATCACACAGCTGAGATGGGATATGGTTGATTTAAGCACTAGGACGCTTTCAATTCATGGAACACAGCATAAAAGTGGTGCTTCTATCAGACAGCCATTTAACAGAGTAGTAGAGTTATTATTGCTTAAGTTACATGAATCAAAATCGAATCAATATGTATTCTTAAATGCAAACCAAAGCCCCATCAAGGATTTAAACCGAAGATTGTGGGGCAAAGTATGCGATAAATCTGGATTGAAAGGATTAAGGTTTCATGATTTAAGACACAATTGGGCCTCTAGGCATGCAGAGAGCGGGACTGATGTATTGGCAATCAAAGAGTTGGGTGGATGGAAAACATTAGAAATGGTTCAGCGCTACACGCACCCATCTATGGAATATTTGAGCGTACAATCAAATAATATAATTAAGCAAGACGCTGTGCCAAATGATGAAGAAATTACTGTTTGTGACGAAAAATCGTCACACCTGGTGGTTTTAGATAAGATTTCTATAGTAAAAGACAAGGCCCAGAAATGGAAAAACCTGATAAGTTTCAATAACTTATCAGGTTTAAAATGTGGTGCCCAGACTCGGGATCGAACCAAGGACACGAGGATTTTCAATCCTCTGCTCTACCAACTGAGCTATCTGGGCTTCAACTTACAAGTTTTTGTCTTAAAGACTTATTCTTGCTTCGTTGTGGGTGCGTATTAAACGGATTTAGGCCATTCAAGTCAACACCTTTTTTAGCTATTTTTACTGTTTGCTTATAGATTGAGCAAAAACAGCCTAAAAATTGACAAATTTAAAGAATATTAGCTTTTTGGAGGCACATATCCTTCAATATCTGGCTCTTTATTTTCAAATAAATAGCCCTGCATTTGCTCTTCTAAGAACTTTCTTGCATTGGGTTCCATCATATTTAATTTATTTTCGTTAATTAACATGGTTTGTTTAGCTTGCCACTCGGCCCATGCTTCTTTACAAATGTTATCAAAAATCTTTTTACCCAGTTCACCAGGGTAAAGTTGAAAATCTAAGCCATCGGCTTCTTTTTGTAAGCGTTGGCAAAATACAGTTCTGCTCATGATGTTTATCTAACTTTGGTTGTTAAAAATTCTTACTGATTGTACTAAATAGTTTCTTAGTTGGCGCGGCTAATCCAACATTTTGTGGTGCTAATAAATCAAACCACATTTGAGTGTCTTCCATTACTTGTGTTTGAGGAGCTTGTTTTAGATGTAAAACAACAGGGGTAATGTCTAAATGGAAATGACTAAAGGTATGACGAAAATCAGCTAATTCGGTTTGTTGCACATCATCAAAGCCAAGTTTTTCTGCTTGAGAAATTATTTGTTGTTGTTCATCAACTTCATGAAAACCCCATAATCCGCCCCACAACCCACTTGGAGGACGTTTATAAATAAACACCTGTTGTTGCCACATTGGAATAAGCATTATAGTGGCTTTAACTGGAATGTCTTTTTTAGGCTTTTTATGGGGTAACTCAGCTTGTCTGCCCTGCACAAATGCTAAACATGTTTGAGCAAGTGGGCAGTGGTCACAGTCTGGTTTAGAACGGCTACACAGGGTTGCGCCCATATCCATCATAGCTTGGGTATAGTCACCGGTTCGACTAGCAGGGGTAAGTTGATCGGCGTATTGCCATAATTCTGTTTCAACTTTTTTATTCCCCGGCCAGCCTTCTATAGCAAAATAACGAGCCAATACTCGTTTCACATTACCGTCTAAAATGCTGTGGTGTTGATTGCAGGCTAACGAAAGTATCGCACCAGCAGTTGAACGGCCAATACCTGGCAGGGCGATCAGTTGTTCGATTTGCTCAGGAAATTGCCCTTGGTACTGGTCTCTGATCACTTGTGCCGCTTTTTGTAAATTTCGTGCCCGAGCGTAATAACCTAAACCAGTCCAGTGATGTAGCACTTCATCTTGTGGCGCATTAGCTAAATCTAGTACGCTGGGGAAAGTTTGCATAAAACGTTGATAATAAGGGATCACAGTTTTAACTTGTGTTTGTTGCAACATAATTTCAGACACCCAAACTGAATATGGGGTTTTATTAGATTGCCAAGGCAAGTTTTTGCGACCATAAATATCAAACCAATTTAAAACATTTAGGCTGAAATCGCTATTAATTGTATTTTTATTGATTGGCACAGAATTGATTACTTTGCGCTTATGATAATTAACCGGATAATACCTGATTAAATATTAATATCGATACTCATAAAAATAATTGCCCATATAACCAAAAAAATTATTTATGAGGAGCTCGCAGCGGAGAAGAAATTGTCTAATTTGAATGCCCCAAGTTACCAGATCGAACAACCAGTGATTTTTTTACCTGGCACCCTGTGTGATGAAAGAATTTTTAATGCCTGTTGGCAATATCTAGATATTCCTATGCGTGCATTTGTACCGCTACAATGGGCGGAAGATCTCACTCAAATGAAAATGTTAACCAGCGACAGGTTGGCATATTTTTCACAAAAGGTGCATTTAGTGGGTTATTCGATGGGCGCTTATATTGCAGCATTAACCGCTTTAGAAAACCCTAATAGAATCGCCTCTTTAACTTTAATTGCCAGTACTTGTGATGCCTTGCCAGAAGCCGCTCAAAAGGCTCGCCAACAAACACTAAAACTAATAAAAAGCAGACAATACAAAGGTTTAACCAAAAAGCATTTAGCTCAATTTTTTCATTTATCTAATCAAGATAAGCAACAACAAGCCTTAGTTAAGGCAATGGAACAAGATTTGGGACCGGGAGTTTTAGCTGCTCAGTATCAAGCCACAGCAAATCGAAAAAACTTAATGCCTAAGTTAGCTAAAGCTAATTTTGCTATTAATTTAATTGCTGGCGAACAAGACAATTTTGTCTCGCAACAAGTATTTACCTTAATGCAAAACGCACTACCTAAAGCCAATAGTCTTATCATTCAAAATACTGGGCACATGTTACCAATTGAACAACCCGCAGAACTAGCGAAACATCTAGCAGCAAATATTAACCAGCTTACTATTGCTTAAGCTCATTATTAGGTGTGTTAATCTTGCAATCAGCTGAAGGCAAAGGATAATGCGCAATAATGAATGATGAAATATCAGTACAAATTTATAATGAGATCGCAACATGAGTCAGTTTAAAAACGAACAAGAAGCAGCCGCAGCAGGCGTTTATATTCGTAAAATTCAAAGTTTTGTAAAAAGAGAAGGGCGCTTAACCACAGGTCAAGCTAAGTCACTTGAGCTAAATTGGCCGACTATGGGCTTAGAACATGCCAGTGGTTTACAAAATTTTGCCGAAACATTTGGTCGCCAAGCCCCAATTGTTTTAGAGATTGGCTTTGGTATGGGTAAGTCATTAGTAGAAATGGCACAAAACGAAGCAGACAAAGATTTTATCGGCATTGAAGTTCACAGACCTGGTGTTGGAGCCTGTTTAGGCGAAGCGGCAGAAAAGGGTGTGACAAACCTAAAAGTATACGAACATGACGCAGTAGAAATATTGGCCGACTGTGTGCCGGATAACAGCCTAGCTCGTGTACAATTATTTTTCCCTGATCCTTGGCACAAAACCCGCCATCATAAAAGACGGATAGTGCAGCCTGAGTTTGTCCAAAAACTTAGGGCCAAATTAGCCATTGGTGGTGTATTTCACATGGCTACAGATTGGGAAAACTATGCTGAACATATGTTAGAAGTAATGACAGCTGCAACTGGCTTTGAAAACCAATCAGATACCAATGATTTTGTGCCTCGCCCCGAACAACGTCCACTTACCAAGTTTGAACAACGTGGTCATAGATTGGGCCATGGTGTTTGGGATCTGATGTTTGAGAGAGTGTCCTAATGTTATCAGCCGCTAGTCAGGTACTAGTTAGAAATGAAGAATTTTTTGCGACTGGAAAGTGGTTATTAGTTAACCCTACAGATAGTCATATTGCCGCAACGTTAAGTGATGCTGACATCTCAGTTTTTCATCAATATTTCGATATTTATCAGCAAAGTAAAGACCAAGGCAAAGCAGACAAGCATACTTTTGCAGCGGCTTATCCTACTGATAAAAAGTTTGACGGTGCTGTGATATATGTACCTAAATCCAAAGAACAACTAAAAATGTTGATCGCCAACGTAGCCGCTTGTTTAACCCCAAATGCGAGTTTATTACTGGTAGGCGAAAACAAAGGCGGCATAAAAAGTGCGGTCAAATTGCTTGATTCTATTTGTTCACAAACCAATAAAATAGACTCTGCACGCCATTGTGCTTTATTTGGTGGCCAAGTTGATAAAACAATTAAAGCTTTTGATATCAACAAATGGCAAACAGAAGTCGCACTTTCAGTGGCAGGGCAAGATTATAAAGTTTGTTCTTTACCAGGGGTCTTTAATCACGGGATTTTAGATTTAGGAACTCAGCTATTACTTGAAAATTTACCTGAAGTGAAAGCCGGCCGTTTGTTAGACTTTGGCTGTGGTGCAGGTGTGATTGGTTGTTATTTAGCCCTCAAAAGCCCCAAAAGTGAAATAGTGATGAGTGATGTCAGCGCTTTGGCTATTTATTGCTCTAAACAAAGTGCCAAATTAAATAATCTTGATGTACAAGTAGTCCCTTCGAACGGTTTAGCTGATGTTAATGGCAAGTTTTCTGCGGTTTATACCAATCCTCCTTTTCATACAGGAATCCAAACCGATTACTCAGTCACAGAAAATTTTATTAGTCAGTTGAATAATTACCTAGCAAAAGCTGGTAGTTTAGTTTTAGTTGCTAATAAATTTTTGCGTTATTCTGAATTACTTGAAAAACGATTTAGTTCAGTAAGCTTAGTAGAACAAACTAGCAAGTTTAGTCTTTATCATTGTAATCGTATTAAATAAGGGTGTTCATGAAAATACTATTTGTTGTATCAGAAGTTGAAGATCTAGTTAAAACCGGTGGTTTAGCTGATGTAGGTAAAGCATTACCGTTAGCCTTAGCGGAGCTTGGCCACGAAGTAGTTATAGTTATGCCTTACTATCGTCAATTGGCTGAAAAATTTAATGCCGACGATATTTGCGAAAAACAAACTCTTTTTTCTGGGCATACCGCTTATGAATTTGGCATTAAAGAATTAAATCTGCATGGTTTAAAAGTATTGGCAGTTGATCACCCCGAATTTTTTAATCGCAAAGGTTTATATGCAGATAGTTATCATGCCTATGCAGATAATGCTGAGCGTTTTGCATTTTTTGCTCACGCAGCCCTTAAAGCCTCTCAAAAGATCAATTTCCAACCTGACATAGTTCATTGTAATGATTGGCATACCGCATTAACGCCTTATTTTGTTAGCATTGATGATACCGGTTTTTATGATAATTCACGTACCGTTTTCACTATTCATAATGGGGCATATCAAGGCACTCATAAGTTCAGCGACATACCTTATTTACAACCCCATTATCAGTTGCACGGTCAATTAGATGGAGATGCATTAAATTATGTACGTATGGGGATTCGTTATGCCAATAAAATTAATGCAGTAAGTCCTAACTACGCCCAAGAGTTATTAAGTCCTTTGGGCTCGCATTATTTATTTGAAGAGTTTCAACGACGATATTCTGACGTCAGCGGCATTTTAAACGGTTGCGATTATAGTCAGTGGGATCCAAATACCGACCCTTATATTGCACAGAATTACCAACTCGATAATTTAGCTGGGAAATACGTTTGTAAAAGCGATATTCAAAAAGAAGTTGGATTACCACAGCTCCCTGATGTGCCATTAATTGGTATGGTATGCCGTTTAACTGAACAAAAAGGATTTAGTTTTATATTGCCAATTTTAGATCAGCTTATGCAACATAAGGTGCAACTAGCGATTATTGGCACAGGTGATCCAGAAATTAGCCAAGTATTGCGTGAAATCGAAAGTAAATATCCCGACAAATGTGCTTTTGTAGAAGACTTCAGCGTACGTAAAGCGCATATGATTGAAGCGGGTAGCGATTTCTTTTTAATGCCTTCTTTATTTGAACCTTGTGGTCTAAATCAAATGTATAGTTTAGCTTATGGCACCTTACCAATCGTTAGAGCAGTAGGAGGACTGAGAGATACAGTTATTGATATAGCTGAACAACCTGATAAGGCAACAGGGCTCGTTTTTGTAGAGCCAACTGGAGCCGCTTTATTGTCTTGTATACAAAGAGCATTATTGTTTTATCATGAAGATCCAGCAGGTTTTGAACAGGTAGTAAAACGTGCCATGACAACACATTTTACTTGGCAAGATGCCGCTGAGAATTACTTATCACTGTACCAAAGCACTAGATAAACATGAAGTTGATAACTTGTAGGTTAGGCTTTGTAATCTTGACTGCTATCACATGTGAAGTGATAGCAGCTGTGCCTGCACAATGTTTGCAAGCACCTGAACGATCAACCCCCTGCCCTCATATTTTATATAAAAAAGCCGCAGTTGCAGTGCCTGACTTACAAGTAAAAAAAGGACAAGTAATTTGTCTTTGTTTAAGTGATTTGCAAGCGTTACGAAACAATAGTAAAACTAAACTAGAAGAAATTGATCAACAAGTTACACTTGAGAGAACAGCTAAAAAGTATAATGTTAGCCAAGATGAAATAAGAATATTACTACAACATTAGATTTTTTAAATTTTTCGACCAAGATTAAAATTCCTAGCCATGGCCAAATAAACTATGTCATTTGACGTAAAATTTTTATCAATAAAAAGCCTAATTATATGGGGGGTAGTGGGTATCACTTCGGCCTCCCTAATTATCGCTTCTGGCGTAAATCTATATACGAAAATCAATAACTATCATCAGTCTATCAAAAGTGACGTTATGGTTTTTTCGGATTTAGTTAGCCGTAATGCAGTAAAATACGTTAAAGAAGACAATGTACACACAGAACAACAAAACCTTAAAGCGTTAGAAGCATCTGAAGTCATTGAAAATATACATATTTATAAAGTACTTGAAGATGGTTCAATCGAATTTTTTGCAAGTTACAACAAAGAAGGCATTGCCCCAGTTAAAGCAAAATTTGAACAAGTTAAAGACTTTGCTAGCCCGAGGATCTCTGGCGAAGTAGTTGAAATGATTCAACCCATCATAGATCAAGACATTATTATCGGTTACACCTATTTAAGGGCTTCTACTGAACGCTTACAGCAACGAATTTCTTCCTCCATTTTTATCACCATAGGTATCTTTTTGTTGTGTTTATTGTTTTGTTTCATTTTCACATATAAATTGCAAAGAGCTATCACAGAGCCAATCCATTCATTAGTTAAATTAGTACAGAGAATTTCAAGACAGCGTGACTATTCTACTCGTGCAGAATTAACCGGTATCAAAGAGTTAGACATGTTAAGTGATGCATTCAATGGCATGTTACAGCGTACTCAAGTGCATATGGATAAACAAACCCAAGCTGAAGCAGAACAAGTACGGTTAAATGCCAGCTTAGAAGAAAAAGTTAACCAAAGAACTTTAGCCCTAAAAGAAGCCAACACAGAACTCATTCAAACATTAGAAAAGTTACATCAGTTCCAGCGGCAAATTGTGCAGAATGAAAAAATGGCCTCGCTTGGTGATATGGTTGCCGGTGTGGCTCATGAAGTAAACACCCCTATAGGGTTAGGGGTTACTGCTTCTACTATGATGTTAGATAGGTTGTCAGACATACGTAAATCTTTCGAGGATAAAACCCTGAAGGCCAGTGCCTTATCTAAATTTATGATGGAAGGTGAAGAAAACCTTAATATTATTTATCGTAATTTAAACCGAGCAGCTGAACTGATTTCAAGTTTCAAACAAGTGGCTGTCGACCAATCATCTGAAAATAATCGCATTTTTTCGGTTGCTAAATTGATGGATGAAATTTTGATGTCGATGCGACCCAAGCTGAAAAAAGTGAATCATAAAATTAATGTGATTTGTCCGAATGATTTATATGTAGAAACAAAAGCCGGTCCTATCAACCAAATTTTTATTAACTTAATAATGAATTCAATTATTCACGGTTTTGAATTTATTGATCGCGGCGAAATAATAATTATCATCAAAACGGTAAACCACAATAAACTCAATATAGAATTTTCGGATAATGGTCGAGGTATACCTGAACAAATCCGTAAAAGAATTTTTGATCCTTTTGTCACCACCAAACGTGGGCAAGGAGGTAGCGGTTTAGGTATGCATTTAGTGTATAATTTGGTTACTCAAGCATTGAATGGTTCAATATCTCTCACTACAGAAGCTGAAAAAGGCGTTAAATTTAACATTTTATTTCCGGTAACTGTGGTTGAAAAAGAAAACATACCTAACAATGCAAGTGTGTGAAATTAGCGATTTATGCTTTAAATTGTTAAAAAATTGCAAAAAAATATTTCAAATTGCAAATATTGCTAGATAAAACCCTGAATATTAGATATTTTCTGGTAAACTTTTAACTAAATTCCAAATCAGGCCTGAAACATGCAGACCCCAAATGTATTAATTGTTGAAGATGAAGTTGTTACTCGTACAACCCTAAAAAGTTTATTTGAAGCTGAAGGGTATAATGTATTCGAAGCTGAAAACGGCGAACAGATGCATAATATCTTTGAGAACAATACGATTAACTTGGTAATCATGGACATAAACTTGCCCGGTAAGAATGGTCTTATTTTGGCTCGCGAAGTGCGTGGCCGTAAGAACATTGGTTTGATATTCCTTACTGGAAGAGATAACGATGTTGATCGTATTTTAGGATTAGAAATCGGTGCAGATGATTATCTGACTAAACCATTTAATCCAAGAGAACTAACTATACGTGCGCGTAACTTGTTAACTCGTACTTCGAATACTAGTGAAGATGATGATTTACCTAGTCGTGTAAGCTTTAATGGTTGGATATTAGACGGCGACAGCAGAAGTTTAATTTCTCCTAGCGCTAAAGAATTCCGCTTACCTCGCAGCGAATTCAGAGCACTACACTTATTCTTGAATAACCCCGGTAAAATCCTAACTCGTGAACAATTGATTATGGAAATGACAGGTCGCGAATTACGTCCTAACGATAGAACAGTAGACGTTACTATCCGTCGTATTCGTAAACATTTTGAGTCAGAAGTCAGTGCCGACGACCTAATTGTCACCATACACGGTGAAGGTTACCGTTTCTGTGGTTCTGTCGACGCATAAGTCACAAATTTCTAAAATAAATTGTAAAAGCTCCTTCGGGGGCTTTTTTGTTTGGCCTTTCTTAAGTTTTATTTAAGATTGCTACTCTACAATGATTTTATTGAAATTAAACTTGGTGAGAACATCTTGTTGAATAAATTGAAGATCAAAACGCTTATAGTACTAATGCTTACCGCTCTGACCACATCTTGGCTAGTCAGTGCTGAGCAGCCTGCAAAAGACTTTGCACTTAAGCTAGAAAACATGCCTGCGCAATTATCTGACTTAAAAGGGCAAGTAGTATATGTAGACTTTTGGGCGAGTTGGTGTAAACCCTGCAGAAAGTCATTCCCTTGGATGAACGCAATACAACAAAAATACGCCAAACAAGGTTTACAAATAATCACAGTCAATCTCGATAGCGAGCAAAACCTAGCTGATGAGTTTTTACAAAATACGCCAACCACGTTACCTGTCGTATTTGATCCAGAAGGTAAAATTGCTTCTGCCTACCAACTCGTTGGTATGCCAAGTAGTTATTTAATCGATAAAGCGGGCAACATACGTTTCACTCATACCGGGTTCTTTACGAAAAAAGAAACTAAGTATGAACAAGAAATTGTTTCACTTATTCAAGAAAAAGAGTAATCCAAAATGCACAATAAATTCATTAAAATTGTAGGTTTGCTGTTTACTCTGCAGCTAGCAGCTTGTAGCAACTTAGGGGTTAAACCTTGGGAGAAAGATATATTAGCCAAAAAAGAAATGGCCTTAGATTCAGAAGGCGTAGACTTAGGGCTGGATGATCATATCTATTTTAGTAAAGAAGCTACCAGCGGCGGCAGAGCATTTGCTGGGGGAGGTTGTGGATGCAACTAACTAAACAAAAAAACATCACCGCTACTTTAGCAACGGCAACCTGTGCATTGTTGGGTATAGCGCCTACAGCACAAGCTGAAGAGCCTGTTTGGGAAATGGACACTGCATTGCTATATTACGGTGAAACAGACCGTGTGACTGCCGTTGAGGGCGTATTTTCGGCCAAAAAAGATTTTGGTGATGAACATATATTTTCCGGTAAGTTAGTTTTAGATACCTTAACAGGTGCCTCAGCTACTGGTGCAGTGCCACAATCTGACGTGCAAACTTTTACTCGACCTTCAGGTAATGGCCAATATCAAATTGCGGCTGGTGAAACACCATTAGACGATACGTTCAAAGATACTCGTGTGCAGGTTGAAGCTCAATGGACACAGCCAATCTGGCAAGAATATAGAGTTAGTTCTGGTGTACACCTTTCTAAAGAATATGATTATTTGTCTCTTGCTGCAAACGGCTCATTAGCTAGAGACTTTAATCAGAAAAATACCACTATCTCCGCAGGCTTGTCTTTGGCATTTGATTCAATTGATCCTGAAGGTGGGCGCCCTATTGCATTTTCAGAGATGGTCATAGACCAAGGTCAATTTGTCAATGAAGATGCCTACAGAGCTGCCTTTGATGCGACTCGCCAAAATGATAGCGACAACAAAACCACCATTGATTTGTTATTTGGTGTGACTCAAGTCATTAATCGTAAAATGTTGATGCAATTTAATTATGGTTTCTCAGTATCAGATGGTTATCACACAGACCCATTTAAGGTATTAAGTTTGGTCGACTTGATGGGCAACACCCAAGGTTTATTGCACGAGAACCGTCCAGATAAACGAACCAGACATAGTGTTTATTGGCAAACAAAATACGCTACAAGCATAGGTGTTTCAGACGTATCTTATCGTTACGCTACTGACGATTGGGATATTAATTCACATACTATAGATACACGTTTTCGTATCAACTTGAGCAACAATACCTATATCCAGCCTCATTTTAGATATTATCAGCAAAGTGCTGCAGATCTATATCGTCCATTCTTAATGGAAGGTAATGAGTTGCCTACCTATGCCAGTGCTGATTATCGACTAGGAGAAATGACAGCGTACACCCTAGGCTTCAAATATGGCCTGGCTATGTCTGACGGCAATGAGCTTGCGTTTCGTCTAGAGTATTATCAACAAAATCCTGAAAACTCTGGTTTTGATATACCAACAGGATTGGAACAACAAGATTTATACCCTAGCTTAAGTGCAATCATTGCTCAGGTTAGTTATAGTTTTTAAGGATTCTTATACCAATCCGTAATAATTCGGATTGGTATAACTGTCAAAGGAACAATAATTAACAGCAATCAGAAATTCGCCATCGAGCAGAAAAACGACCATTTTATTGGTCGTTTTTCTGCTATGGCCAGTCCATGCGAAATCTTAATTGAATCAACAAATCTTCAATTAGCGACCGATTTAACCTCTATTGCTTATACCGAATGTCAAAGAATCGAACAAAAGTATAGTCGCTACCGTAGCGGTAACTTAATGGATCAAATCAATAACAGTCACGGCCAAGCCGTAAAAATCGATGACGAAACATATAGATTATTAGAGTTTGCCAATACTTGTTATGTGATCAGTGAAGGTTTGTTTGATATTAGCTCAGGAGTTTTACGCAAAGCATGGAAATTTGATGGTTCAGATAAACTAGCAACAGCTGCAGGGGTACAAGAGTTATTGCCCTATATAGGCTGGCAAAAAGTAAAATATGATCAGTCGTCAATCACCCTTATCCAAGGTATGCAGCTAGATTTTGGTGGTATA
Source organism: Paraglaciecola sp. L3A3 (assembly GCF_009796765.1). Taxonomy (NCBI): domain Bacteria; kingdom Pseudomonadati; phylum Pseudomonadota; class Gammaproteobacteria; order Alteromonadales; family Alteromonadaceae; genus Paraglaciecola; species Paraglaciecola sp. L3A3. Next base: position 5,024,240 of record NZ_CP047023.1, read on the forward strand.
GGCAAAGAGTATGCTGTAGATAACGTGGCAAAACTTTGTACTCAATATGCCCCAGCAGTTTCTGTTCTGGTAAATTTTGGTGGCGATATTCAGATCACTCAACCAAGACAAAACCAACAAGCTTGGTTAATTGGCATTGAAAGTTTTGCATCAGAACAAAAAGCCCAAAAAGTACTAAGTATATATCAGGGAGGTTTAGCCACCAGCGGCGATGCAAAACGATACTTATTAAAAGATGGGCTCCGCTACGGGCATATACTCAACCCCAAAACTGGTTATCCCATCGAACATGCCGCTCGCTCGGTCACAGTAGCAACAACACATTGTATTCAAGCTGGGTTATTAGCCACCTTAGCCTTGTTGCAAGGCCCGAATGCCGAACAGTTTTTACAACAACAAGCAGTAAAACACTGGTGTTATAGATAAGTACTGTAATTGTTCTTTGCCGTTAACGATAATCGTTGAATTTAATCTTATCTTTTAACTGCTTTATTCTGCAACACGCTGCCGTATTCTGCTTTTATTGCTTTTCTCTGTGTAGTGCAGCCTCTGTGATCGGCTTTTGATTTTAATAATGTTAAGGCTCTTCTCTGTGTAACTCTGTGACAAATTCTTATGCTTTAAGCTCGAATTCCGTGGCTTTTTACTGCTGCCGCATCCTGCTCTTAACTACGATACAACGTTTTGATTAAATGAAAGCCGAACTGAGTTTTGATTGGCCCATGTACCTTCAGAATTTCTTTCTTAAACACCACGTTATCAAACGCTTTTACCATTTTTCCTGGGCCAAATTCACCTAAGTCTCCGCCTTTTTTGCCTGACGGACAAATAGAATATTTTTTGGCTAATTGCTGAAAATTTCCACCTTTATCTAGTTGGGCTTTTATTTTTTCAGCTTCTTCTTTAGATTTGACTAAAATGTGGCAAGCGCATGCTTTCATGATTATTTTTGCTCTGTGTTTAAAACTCATATTCTAACGCAAATCTCAAAGTATGATCTTTTGCATCACCATTTAATCCAGCAATAAATGCCATTTCCCATTTTAATTGTTTTTGCCCTTGGTATCTTTGAATACCCATAAAAGCGGGGCCAATACCGACAAAATCTTCACCTGTATAAACCTCTATGGCGGGCTGAAAAGCAGGAGTGTATCGATAGCGATATTTTAATCTAAACTCAGTTTCAAATTCATCTTGAATATTTTTACCCCACTCATAAACAAGTAAGGCATTGAGAGTTAAGCTGGTACGAGTAAATTCTTTTTCGAATAAGACTCCAGTCGTTAATTCAAAATTATCACTACCTTGCTCTTTGGCAATTTCCAATAAAGTCCCCCAATCAGCCCATAACTCTCCTTGATCGGTCAACATCCAGCGGGCTTCTATCTCATAACCATGTAAGCCAAAATCACCTACTTCATCCCGCTCACCCACAATATAACCTTCAATTGTTAGATATTCTGACAAGGCATGGCCGTAAGCAAACTTCTGCATTAATACATTGCCATCATCATTTTGCCTAGAGGTGAAACGCCATTCCAATTCACGCTCATTTGCCAATACATAAGGGTGATAAACTTTATCGACAGGGGTCCCGTCCGCCCAACTTACTGACATATTGATATAAATTAAGACCAAGAGAGTTGCCAAGTGGTAAACAGTTTTCATCGTTTTCTACCTTGCTTGGTTGAGAAAAAATACATAGATAAGGCTATGCATAAAGTGAAGATATACACTACGAGTTGATTGAATGAAGGTGTCGCTTGATAACCAAACAGCGCGTTAAAAAGCTGCCCAAATTCTGATTGATTAGAAAGTATATTTTGGCTATTCCAAACTACGGCAGAACCGTCAATCACATCGACCTGTACCAAAAGTGGTAAAGAGTTTGTAAATTGACCTATTGTGTATATCAAAATAAACAAAAGGCTGACTCTTTGGTTAAATTTACTGTCTAGCCAGCTAGTCACAAAATAAATTAAAATCATTAAACTAAGGCAGATCCCCAATCCCAAGAAAAGCCCTAACAACATAGGTTGTAGAGCATCTATCTGCCTAAAATAACCAGAAAAATATACAGTGAAATTTGCCCCCTTGCTAGCCAGTGTCAGTACCAACATACAAGTTGCAGTTAACAACAAAAATCGTTTATTTCTTTGTTTTTTAACTAATTGGTAGCCCAAATACAAGGCTAAACAGTAGTTGGTAAAATGCATAAATACCATTAACAACTCAGTGCCACTACCATCAAACCAATTACCAATAAAATTAAGTTGCCCCACTAGTAGTACTGTTGTTATTAAGCCAAGCAAAATGGAGCTAGGCAACCAAACACGATTAAATGCTAGTTGGGTCCACAACAAGCTGATTAAAACAAAAATTGGCAATGCGTCTCGCAACAATAAGATTACCGTGTTAATTAACATTCGGCTCTCCTTGCTTCTGCTTCACTACTATTACTTTACCTTGCGCTGAATTGGGGTTGTACTCACCAAAAAAGTCATAAATACCGGGTTTTAAAGGACCTATATAAATAAATGACTGCTTATTGGGGAACAAAACTTTTTCGCGGTTTAAAGAAAAACTATCAAATTCCTCGGGGGTGTCATCCATGTTTTGAATAATTAATTTTACTTTTTGCCCTGCGGGGATTTCAATTTTAGACGGATAAAACAAATGGCCTTTTAACTGAATTTTGTATTCAGCGGTGGCAGCGAAGAGCTCATCACACGCAACCGAATTAACCAGTAAAATTAACACTAATAGTCTAAGCATGGCTAATACTCTTGTTCGACAGGCTGCTCTGAAAAAACAGTGAAATTGATAAGCCACCTAATGCGGTAGATTTGGTTAGCTTAAATTTAGCATTGTGCAGGTGAGCAATATGTTTCGATATCGCTAACCCCAAGCCACAGCCAGGTTCAGTACTAGTATGTCGATCGCCACCCACACGATAAAAGCGTTCAAATATTCGCTCATATTCTTGTTCTGCTATTCCAGGCCCAGAGTCCTCTACAGTTAAGATTATTTGCTCTGACATTTGCAACAAATTGACTGATATTTTTGCTGCGACAGGAGAATATTTACTGGCATTGGCAATAAGGTTTTGTAATAAAACCCCCAAAGAGAATTCATCGCCCAATATCGAAATGTCTTTGCCTTTAAATTCAATATCTTGCTGTTTCTCTGCAATTTGAGGATAGATCCTCGCAATAGTATTTTGACATAAGGTTTTCAAATTGAGTTCAGTAAAACTAACTCGATACTGGTCTGGATTAGTACGATTGAGTAGCAGAATTTGCTCCACCACATGGCCCATACGTTCAATACCATTTTCTAGGTCGACTAAATTTGTAGAAGCAAAGTCCTCTGTAGCAAGTTCATGTTTTAAGTTGTGGATATTAATTTTCAGTACGCTTAAGGGGGTTCTAAGTTCGTGGGCCGCATCAGAAGCAAACCTTTTTTCTCTGATAAAAGCAGCATCTAGCCTTTTGAATAGCTGATTAAGAGTATGCAATACAGGCTTTAATTCTTTAACGTCTTGACTAAGTTCAACTGCAGTTAAATCATTTACTTTTTTTGATTGCAAGTCTTTCGAAAGGTGTCTAAGTGGACTTAACCCTGAATGAATAATGAAATAGATAGCGATGGCCAATAGAGGTATAGATAAAATTAATGGGGTGACAGCCGCTAAAATCATCTCTTCGGCTAATTCAAAACGTCTATTTAATGGTTGCGCAACTATCACCCATCGTTCGGATTGGGGGAAATATTGCGTATAGGTGCGCCAACGTTGGGATAAGAAGTTATTTTCGGAGTAACCATTTTCACGTTCTGCAATGGTTGCGGTTAAAACCAGATTTGAGCTCACTATTAATTGATCATTTTGCCAAATTTGATAAATCAATGTTGGGTCGGAATATTCATTCGAAAGATCTTGAATGACAGAGCTTTGGGTTGAGAAAACACGAGCCAATGAAGTCAGTTCATTATCAAAAATAACCCCAGCTTTTACCATACTGCTGCGATAACCTTGTAAGGCAGCAAAAAATGTAACCAAAGTGATTACAGATAATAAAATTAAGGTGAGATAACGACGAATTGACAAGTCTTAAACGCCTTTGGAGACACTGTAACCTACGCCTCTAATTGTTTTGATAAAGTCTGCAGGTAATTTTTTTCGTAAATGGTGAATATGCACCTCAACCGCATTACTCGCAACTTCTTCACCCCACTCATAAAGTTTAGACTCTAACTGTTCTCTAGATTGGATTCTGCCTGCTTGCTCCATAAGTATTCTTAGCAACATGAATTCTTTACGAGATAAATCTATTTTGTTCTTGTCGACAGTTAGTTCGTGTGCAGCTAAATCAAGGGATACATTGCTAATTGTGACCATAGAAGTAGTCGCTGTTCCGAGACGCCTTTCTATTACTCGTAACCTCGCAATCAGTTCGTTCACATCAAAAGGTTTACACAAGTAGTCATCAGCTCCTTGGTCTAAACCTTTGATTTTATCATCTACCGTATCCCTTGCAGTCAAGATAAGTACAGGTAAAGATGGTGATACTTTTCGAATTCTTTTTAGTAAATCTAAACCGTCCATGTCTGGTAGACCTAAATCTAAAATTAACATGTTGCATTGATTAGTTTGCACACTTAACAAAGCAGATTTTGCAGTGCTCACATGATTGGCTGTAAAACCTTCTTTCCTAAGAGATTGATGTAAACCTTTAGCTAATTGAGCATCATCTTCTACTAATAAAATGCGCATTTGACAGTTTAAACCTAATTGGAGACATGATTGATAACAACAGTTTAATCTGGTTTTCTTAAAGTAGGCTTAATTTTTTCGTCTTTATCTTCATCTTTATCGACAAATTCACCTTCGATTATTTCACCAGACTGTTCTTCTTTTTTTTGTTGAAAATCATATTGAGAGTGGCTTTGTTGAGTAAACTCACCTTGAAATGATTGATTAACCATGCTTACCGACATGTGTTTAAGTATATTTTTTGCAATCAGTGGACGTGTCATCGGAAGACTTAACAAAAAGCCAAGACCGTCTGTTATAAAACCGGGAGTGACTAACAACACACCAGCAATAACCAACAGTAAACCCTCAGCCATTTCTTGTCCTGGCATCTGTCCAACTTGCATTTTTTGTTGAGCTTGAGCCAGTGTAGCTAAACCTTCCTGGCGGACTAAGCGTGCGCCAAAAAATGCAGTAAGCACGACAATTGCCACTGTATACCAACCACCAATTTGATCACTCACATTGATTAGCAGGGCTATTTCCAGAATGGGTAATATCACGAATAAAACAAATAACTTTGCCACTGAAACCTCGAATAAAATATGTATTGTAATGATATTGGTCGTTAATCTTTAATAACCAAGGTTAGCATTGTTACAGAGTGTTGCTTGGCTTGTCTAATTTAATCAAGCTTATGGCATACTGCTTGTTGAAAGTTAGAATGAAGTTTACGGGTCTTAATATTTTGTTAAGCTTACCTGTTTAAAATGGGTAATCAAGTTTAGCCACAAGCTAGGTCTGTTAATCAATACTGCGCTTTATATAGCGTTTTAGATCGAACAAAATTTATAACACAAAGGCCAACAGTCCCTAACACTAATATGAGAAATACAGTAGATGAAATTTAGTCGCCATTTTTTTACCCTCTTTATTGCTTTTTGTTTGTTGCCATTTTTCAGTTTGGCTCAAACAAACGAGCCCTTAGCTGATTTATTTTCTGATGAGCCAGAATTTTTAAAAGTTGAACAAGCATTCGAGTTTGATTTTAAACAAGAAGGCGACAAGTTAACCTTAAGTTGGGATATTGCTGATGGTTACTATTTATATAAAAAGCAATTTAAAGCTGTGGTCAAAAATGCTGACTTGTCTGAGCCGACATACCCCAAAGCAGAACAAATCGAGGATGAATATTTTGGCTTGTCAGATATTTTTCGTAAGCGAGTAGATATTGAATATTCTATTATTTCAGCGCAAGACAATGGTTTAGTTAAAATCCGTTTCCAAGGTTGTGCTGACGCAGGTCTTTGTTATCAACCTATCATTAAAGAAGTGTTTCTCAATCCAGTTACCACAACAGCTTCCAGACAAACAGCTAACTCGTATGAAACAGCCCCCACTGATAAGCCACCCCAAGCCCAGCAATTTGAGTTAGCCAGCCTACTGTCTAGTGAACAAAGTTTACCATGGACATTATTGTTATTTTTAGGCTTAGGCATAGGTTTAGCTTTTACTCCTTGTGTATTCCCTATGTACCCTATTTTATCGGGCATTGTTATTGGTCAAGGTAAGTCGATTAGTACCTCAAGAGCATTTACTTTGTCTTTTGTGTACGTACAAGGCATGGCCATAACTTATTCACTGCTAGGGCTAATAGTGGCTTCGGCAGGCGTGCAATTTCAGGCCAGTTTGCAACACCCGGCTATTTTGATTGGTTTAATTGTGATTTTTGTTTTGTTGGCGATAGTGATGTTTGGTGCCTATGAATTACAATTACCGAGCTCATGGCAAGAAAAATTAAACGCTATGAGTAACAAACAAACTAGCGGTAGTTATTTGGGAGTATTAGTGATGGGGGCGATTTCGGGCTTAGTTGCTTCGCCTTGCACTACTGCACCGCTCACCGGAATTTTACTTTTTATCGCACAAAGCGGCGATTTAGTTTTAGGCTTCACTGCTTTGTATGCTTTGAGTTTAGGTATGGGGATCCCGCTCATTCTGTTTGGTATAACGGGAGGTAAGTTATTACCTAAAGCAGGTAATTGGATGAACATAGTTAAAGTGACCTTTGGTTTTATGATGTTAGCCGTGGCCATTATGTTTGTTGAACGTTTGGTTTCCCATATGGCCACAGATATAGCTTGGAGCCTTTTAGGTTTAGCTACCTTTAGTTATTTTTATGTAATGAATCAAGGCAGCCAAACATCTTTTTATAAAGGTGTACGAGCACTATTAATTTTTGTAGGTTTATTTGCTTCAGCTGGTTATGGTTATCAAACTATCAGCAGTGTTAGTGCTACTAATGAACATGGCCAAACATCTAAAGCCGACTCGACTCATGTCAGTTTTGTTGAAGTGACCAACTTAGCAGACTTCGAGAAAAAAGTAGCCGAGGCCAATGCCGAGGGTAAAACTGTGATGATCGATTTATATGCTGATTGGTGTGTAGCTTGTAAGGAGTTTGAAAAATATACTTTTCCTGATCCTGCAGTGGTAAAAGCACTACAAAATACAGTGCTGTTACAAATTGATTTAACTGATAATACCGATAGTAATTTGGCCTTCCAAGAGCGCTTTTCTGTTTTGGGATTACCTACTATTTTGTTTTTTGATTTAAATGGCCAAGAAATCCAATCATCAAGGGTGACGGGATACATGCAAGCAAAACCTTTTGCCCAGCATGTAAATAACTTTCTAAATTAAATAACCCAAATTTAGATTTTTACTAGCGGTAGTACTAATTATTCACTACCGCTAGTAAATGCTGCGATCATTTAGTACCGAATATTTTATCACCCGCATCGCCTAAACCAGGCAAGATATAACCTTTGTCATTTAACTTTTCATCAATAGCTGCGGTATAAATATCTACATCAGGGTGCGCGGCTTGCACAGCGGCTAATCCTTCAGGTGCAGCGACTAAAAACAAGCCCATAATTTTTTTACAGCCTTTTTCTTTGAGTAAATCTATAGTGGCGATCAACGTACCACCAGTGGCTAACATAGGGTCAACAATCAAAGCGGTACGCTGTTTGGTATCTTTTACTACTTTATCGAAATAGGCCACGGGTTGCAGTGTTTCTTCGTCTCGATATAAGCCAACCACACTGATTTTTGCGTTTGGGATCAATCTGAGTACACCATCTAACATACCCAAGCCAGCACGCAAAATAGGCACAACAGTAATCTTTTTGCCCTTTATTTTTTGTGTGTTAAGCATTTTTCCGTTCCAACTTTCAATCTTCACAGTTTCAGTAGGAAGATCTCGGGTTGCTTCATAAGTCAGTAAGTTGCCCACTTCGCTGGCAAGTTCTCGGAAGTCTTTACTGCTGATCCCTTTCTCGCGCATTAAGGCTAATTTATGCTGAATTAATGGATGTTCTATTGCGTGAATTGTCATCTAAATACTCATTATAACTAGTTGCAGTGTTAACAAGTGTAATCGAAATTTGTTGTCAGGTAGATATCAGATAATAAAATTACTATTTTACTTTACTCAAAATCACAATATTTATAAACTTTGCGGTAATCTTCGCTGATTCGACCAGTATTTTGCTGTTAAATTCTGTTTACTCACTATAATGGTTTAATTATTGTATTTTTTGTACATTTACTGTACAAATTACAGCGTAATCACTAAATAGTTACTTGCTGAAGGCAAGTTGGGGCTTTTTTATTAACATGGCAATCTTGTGAATTTATTACTGATAAATGGTCCGAATCTCAATATGTTAGGTAAACGTGAACCTGAAACTTATGGTTCACAGAGTCTCGAACAAATTAATGATGAGATAAACCTATATGCCGAAACTCTCGGCATCTCAGTTACTCATGTGCAGTCAAATGCTGAACATGTATTAATTGATACTATCCATAGTGCGTTTCAAAAGATCGACTTTATTGTAATTAATCCTGGAGCATTCACTCATACCAGTGTTGCTTTGCGAGATGCCCTGTTAAGTGTTTCGATTCCCTTTATTGAGGTGCATTTATCGAACGTACATGCAAGAGAACCTTTTAGACAACATTCATATTTATCGGATGTGGCGCAAGGTGTGATTTGTGGCTTAGGTTCACAAGGTTACAAATTTGCTATCGCTGCCGCGAAAAATTTTTTAAAGAAATAAAATCAACAACACTCAGTAGTTGATGACTAGATTAGAGAGAGAATAATGGATATACGTAAAATAAAAAAACTGATTGAGCTGGTGGAAGAGTCTGGCATATCTGAATTAGAAATTACCGAAGGTGAAGAATCGGTTCGCATCCATCGCGGTGGCGCTGCCAGTCAAATGATGGCTCCTATGCAATATGCAGCTCCACAACAACAAGTTGCGGCACCAGCACCTGTTGCTGCGGTTGAAGCCCCAGCTGCTGCCCCGGCAATCACTGGCCATGTTATGAATTCTCCTATGGTTGGTACTTTTTATCGTTCATCTTCTCCTGAAGCAAAACCTTTTGTTGAAGTGGGACAAAAAGTTAATGTGGGTGATACCTTGTGTATTATCGAAGCAATGAAAATGATGAATCAAATTGAAGCTGATAAATCAGGTGTTGTGACACAAATTTTAGTGGACAACCAAGAGCCAGTAGAATTTGATCAACCTATGTTTGTGATTGAATAAAAGGCGTATGACTATGCTTAAAAAAGTCCTTATCGCAAACCGTGGTGAAATTGCTTTACGCATATTACGTGCATGTAAAGAATTAGGCATTAAAACTGTAGCTGTGCACTCAACTGCAGATGAAACGCTTAAACATGTATTGTTAGCTGATGAAACAATTTGTATTGGTAAAGCTTCCGCCACTGAAAGTTATCTTAATATTCCACGAATAATTGCTGCTGCAGAAGTAACAGATGCCGACGGTATTCACCCAGGTTATGGCTTTTTGGCAGAAAACGCAGACTTTGCTGACGCCATAGAAAAAAGCGGGTTTGTGTTTATTGGCCCTACAGCCGAAACCATTAATTTAATGGGTGACAAAGTTTCAGCGATTAGATCGATGAAAGCTGCTGGTGTGCCATGTGTGCCTGGTTCTGACGGCCCATTAGGCCCTGATGAAGAGCGTAATAAAGAATTAGCTCGAGGCATTGGTTATCCCATCATAGTGAAAGCTGCTGGTGGTGGTGGTGGTCGTGGTATGCGTGTGGTCCGTAGTGAAGAAGAATTAATTTCGTCCATCGCTATGACTAAAAGTGAAGCCGGCGCAGCCTTTAACAATGACGTAGTTTACATGGAGAAATTCCTAGAAAACCCACGTCATGTCGAAATTCAAATTTTAGCGGATGGTCAAGGTAACGCGATTCATTTAGGTGAGCGTGATTGTTCAATGCAAAGACGTCATCAAAAAGTAGTTGAAGAAGCCCCAGCACCAGGTATCACTCCTGAAATGCGTGCAAAAATTGGCGCAAGATGTTGCCAAGCATGTGTTGAAATTGGTTATCGCGGCGCAGGTACCTTTGAGTTCTTATTCGAAAATGATGAGTTCTATTTCATTGAAATGAATACCCGTATTCAGGTTGAACATCCAGTATCAGAAATGATTACAGGTGTAGATTTAATCAAAGAACAACTACGTATTGCTTCGGGTCAAAAACTGACTATCAGTCAAGACGATATAGTGGTAAAAGGTTTTGCAATCGAATGTCGTATTAACGCAGAGGATTCAAAAACCTTTATCCCAAGTCCTGGACAGATCACTAAATTTCACGCTCCTGGCGGTTTAGGTGTGAGATGGGATTCGCATATCTATGCTGGTTATACTGTACCTCCATATTATGACTCTATGATAGGCAAATTAATCACTTATGGTGAAACTCGCGATGTTGCCATTGCCAGAATGCGCCATGCCTTAGATGAGTTAGTGATTGGTGGCATCAAAACTAATGTTGATTTGCAAAAGAGCATTATGGCCGATGAGGCTTTTGCTGCTGGTGGCGCTAATATTCATTACCTAGAGAAAAAATTAGGCATGGATGGCCATTAGTTACTTTGTTAACTAATTAAGGTTATTTAAAACAGGGGCTTAAACGCCCCTTTTTTATAGTTGTCGTTTTATTACTTCAACCACTTCTTTTGTGCCTGTACTAATTTCATTAATTGCGTTACCTGTTTGTTCAACTAACCCCATTCCAGCTTTTGAGCTTTCTACAACTATTTCCATTAATTTCACAGCTTCAGACGCAAGATTATTATTTTCTTTCACCACGTTATCTATTTCAGCGGTAGATTTACTGGTTCTCGCTGCTAACTGACGAACTTCATCGGCCACTACAGCAAAACCTCTACCTTGCTCACCAGCTCTAGCTGCTTCTATTGCCGCATTTAAAGCCAATAAATTAGTTTGATCTGCTATTGCTGAAATCGTATTTACAATATTACTAATTTGTTCTGATTGATTGCTAAGAGAATTAATACTAGTGGCCGTTGTAGCTAAACCATTAGAAACTTGAGACATGGCAATAATTGCCTCATTTACTATACCTAAACCTTTTTGCGATATTTGGTCGGTATTCATTAAGGACTCAAATGCAATTTGGCTAGCTTTTTGTGAAGTTATAACAGTATCTGTGATATCGGTGGCAAACTTAACCACTGTAGTTATTTGCCCATCAGCATTAAAAATTGGATTGTAAGTTGCTTCTAGCCAAATTGGCTGCCCCGTTTTATCTAATCTTTTGAACTTACCAGATAAAAACTGCCCTTGGTTTAGGTTCTGCCACATTTCTCTGTATTGGCCAGAGTTAACATATTCAGGGGTGCAAAACATTTTATGATGATGTCCAACAAGTTCTGATTCGGTGTAACCTGTAGTAGTTAAAAAATTATCGTTACATTTTAATATAGTACCATTTAAATCAAATTCTATTACAGCCATTGATCTTCGCACTGAGTTAACCATACTTTTTAACTCTTTCATATGAGTCACAGTATCGGTAACGTCAGAAGCAATTTTTATGACTTTTTCGACTTGTCCAGTACTATCAAAAACTGGGCAATAACTCGCAGCTAACCATATTTTTTTGCCCGATCTAGTAATACGTTCGAACTCTCCCTTCATCGCTTTACCACTGCCAAGGCTTAGCCAAAAATCCCTGTAATCAATGCTATTGATTAATTCAGGTGAGCAAAACATTTTGTGGTGATTACCTACGATTTGCTCAGAGCTATACTCCATAGTTTTTGCAAAATTTTCATTTGCCTTAAGAATATGACCACTGGGAGAAAACTCTATTATTGCCATAGAAGTAGACAAGGCATTTATCATCAAATTTTTAGCAGTCAGTTCACTTTCTTTTTTAAAAAGTTGGTTTTCTAGTTCTTTGTTTTTCTTCTGAAACCACATTAAGTTTTTCTCACATAAAAAAGCATCCACCTTAACAGGTCGGATTTGTATTGGATATAAAACCAAAGTAGTACTATTTGTATATTTTCTAGGCATTAATCCACTTAACGATTTTACATCTATTTAAAATTAACGGTTAAAAAAGAATGATCTGCTCTACAGATTATTATTCATTTAACTAGTGATATACTAACTGACAAATTATTAGCTCGAATATAAAGATGCCTTGGATCCAACTTAAAATTAATCATCAAGCTGAATATGCCGAACAAATCGGTGATATGTTATCGGCAAATGGTGCACAAGCTGTTACTTTTGTCGATGCAAAAGACACTCCCATGTACGAACCCAAACCAGGTGAAGTAATGTTGTGGCCAGACACTCAAGTGGTGGGTTTATACGACGCCAATCACGATATGCAGCGAGTGATTTCTCAATTAGAAAAGTCAAAAATATTAGGTAAAAACTTCAACCACAAACTCGATCAATTAGAAGACAAAGATTGGGAAAGAGAGTGGATGGAAAACTTTCATCCAATGCAATTTGGTAAGCGTTTGTGGATTTGCCCTAGTTGGCGCGACGTACCTGATCCAAATGCAGTAAACGTTATGCTCGACCCTGGTCTTGCCTTTGGTACAGGTACTCACCCAACCACTAGTTTATGTTTAAGATGGTTAGACAACTTAGAATTAAGCCAATCTTTAGTAGTCGACTTTGGCTGTGGCTCAGGTATTTTGGGCATAGCGGCTTTAAAATTAGGAGCTAAACGAGTGGTAGGTATCGATATTGACCCTCAAGCCCTATTGGCTAGCCAAGACAACGCTAATCGTAATAATATAGGCCATATGATTGAGCTTTATTTACCCCAAGATCAACCCGTATTAGAAGCCGATGTAGTACTAGCCAATATTTTAGCTGCCCCTCTCAGAGAGTTAAGAGAAGTCATTACCGCTTATTGTAAACCCGGCGGTAAATTAGTGTTGTCGGGTATTCTAGATAACCAAGCCGAAGAAATTAACCAATTGTATAGCCAAGACTTCGACATGGAACCGATAGAAATTGACGGAGAATGGGCCAGAGTGTCAGGGGTTAAACGTTAAGCACTTAAAAGCCTAATAACAAAACTCTTGCTTACATTTATTTGAGTTCAGGGCTTCACCGGACTCTTGAATTTTCTGTTAATATCAACAACAAATGTTGTCCCTGTAATTTTGGAATTTAGATGTCAAAACGAACAATACGTATTGCTACCCGTAAGAGTGCACTCGCTCTGTGGCAAGCAGATTATGTAAAAGCCGCCTTGCTCAATGCTCATGCAGATTTACAAGTAGAGCTTGTACCCATGAGTACTCAAGGGGATATCATTCTAGATACGCCACTGGCTAAAATTGGTGGTAAAGGTCTATTTATTAAAGAATTAGAAGTGGCCATGACAGAAGGTCGTGCCGACATAGCCGTGCATTCGATGAAAGACGTGCCGGTTGAATTTCCTGAGGGGTTTGGTTTACATGCTATCTGCGAGCGCGAAAACCCTTTTGATGCATTTGTCTCGAATAACTTTGCTAGTTTAGATGCGCTACCTCAAAACGCCGTAGTAGGTACGTCAAGCCTTAGACGTCAATGCCAATTACGTAAGCGTAGACCAGATTTAGTGATCAAAGATTTGCGCGGCAATGTGAATACCCGTTTAGCAAAGCTAGATGCCGGTGAGTACGACGCTATTGTTCTAGCAGCTGCAGGGTTAATTCGTTTAGGTATGCTTGGGCGTATTACTCACGAAATTCCTTTTGATGTGTCTTTGCCTGCTGTTGGCCAAGGGGCTGTGGGCATTGAATGCCGTAACGACGATCAAGAGCTAATTGCATTACTTGCACCATTGAATCATACCGAAACCTCAATTCGAGTTCGCGCCGAGCGCGCCATGAACGCTAAGTTAAATGGCGGCTGCCAAGTGCCTATTGGCAGTTTTGCGGTAATCAATAAAAATGCCAACAGTGAACAAGTTACCCTTAAAGGCTTAGTGGGTTCGGTAGATGGTCAAACTCTTTTGTATGCAGAACAAACTGGCAGTATCGAACAAGCCGAACAAATAGGTGAGCAAGTCGCAGATAAGTTACTTGCCCAAGGCGCAGGAGACATTCTTGCAGCCTTACATGACTAAGATTAATTTAGGATGAGTAATTTAGGATAATAAGCAATGTTTTTACTCCTTAGGCCGCAAGCAAAATGCCAAACAAGTGCTGCGGCTTTCCAGCAGGCAGGTTTAACTGCTGTGGCCTGCGGTTTAATTGATACTGTATTAGATCAACAAGCCGTGGCGCAGTTACCGGAAAAAATTCAATCTTTAGGTCGTGCTACTTATAACGAACATTTAATTTTAGTTACTAGTACAGTGGCTGCCGAGCAATGTGTTTTATTCAAGCAGCAATGGCCAAACAATTGCCTATTTTTTGCAGTAGGCGAGAGCACTGGCAAGTTATTAACCCAAGGCGGCATCAATAATATTGTTCCCAAAGAAGCGCGAACTGAAGGTTTACTTGGCTTACCTGAGCTAAATAACATAGAAAACAAAAGTGTTATTATTATGAAGGGGTACGGCGGGCGGGAGCTGTTGCGCGACACATTACTCAACCGTGCAGCACTGGTGCAAGAGTGGGAAGTATATAAAAGACAACAAGTTGCTAAACCTTTGTCCACACAAGACTGGCAAGAGAGTCAAATTAGTTGCATTATTGCTACCAGTGGTGAAGTTATTCAAGCTGCGTTTGCTCGATTTGAGTCAACTTGGCTTAGCCAAGTGAAGTGGATTGTCGTGAGTGAGCGTATCGCCCAAATTGCATCTACACTTGGTGTAAAACAAATAGAAATCAGCCGTGATGCTAGTGATCAGGCTCTTATCCAATGCGCACAAAACATGATGTTGCGCTAGACATTCTTTGGAGCTTTAAATGGCAGATAGTCAGGACAAATTAACCCCAGAAGAGCAAAAAAAATTAGCGGAGTTGGAGCTACAAGTGGCTAAAGATAAATCAACAGAAAAGGTCAAAACCAGCCAAAAAGAAACTGTGGCAGTAAAAAAAGAAACTATCAGTACGCCGCCCAAAGAAACTCAAACAGCTAAATCAAGCAGCACAGCTCGCTCTCCAGCAACGGCTAAACAAAATAAAACTGGTGCTTTATGGTTTTTCACGGTTTTAAATTTACTTATACTGATTGCCATTATTGCTGCAGGTTATTGGGGCTGGATGCAATGGCAAACTCAAAAACAACAACAAACCGATTTGTTGACCAAGCAACAAACTCGCGTCCAGAGCCAACAAACTGAGATCAATCAATCTTTATCTGCCGCACGTGCCACCGAGAACTCACTATCTGCGCAAAACAAAGCTCTGCAAACGAGCATGCAAAGTGTGATTGACCAACTACAAATGACCAGCGAACAAGTGAGAGTCAATCAACAAAACTTGGCTGATGTATCCGGTCGTCGTCCTTCTGATTGGTTGTTAGCCGAAGCTGACTATTTAGTACGTATGGCTGGACGTAAGCTATGGTTAGAGAACGATGTAAAAACTGCACTCATGATGCTGCAATCTGCCGATACTCGCTTACAAGATTTAGACGATCCAAGTTTATTACCTATACGTGAAAAGTTAGTCGCAGACATGCAAAGCCTACAGCAAGTCAATCAAGTCTCTATTGATTCTATTGCCTTGTCGATTGGAGCATTAGCGCAGCAAGTTGATAGCTTACCGCTAGCCTTTTTTAAAAAACCAGTTGAACCCAATCAAACTGACGCAGCAAGTGAAGCTAACGATTGGCGTAGTAACTTGGCTCGTAACTGGCAACAAGTCACACAAGACTTTTTCAGTGTAAAACGTAAAACAGCCGAGATAAAACCTTTTATGTCAGACCAAGAACAATGGTTGTCTAAAGAGCAATTAAGATTTGCGCTGTTACAAGGGCAAGCAGCTGTATTGCGTGAAAATGCAGGTTTATATCAACAGTCGTTACAAACCGCCCAAGACCTAACTGCTGAATATTTTGATACCCAAAAAACAATGGTTAAACAATTTGTTACGAGCATAAAAGAATTACAAGCCACAGATATTAAGCGAGTTTATCCAGAACAATTTACTGCCGCTCCTTTGTTGCTTGACGTATTAGAGCGCCGCTTAGATAGTCGCTTTACAACGCCAGTGACACAGGCCGCTGAGGAAACAGAGGCGGTACAACCATGATTAGAATATTTGTTGTACTGGTATTACTGCTCATCGCACTCATGGTAGGCGCAATGGTGTTTGATGACCGCGGTTATGTGTTTGTCGAATTTAGTGGCTGGGTAGTAGAAATGAACGTGTTTTCATTGGCTATTTCGCTGATCTTTATTTTTGTCGGATTTTTATTGATCAACTGGTTAGTCAAAAATGCCTTAAGAGCCGCTTCTGGCTCTCGTAATTGGTTTGGTAATTGGGGAGCTCGTAAAAAACAAAAAGCCTTTACCAGTGGTTTAATTGCTTTAGCAGAAACCAATTATTTAACCGCTAAAAATCATTTAAGCAAAATCGAAAATGAAGATTTTGACGGTATTAATCTATTGGCTGCTGCCGAAATAGAAATGCAACTAGGTCAATCACAGCAAGCACAAACTTATTGGCGTATGGCCAGTACCTATGAAAAATCAGCATTAGCAGCCAATCTTTGTTTAATTCGTTTTGCCTTAAACCAACAACAAAATGATGAAGCCCTGCAACTTATCGAAACCTTGAACGCTAAACAAAAAGAACAAGCAACTGTGATAAAACTGTGGGCTCAAGCATTAGCTCAAGCTGGTAAGTGGCAAGTATTAAAAGGCAAACTCAAAACTTGGAAAAAAGCCCTAGGTGAAGACTATCCGGCATTAATGCAACAAGCTTCAAAAGGTAGTTTTGCCGAAATAGCCAGCAAACAAGGAGCAGTCGAACTTAAACAAAACTGGCTAGATCAGCCTAGAGCGACACGTAAAGATCCAGCACAACAAGCAGCTTATATTCAACAATTAATTGACCAAGGTATGTATGCCGACGCCGAACAAGTATTAGTTGAACAACAAAAATCTGGACCTAATTCTTTGTTAGTTCCCTTGTTTAAACAAATTAAATTACCTAACCCAACCGCCTCTATTCGGTTATTAGAAAGTTGGATTAAACGAGACGAACTCAACGTCGACTTGTTATCGGCTTTAGCCCATGTGGCGAATGCTTCAGGTGACAAAGTCTTAGCTGAAAAAGCCTTAGGTAAAGCGATTAAATTAGCCAACCGTCAACAAGATTTATTATTGATGGCAGAAATTAAAGAATCGCAACATGACGATAGCCAAGCTCTACAGTTATATAAACAAAGTTTGGCACAACAACCAAGGTAAACAGCCCAGTGAAATATTTTTGTATTTTGTTGCTTGTTTTTACAAGCTTAGCGCAAGCAAAGTCGACCGACAGCAACCCCAAAGCAGTATTCGAACTCATCACGTTAGGTGACAGCGGTGGTATACAAGACGGTAACCTGAGTGCCTTTTTGCTTAGGTCACTAACAGAAAATAACTATGTAGCTTTAGATGCTGGCTCAATTGTTAATGGTATTGATGTTGCACTTCAAAACCAAGCCTTTGCACAACTACCAATTGCTAACGATCCTGAGTGGAACACAACAGGTGTTATTTTACGCCAACATGTAAAAGGTTATTTGATTAGTCATGGCCATTTAGATCATACCGCTGGCATGTTGATTTCGTCGCCACAAGACAGTAATAAACCTATTTATGCCTTACCTTCAGTCAATCAAACCATGTTAGACACCTATTTTAATTGGCAAGCATGGGCTAACTTTACTGACAAAGGTATACAGCCGCAATTAAAAAAATACCAACTCATTGACCTAGTCCCTTCACAAACCATTGCCGTCAAAGATACCTCATTAAAAGTCACAGCATTAAGTTTGAGTCACCCATTAGAGTCCACTGTTTTTGTGATTGAACAAGGCAACGACCTATTTGTTTATTTTGGTGATACAGGGCCAGATGCTGTAGAAAAACAAGGCAAGCTTAAAGCCGTTTGGCAATATTTAGCCAAACAAATGCAAACTAAACAGCTCAGAGGTATAGTGATAGAAGTCTCTTTTCAGAATAACCGCCCCGACAATTTATTGTTTGGTCACTTAACTCCTAAATGGTTAATAACCGAACTCAAACAATTCAGCTCATTATTAAACTCTGGTGCATCATTACAAGGTGCTAAAATAGTGATTAGCCATATTAAATACAGCCTAGCCAAAGGCCCAGATCCACGAGTCACAATCAAACAAGAATTAGCCCAAGGTAACAACTTAGGCATAGAATTTATTTTGGCTAAACAAGGGCAACGCTTACTATTTTAAACTCAGTAACCTGAACTCTGAGTAAGCGTTTTACTGTTTAGTATCCAACTAGCCGCTGAACTTGTTCCAAGGCCCTGTTATTGCCAATGTTTTAGTCGGTGAGTACACATTAACAAACATGGTTGAGCCGTCAGGTGAAAAACAGGCGCCAGCCAATTCTGTTTGCATAGTTAAACGGGCAAAGTTATATAACTCCCCCTCTGGTGTCACGCCTCTAAGGTAATTATCTACAATAGCTGTATATTGATCTTCACAGACAATAAGATGGCCAGCAGGTGTAACCGTTAAGTTATCGCCAAAGTTATACAAAGACTTATCTGCACTTTCTAAAAATAACTGTAAACGACCCGGAGTATGGATTTCGCCATCTTGCCCTTCGTATTTAGAAGGTTGATAACGCATGACTTGCCCTAGTTTTTTTGCTCCGCCGTTAGTACAACAAAAATATAATTCATTTTCGCCCCAATGAATTCCTTCGCCACGGGCAAATACGGCCGCGCCATTTGTATAACCCTGTTTACGTAAATCATCTTCAGGGCTTTCAGGATTACTTAAGTTGATCCACAGGGCATTATGCCATTGTTGAACTTGCATAGTGTTAGCAGACCAGTTGCGGCTGTCATAACTAGGTTTATTCTGCACCACTAAGGCTTGTAACTGCCCGCCTTGATGTAACTCACCTTTGACCTTAGGAATAAAGCGATAAAACAAACTGTCGCCCCTGTCTTCGGTTAAGTAAACAATACCCGTGTTTGGGTCGACTGCAGCCGCTTCATGATTAAAACGGCCCATCTCTTTTAACGGTACAGGATTAATTAAACCGGTAGCCGCCGCTGGTACTTCAAAAATATAACCATGATCTCGAGTAAAACCATCTTGCACCCTAGACACAGACTCTTCACAAGTTAACCATGTATTCCAAGGGGTAATGCCACCAGCACAATTACGAATAGTCCCCACTAACGACAAAAACTCTTGTTCTAATTTTTTGGTTTTAAGGTTATAGACCAAGTTGCTAGTACCACCGGGTAAAGCCACACCAGCAGAGTCATGATCATAAGCCAAAGCTGTTTTATGATTTTTTAACGCCTTCGCTGCCTTAGCTAAATCACTAGGTTTTAATTCGTGATTTCGCACCAACACCACTCTGTCATCATCAAGAGGCAAACAGCCCATGCCATCAGCTTTATCAGGTACAGTAAAACCGTCGCTCATTTTATTGTCTAACTGCGAAATAACTTGGTAACTAAAACCAGCAGGTAAATCTAAAATTTTATTAGGATCGGAAATTAACGGCCCATAACCAGTTACCGTTTTAACATTCACATTTGCCTGAACCTTACCTAAAAAGCTGGCCGATAAACCGCCAAATGCCAACGCTCCCACACCAATAGTAAACTGTCTTCTTGTAACCATCATTCATCCAAATCTCTGTTAATTTACCGCCGGCCTGTATCAAAAAACAAAATACACAACAATTTGTTATAACATAACAATATTAGCACCAGCTATTCAAGTCATTAATTCTATCAGCCAAAAGTGACCGATATATTGCACTCAAATGTATACTGCACCTATAAAATCAAGATGGCCTCAGAAATTGATTAAATAACAGTGGAAAAAAACCTATATTTCATTAGAATCACCGCTCGCTTGAACAAGTGGGTTATTTACGAGGCTTATGTTATTTAGCTTAAGTGAATCACATACATGTCCATGATGATTGGCACCCAAACTCGACACCTATATTTATATCTAGGTCGAGTTTTACAATCAGACGCTGCATGCAGCGAAAGAAACTGATTGCACCCGTAGCTCAGCTGGATAGAGCGCTGCCCTCCGGAGGCAGAGGTCGCGCGTTCGAATCGCGCCGGGTGCACCATTTATAAAGGCCTTAGGCTTATTTCAAACTCTGAATATTCTAAATTGCAATTTCATGTAGCAAATATGTAGCATATCTCATTTTGATGTTTAGTTTTACTTAGTTAAAAATAGTACGCTGATTGACAAAGCGTATATATGTTTTACGACATAATTTATCGCCAGATTTAAGTACTTTATATTGAATAGTATTAACATTATTTAGACTGATCGTGAAACATAAAAAAAGCTCCTTTGAGGAGCTTTTTTAAACGAATTCGAGTTAGGCCAAAGCAGCCATTTCTGCTTTTACAGGTGCAGAAGACTCTAATTCAGCTCTTCTTCTATTAATCACTTTTGCAATGCTAAATAATACATGCCTTTTAGCGCCTTCCAACTGAATACTTTCAAGAACTTTGGTGGCACCATGTTTTAAAACAAGTACCCCAAACAGTTCATCTGAATAAGATTCAGATATTGAAGAAACGTTAGTCAAGTCTAAATGCACCTTTATCGAATTTTTAGATATATATTGTTCTATTTTATTGCGCTCAATAATTGCTAGCTTACGGGAAGCTAGATCACTGGTAGGCAGACTAATAAATATTGGTTTCATAAATTGCCTCCTAATTGCCGCATTATTAACTTTAATTCATCATCTATATCGTCATCTTGAGCAAATTTTATTAGCTCTGATTCTTTAAGCTTACATGATATTCCAACGCCCTGCCATTCACTTTGTATTTCTTCGTATGTTTTTTGACCTTGTGTGTTGATATGTAAAATTGAGTTTCCACTAACAATACATAATTCGCCACTATAGTCCCTAATCAGCTCAACCAAGTGAGCAAGTCCTAACCCTTGATGGTGATTTTCATCAGTGCGAGTTTGTACGACACTTCCAAGAGGGCTCCCACCCACATTATCGATAGGTAATTGCTGTGCCCAATCATCAATATCATCGCTATGTTTAGTTGAATGTCCTTTCTGTATACACCATTCAATTGCCTCTCTATGACTTTCTACTGGCTTGCCGATACGTTTCATTTCTGCCAAAAAACCCAACCCACTATCGGCAAGGGCAAATTCAAAATAATGATCTTCTTCATAAGGGACTTTAGATTTCTGTGCCATAGAAAATCCAGATTTCTTCCCGTGTGACCATACATTATCGTGAAGCTCACCAACTACAAAGTTCAAGTTATGAATACCTTTAATATCACTACCTTGTGTAAGTTGCCTTATACAACTGTTAATCAAACCGGTAGCATTATCCACTTCCAAATCAGAATGTAGAGGGATAATAGGACTGTAATTTTTGCCTGCATTAATATTATTTGGAAGGGACCCTCCCCAAATGGCACAATTAAAATGCATCGTATCGAAATAGCTTTGATTATTACTACAATCACAGTAAAAATTTCTTTGTTCTACTTGATTATGATTTAAATACGCACACAACGTAACGACGTAACCGGGAGTGTAAAAGTTTTCCGGTAAATGAAGTTCGCCATATTCAGAATCGTAGAATTCATGGAGTTCTACTACCGCATCCTTCAAGCTTTTACCCATCTAAACAAATTTCCGTGTGAAATAATTTCCCAATATTTTAATATACATCGTTCTGATTGTAATAAAAATATCATGCAGTACAGTTATTTACAGAACTCCAAGTGAAGGCATAAAAGCCGTTCCGGCTTTCCCCAAGATCCATGTATGGATTCGGGTAATGATTTCATTGCCTTTGTACTTTATGCCTTTGAGTTTAAAAGTGAATAAACCGTCAAACCAACTCGTTTTGATTAGTCCTGTTTCTTTATTCATTTCTATGTCGTAGAACGGGCGAATAGCTTGAGAATTACGTTTACAGAATACACCGCCCATTAGTTCTGTAAACTTTGCCCAATTTCCTGAATCTGCAGCAGAGTGAATATCAACTAAATCATCATCTATTTTTTCAATTTTCTGGGCTTTCCTTAATTCGCGCCATACAGTAACCGACACACCACCTATTTGCTGAAATTGGCGAACTCCCCAGCAACTTGCCCATGCCTCAACCCGATTAGCCGCTTCAGGGGCGTTACCGCCATCGATATCACTATCTAAGTTACCACCATCAATATTTTTACTTATATACTTTGCCACATAGCCAGTGGCAGAACCTTTACTCGGATCGATATCTACAAAATCGACTCGATTTTCTTTCGCACCTTCTTCATCACCATCTTCTTGCAAGGCATAGTGGTTTATTACATCTTTGAATTCTGATTTTTGTTCTGAATGAATAAAGATGATCATATGCCAATGAGGTGTTCCATCGTGCTGAGGCTCTGCAATACGAAATCCAAATATATTAATATTTTGACGTGCTAATTCTGCCCGAATTCGTTGCCATACTGTATTTAAATATTGTTGACCATCGTAAGGTGTTAAGCCTTGCCAATTTGGGTTTCTATCACCCGACCTAGCGTAAGTATTATGGTATTTTGAAGGGCAAGTCAGCGTAACAAACACCCCATCACAATCAAGCGACTTAGCTAGCTCTTCACAACCGGCTAAGCGAGTCATTAGTTCATGTCGCCTGTTAATAGGATTAGAAACATTTTTTTCATATATTTCTCGCAATGAAAAACTCTCTTTATCCTCGTTAGTAATAAACAACTCTTCCATTGCTTTAAGTTGCCGTTCTTTTTGAGCTTTACGGTGCTTAACATTTAAGTCGCTACAGTATTTTCCTTTTTTACTATTCACTTGCCCGAGACGAATTAAAGCTTCTTCTTTTTTTCTAACTAGCACTTTTCTAAGTTTACGTAACCACCAATACTTATCTTGTGTTCGCTTTATCACCCCCGTTAAGGTTACGGTTTTTGATATTTTTTGGGCAGCTATTCCATAACCATTAACGAACTCAACAATAAGTGCATAAATATCATTAAGCCCCTTAACGGAATCAATTTCCGTTACGTTACAGGGTTGCTTGCTTAGTTGGGCTCTAATTTGAATATGACTACAACGCTTTGCATTAGCTTCAGCAAGATTTCTTAATTCTTCCTCACCAGCGTTAAAGTGCGGAATGATTTTTTGCGGTAACAAATTATTTAGTATTTCGGTTTGCTTACGTAAAAAAGTATTAGCATCAAAAAGGGTTTTAAATGCTCGGTATCTTTCAATGAGTAATTTTTGAATTTCATTTGGAAAGTGTGAAATTTGTTTTTTTACAAAAATACGATCATCTAAAGCAAGCCCTTGATAAAACGCTCCAAAATCATTATCTATTGAATCCAATAAAATCGAAGTAACTGATTCA
Source organism: Paraglaciecola sp. L3A3 (assembly GCF_009796765.1). Classification (NCBI taxonomy): domain Bacteria; kingdom Pseudomonadati; phylum Pseudomonadota; class Gammaproteobacteria; order Alteromonadales; family Alteromonadaceae; genus Paraglaciecola; species Paraglaciecola sp. L3A3. The sequence goes on from NZ_CP047023.1 coordinate 5,047,915, forward strand.
CTACGAGGCCTCATGATCAACCTCACTTAGCTTATTAAGCTCAATACCACGTTCATTAATAGCAAGAACGCTCCATCTTAGGCCATATACAGTGTGTTCATGTTCTGACAACAAAGACCTAATTAATAATGCATTTAATATTGTTTTAGAAAATCCGTCGGGTTTGCCACTGGGGAAAGCGCAACACCCTAAACAGCGACCTATTGAGGTACATATTTCTACAGTTGCACCAGTAGCAAAAAAAGCTAACAGCGCTTGTTGGTGATTGGTTAACTTAGCCATTACGCTGATCTCCCATCTTGATAAAGATGAGACTGGCGCACAAAGCTTTCCAACCATTTATCTAAATCTTCTTTGATATAACGGACAGAACGTCCAATTTTGATAAAAGGTGGTGCAGGTGTGCGGTTATCACGATTTCCTTCCATTCTTGCCTGTCGCAAAAAAGAACGGCTCATACCGATATATTGTGATGTTTCTATTTCTGATAAAACGCGAGATTTAATTGGCTGTTGCATCTTTGTTCTCCTAAGTTCATTAATTGATCTCGGAGGCAAAGTTAAACGTCCCAAAAGTCCTAGGACGTTATTTAGGACTAATGGGACAAATTATTTATTTTTTTCTTCAGACACCATGTTTCTAAATGTCTTTTTAGTAATTGTACGCTGGATATTTTTAACATCTATCCAAGTCAGCTCATCTCTGCCAACTTCATCAAGTATCGATTCTGGATCTAATGACTCATCAGACTCATGATGCTCATAAAGGTGATCCCACAAGGCAGTTCCACCTTTTTGTGGATGAAGTTGAATAAGGTTTTTAACTAACCTTTTAAAAGCACTCTCAGTGCGTAAGGAATCGACATTATCAGGCTTAGCTGCAATAGGGTGAACGTGAGGTATATCATTTGGCAATCGAACTCTTTCAAATTCATCATGCAATATAACAATATCTTCAATTTTAATTCTGTGGCCTATTACTGTTAACGTCTTAGGAAAAGTAACTTTGGTTCTATTGAAATCCTTCTCACCAGATAAAGTATTATCACTAATTTGTTGATTTCTATAATTCTTAATCGAGTCTGACATCATTCGCAATGAATCCAAACCTTCTATTGGATAAATTTTTCCCGCTAATTCGTTGCCAATTAAAAACGATAAATCTTTAGGCTGCCAGTCATATAGGTACTTATTGGGGTATTTAATTGTAAAATTATACTTTGTAGAATGTTTGATAATATTTGCTGCATCTACAATTGAGAAATGAATTAAACTTATTTTAGATTTCTTCAACACCTCCAATTGGTCGTTACGGTAGAGTTTAATTAACCCCCTATAATATCCATATCCAAAACCGACGAAGCCCTTGCCTTTAAAATAGCCTCCATAAACAATTTTTAAGTTATCAACATAAACATGTAAGTCTAACTTCGACTGCTCAACTAAGTAACGAACTTTACTTAATGGCAGTCCTAACTCATCTAATCGATAGTATTCTTGATGGAACAATTAAATCCTCCTTTAATAGCAAACAACCTAAAGCTTAAAATTTGCGTGATTAAATTTTATTCGTACAGCTATAGCTTATCTAATTAGCTATAGCCCAAATATAGCTTTAGCTTACTTAAAACATTCCAGAATATTGACTTGCTATTATCGCTTTTTTTTCTTCTATGATGCCATTACTTTGTAATGCCATAAGTTAACTGGCATTTTCAAAATAAAAAAGCACTTTAGTATTTTTCAAATCGACGCATCTTAGCCAATTTAAGTATGGAAAATATTCTTCACATAGTTTTTAATAGGATGCATAAAAGTCGCGTTAAAGTCAGGTCTCCTTTTGCTTTTGTAATTCATTGCAGTTTTGATGGTGTGGTAGTAAAAAACACTTAATAAAGTCTAAAGGTAAGTACTGAAAATGGCAGAAATAAAAATTAAATCGAGAAGTGACATATACGACATGCTCGATAATAAGCGTTATGAGTATTGTCGAATTTAGATACTAGATTCATGTATAAGGATTAATTAATTGAATTACGAAGAAAGAATAATTTCTGCAATTGAAAAAACAAAATCACTCGGTCTCGAATTAACTGTTAATCCTTACCCTTTTAAAGCTGCATTAAGCCATGAAGAAAAACTCAAAGCTCTTCGGCTATGTGTAGATCTTCTTTATTCCAAGGGGTTTAAGAGTTCATCTGATCTAGCAAATAACTGTACCCCAGTTCACTTAATGACGCAGCACCTCCTTAAAACAGAATTTAATATCGATAGTTTTATTACTATTGGAGATAGGTATTGGGATGATTATGTTTACTGTGAAATGTCATATGAAAAGATTGAACGTGAACTAAAAAGTCCTGATTTAAATAAACCAATTAAAGCTCATGTCTGGTTAACCTTATCCGATGGAACAATAATAGATTTTACAGCTGAAGCCCATGCTGACCTGCTATTTCAACGAGGCGAAAACCCAATTGAAAATTGTATAATGATTGTGGATATTGATAGTGAAGAAAATGATAAATCTGGCTATCATCGTCCTTATTTATTGGGAGCCGACTTCCTGCAAAGGGTTGGTGTATGTAAAATCTCATCAGAGTAAGATACTCATAACAAGAGAATCAAAAAGGGCTAAAACAGCGGGCTGTTCACTCCGCTCAATTTTAGCCCACTATTTTTAGCCTGTTATTTGGGCGTTGAGGCTGTAGAAAAAGGTCGAGTCAAAAAACATACCGTGTTTTAGGCTGATTTTTTTGAAGTGCAATGGTAAAACCTATCCAAGTTTCACGTAGCAGTGCCATTTGGTGTGTGTTTTTAAGTAACTTTGATAATAAATTTAAGGCTGGGACTTTTCTAAAGCCTCGATAGGCTAATAAGGTAATCTATGAGTAATATTCTTGACCATTTAAATCAGAAACCTTTGTCTGAATTACTACAGAAACTTTTAATTGCTGCAACTGAAGCTCAAGATAATCAGTTAATTAAATGGGCAAAACTTGAATTGACAGGTTATCAAAGTCCTTTAATGGAGGAGGGAGATTTGGTACCTGAATACAGAACTGTAAACGGATATCATACGGATGATTTTCATCATAAACTTATGATTGAAGAAGTTGATTTACAATTCATCAATTCTACAAACCTCCGAGCTAGTGTCATTGAACTCGAGGCATATCAAGAAAAAGGCCTTATATTAAAAGATCCTCAACTTTGTAATACAATTTTTGAATATTTAAATGTTAAAGTGACTTCATTTCATGTCTCTTCATCTCAGGTTCAGAAATTACTAGCAGCTATAAAGTGTGAGCTTATTAGTAAAGTTAATACTTTAAATGTCAAAACGAGTGAAATAATACCAGAAACTACGAATGTTGAAGATATTATAGATTTCAAGCCTAATTTTTATGGCATTGGTTTAAATCTTAATGCAATGAAAAAAAGATGGTTTCCGCGTAAAAATTAGCCATACATAGAGTTCATACTCACTAAATTAATGTGCGAGTCAAAAATGTTTTTTAATGAAATTACACTGTTATTTCTTGGTCTTATAGTAGGACTACTCGTAAATAATTATCTACCAAAGTATTTTGGTAAAAAAGGGGAAAACCTTGCGACTAAAGAAGATATTACAGAAATCACAGATAAGATAGAATCAGTTAAAAAGGATTATGCTCATCAACTGGAAGCAACGAGGGCTGAGCTAACTTCTCAGCTTCAAAACAATAGTTATAGATACGAAAAAGAATATTCTATTCTAGAGTCACTTACGGAGTCTCTAGTCGATGTCAGGAACTGCGCAAATAGATTGAGACCTGTTGTTGACATAGTTACTAAAGACAAAACAGAAGAAGAAATAAAAAAAGAGCGTCTTCAAGCATTGCATAATGCAAGATTATCTCTTTATGAGATAAGAGAGAAGAAACGACCTTTCTATCCAAAGAACATTTATAATTCTCTATGTGATATTGATACGCTTGCACATTCAGAATCTGTGAAGTACCAATACCACTCACCTTCTTATGGAAATGAATTCGATACATATTGGGAAGAAGCAGAGAAAAATCAAAAAGAGATTGCCGAAAAATCTAATATATCTATCAACTTGGTTCGAGAAAGAATCGTGGAATGGGAAAAGCTTCCAAACATATAACCACAAGCCAAATTAACCAATCAAATTAACCGCAGCTGCCTTATGTTCAGGTGCTAAATGAGCATATCTAAGTGTCATAGTTAAGTCACTATGTCCGAGTAATTCTCTCACCGTATTAAGATCGACTGAAGCCATAACTAATTTACTTGCAAAGTGGTGGCGCAAATCATGAAAACGGAAATCTTCAATTTTTGCCATATCTAAAACAGTTGCCCAACTTTTGCGAATTTCTAACAGTTGTTTACCATCTTGACCTTTAAACACTAAACCATGAAAGCCTGAATCAATTTTCCAATTTTTTAGGGTTTCATAAGCTTCATTGTTTAAAGGAATGTGTCTGGTTTTTCCCGATTTGGCATTTTCAGATATCACGGTTAGGTTTCTATTAGATAAGTCTACATTTTGCCATTCAATACTTAAGATTTCCCCCCGTCTCATGCCTGTATTCATTGCTAGTAAAACGATAGGAGAGAGATAATCAGCGAATGTGTTTTGTGTTAAGTCAGGGAGTAATTCATAACCTCTTTCTACTCTAAATTTGTTCGCGCTAGTACGCTGACTTTTAATTTTGCCATCTCTACTCTTTAAGGCATCTCTTAGCCGTTTTTCTTCGTCTTTATCTAAATACCTAACCTTTGAATTATCTACTTTTAAAGCTTTAACTTTGTGCAGGTCATGACTTTCAATTATTTCCCATTCTACTGCACGGCTAAGGCAACCCTTTAGCGTGTTTATTCGACGGTTAATTGTGGCAGGTTTCAGCCCGCCACTCTTTTTCTCATTACGCCATTTTTCCAAATGCCAAGCGGTTATATCTGAAAGCTGAAAATCTAAGAACTGAGGAAATGACGCTTTTAAATTTTTAATAGCGGCCGTTGAAGTTTTGGCATTTCGTGTTTCTAGCCAAGGTTTATACTTTTGTTCAACAAACGCCCTGAGAGTTGATAACTTTGAAAGCCTTACTTGCTCTTTGGCTTGCTTCCTTACAGCCTGAACATCAATACCTTTTATTATCTCGGCAGATTTATCTTTTGCTAAATCACGTGCTTGTGCAGGCGTAATTTGACCATCCGCCCCCAATAGATAATTAACTTGTTTTCCATTAAGACGATAAAACAAGTAATACTTAATTTTACCGTTCTCAGTGATACGAGCATGAAATCCTGAAATGTCGGTATCATTTAACCTTTTATCACTAGGTTTTAAGTTTCGAATAGTCGAATTAGAGATCTTCGCTTTAACTGCCATAAGCTTTTAAACAATTCCTGTGTAGCAAATATGTAGCAGTTGAATTGTGCAACAATGAACAGGAAGAAACAACAAAAAACCAAAAATACCAAACAAACCATTGTTTTTATTATTATTTTAAGTTTATTGTGGATTTTTAATGTTCACACTTGTTCATAGAAAAACAATATAAAATCACACTCCGGAGGCAGAGGTCGCGCGTTCGAATCGCGCCGGGTGCACCATCTCTATATTCTAAGATATCACTTACCTCACAAACCCATTACACCTGTAAATTTATCACTAATGTGCACCCTGCCGAGGCGAACGCGTCCGTTCGACAAAATTGTCTGGAACAATTTTGGACATGCGCAGCATGGTCGCGAAGCGACGAAGCACATGGATGTGCTGAGCAATCCGCGGGTGCACCATTTATACCTTCAAAAATACCACTTGCCTTATAATCCCATTACACCTGTAAATTTATCACTAATGTGCACCCTGCCGAGGCGAACGCGTCCGTTCGACAAAATTGTCTGGAGCAATTTTGGACATGCGCAGCATGGTCGCGAAGCGACGAAGCACATGGATGTGCTGAGCAATCCGCGGGTGCACCATTTATACCTTCAAAAATACCACTTGCCTTATAATCCCATTACACCTGTAAATTTATCACTGATGTGCACCCTGCCGAGGCGAATGCGTCCGTTCGACAAAATTGTCTGGAACAATTTTGGACATGCGCAGCATGGTCGCGAAGCGACGAAGCACATGGATGTGCTGAGCAATCCGCGGGTGCACCATCTCTATATTCTAAGATATCACTTACCTCACAAACTCATTACACCTGTAAATTTATCACTAATGTGCACCCTGCCGAGGCGAACGCGTCCGTTCGACAAAATTGTCTGGAACAATTTTGGACATGCGCAGCATGGTCGCGAAGCGACGAAGCACATGGATGTGCTGAGCAATCCGCGGGTGCACCATCGCTATATTCTAAGATATCACTTACCTTACCAACCTATTACGCCTGTAAATATATCACCACTGTGGCCCCCTGCCGAAGAGAACTCGTACGCTCGACAAAATAGTGTATTATTATATATTAATGAATCTCCACCCCAATGTAAGATAAGCTTCGTTTAATATAGAATGGGGTAAACATGATAAAATCTAATAGAACTTATTTGGCACAATTTAAAACACGTACAGCTAACTTTGTCATCAAACAAGACCACATCCGAGAAGCAAGCGTTGGGACTGGAGCGAGTACCACAATTAATGCAATATTGCGCTTTCAACAAGTGCTATTCACATCTATTTTCGCTTTACTTGTAGGATGCTCTTATACAGGTCCTCAATCCACAATTCATAGCGAAAAAGAGACTAAGCATATTCTTTTACTTTCGGGTAAAAAGACCCATGGCCACGGACAACATGAAAATAATTCAGGTATTTCTGTACTTGAAAACTTACTGCAGAGACAAACTAAAGCCAATTTTGTGACAAAGATATTTTTAGACGCGGCTTGGCCGACTCAATCTGAACTAGATAATGCAGATGCCATTGTGATTATGTCTGATGGTGACCAAAATCACTTACTCAAAGATAAAATGGCAGAATTTGACTCGTTATTAGAAAAAAATAGCGACCTAGGGCTGTTATTTATCCACTACGCCACTGTTCCCGAAGGAAGAAAATCACCTGACTTCAAAGGCACCTATTTCAATAACTGGATAGGAGGCTTTTATGCCGGAAACAGTAAAAACAGAACCTTGACAAGGTGGACGCACATTCAAAGTAAACTCTCTGAACACCCGGTTAATAAAGGGGTAGAGCCCTACACTATTTTTGATGAAATCTATTACAGGATGGAATACGTAGATAGTATTAAACCCATAGTCGTAGCGGAGACATTTAACCAGGTTCCTACCTTTTACTCAAATACTGGAAAATCTAAGTATGAGAGAGATCGCAATCAAGTCGCAAGTTTTCTAAGCGAATTAGAGAGGACTATTTTTTGGAGTTTTGACAGAAAAGGGGGCGGCAAAAGCATTGGTACAACTATGGGCCATACTCACTCAAATTTCTGGATGACAAAGAGTATTCGCAAACAGCTGGTTAATAGTGTCGCTTGGATTTCTGGGATGGATATCCCTGAGGAAGGGTTTGACGCATTGGACTTAACAGAAGACCAGATGATGCTTAATCATTCGTTGCCTAATAAGCATAAATAACACGACGCAATAAAAATAATGTAGCTTATTGAGGACCACCTTAATAACAGCCTTTGGAGTTATGAATGAAAACAATGCGATTAAAGTTATTCTGTGTCGGTCTAACCCTTTTAAGTGTTAGCTGCACTAAGGTACAGCAGCATGACCATGACCACTCTAGCCATAGCCATGACAAAAATACCAAGCAGTGGTTAGCGGGTGATCATCATATTCATGGTACCTACAGCGCTAAGTGGGACAATAGTGTTACGCCACCAGCCCCAATAATTGGTGGTGATGCCATTTATACAACACAAATGAATGCACAAATGGCCCATAAACACGGCTTAAGTTGGATGGTCACTACAGATCATGGCGGACCTAATCATAGTAAACTTAATTTAACCCAAGCCTATCCAGATTTATTGGCGTCACGTAAAGCGGTACCCGACATAATCCAATTTTATGGCATGGAATTAAATACCCCTGGCGCAGAGCACAGCAGTTTAATTATTCCCCACAGCCATGATGAAGCAGAGCAACTTCACAATCTTGAAAAAAGCTATGATATAAAAGAGGCTCATCCAGTTGATCCCCAAAGAAACACCGAGGAGCAAATGTTAGTTGCCCTTGCAGATATGGAAAGCCAAACAAAGCAGCCGATTGTAATTGTTAATCACCCTGGTCGCACCGCAAAAGATTTAGGGGTTTACACTAAGGTCACCCCAACCGAATTACGCAATTGGAACAATGCCGCACCAACGGTTGCTATTGGTATGGCAGGATCTCCAGGGCATCAGGCTGTAACATTAAAACCTAATGGTGAGATCAAACAAGATGTACAAAGGGGCAGATATAGAGGTTTTCCCACTATGGGAGGCTTTGACCAAATGACCGCACGTTTGAGTGGGTTTTGGGACAGCATGCTAGGCGAAGGGCGTCATTGGTGGGTAACGGCTGCGTCTGACAGCCATAAACATTATACTGACGGAGGCCAAGATTTTTGGCCCGGCGAATTTTCAAAAACTTATATCCATGCTGCAAAAAATTATGATGACATCTTAGAGAATTTTAGAAAAGGACATGTATTTGTTACCACTGGCGATTTGTTATCCGAGCTTTATGTCACCGTAAGCGTCAATCATACAGCACAAAGCGCCAACATAGGTGACACTTTAATGGTTAATGCTGGTGACACTGTCATGGTGCAAATCAAGTTTCTTGATCCTGAGAGTAACAACGCCCGTGGTGAAAACCCTCAAGTGAATCATGTCGATATCATTACTGGCAAAGTAATGGGGTTATTAATAGACAAATCTGTGGATACCAATCCAACAACACAAGTTATAGGTCGTTTTTATCAAGATAATTGGCAACAAGATAATCAATATCAAGTAATCAATTACACTATCAAAAACATAGCTCAAGATAGCTACCTGCGAGTTCGGGGCACTAATACTGAACAACTCGAGCCTCAGCCCGATGAATATGGAGAAGACCCTTGGTCTGATCTTTGGTTTTACAGTAATCCTATTTTTATTAAGGTTAATTAACCCTAAAAATATCATCTCCTCTTTAATGCAACAAAGAGGACTAGGCAGGTTTTGGCTATACTCAAACTAAAGAAAATTATTTTTTAAGTACTACTTTTAGAACACGCCGCCATTGTTAAACAACAGTGGTAAAGGTAAAATGAGAGACAGAAAAATACTGGCACTTTTTAATTAAATAATATGCACAACAATTACGTTAAATTTTATGGATCATTTTGAGCTATTAGGGGTTACTAGAACCTCTTCCACTACCGAAATTAAAAAAGCGTATCGTAAGCTAGCTAATCAATACCACCCTGATAGAAACAGTGCGGCAGAAGCAAAAGACAAATTTCAGCTTATTCAAAAAGCCTATGAAGTCATTGCCGATCCGAAGAAGCGCGCTTTATATATTAAAAGTAATTACACAATTATCACAGACCCAAGAGAAGTAGCTGATTCTTTTTGGCACAATGCCTTGTTGTAGGGATCACTTAAATGAAATTTCAAACCGCAATACCTGCTTATTTGGCTGATGAGTTTTCAATGTATTTAGAGAACATGGAGTCGTTAACTGATCCTGAAAATCCAGAATTATTGACTAATTACCTTAAAGTTTTACAAGCTCAATTAGCCACCAACAGTTCAGTTTTTACTGGGCTAGTGGATCAATTGGCTATGGCCATTACTCGCAGTGTACGAATTAATTCAGAAAAGCTGGCTAAACTAGATATCACTCAGCCGCCATTATGGGCTGACGTGAAACCTTTTGTTGGTGTGCATACCGATGCTAGAGCGACCATTACTCAGTTAATGGAGCACTCAGAAGACGAGTTAAAAATGGCTGTGTTATTGGTGCATCTTTATAATACTTATGATGCTACACCTTTACCTGCAGAGGTTGAAATTGACGACAGAGATCACTCTGAAGACCCCTATGAAACCTACGGCTATGATGAATAAAATTAAACTATTTTTGAGGAACACCCATTGACTAGTAAAGCACTAATTCTCGCTACCGATATTACCGAGCAAGCCCAACACAGTGGTAGACAAGCGGGTACCTCATTAGAACAAATAGCCTCTGAGCAGGGTGATAAAGCCATGTTAGCGGTATTTGCCGAGATGGATATTTTAACCGTAGCTAAAATTGTGCGTGAGCATGATGCCACTATACCGTCGATTGCCACTTGGTTGATGGATGCCGAGTCGGTTAAAAAATTATTAAATGTTGAACCTTCATACTGGCAAAATTTAGATGAAGAATCGCTATTTTGCGCACAAACCGAAGCCCATAGTTTGCTCTCTCAAATATTCTTGTCTTATGACGATGATGAAAAACAAAAAGATGTACTGAAAACTATTGTGCAAGATGACTTTGGTCTGTTGTATTTGTCACTGCCTTTTGTGGGTCATGATTTTACTGAACTAGAATATGATGAAGAACAAGTTTCCGGCAGCATTGAAGAGTTATTACTAAAAATCAAACACCTTGATGAAGAAGCCTACAACGAAGTCTTAGCAGTAAGCACTAACGGCACCTTAGACAATATAGAAGCCGCCTTAAAAAATAATGCTAACAAACAAAGAGTGACAGCGGTTGAAATGGACACCGACGATATGTTTGCGCCTCTTTAGGATAATGTCATGAAAATAGCAGAGTTAAGGAACAAACCCTTTGTACTTTTGGTTCTAAAAGATGGTTTGGCTGATGGATATTTTTCACAGGAGTTTGTAGACAAAACCAAACAACAACTGTCTGATATGTCGTTACGTATTGCTTCAGATAATTTATCGATTATTTATGCGGATCACATTAAAAAAGCCTGTGAAATAGTTCTAGGTATTATTAATCTAGGCTTGTTAACCCATTGCGAAAATAGCACTGAAAAAGCCAAAGATATAATCAAAACCGAAGGCATAGTGTATTGTTTCAGAGCGGGTTGGGCAAAATATTCGGGCTTAAAACAAATTTCTGCCGACTATTTTAAACAAATCAAACTGAGCACTTACGCATTAGCAGCCGACGATACTTCTGACATAAGATTACTGCATGCCGAGTTGGTCAAACAAGGCCAAGATAGCTTAAAACTATTAAACTTGTACCGAAACATATCTTCACAATATGCTGCTAACGTGGTTATTCCTGAAACGGATGAAGACTACCTAAAGTTTGAGCTACAAAAATTGCTCAATTCAGCCGTAGCCCTTATGTTAATAGACTCTCAAGAGAAGGTCTTTAATAATGAGCGTTATAACCAACTGATTACCTATTTAACTAGTACAGAGGTAAAACTGATATTGGAAAAATTCGCTCAGTGTGTGACTAACTTTACCGAAAAACAGCCCGCTAGCACTAAAAACTACCTCGAAGAGTCTTCTTTATTAGATTTTACTGAGTTTAAATCCATCATTAGCTCACAAAAAACCGTGGCAGTGTATGTTCCAGAAATCTTAGAGTTGTCGGTCAATGTCACGAATGAATTAAATGATGATTTTGAAGGTGGTTATGACTTTGGTCTAGATGATCAAGATGATATCGCTTATTTAAAGCCTGATTAAGTTTATTGTTTTAGCCGTTAAAGGTGCCTTTAATTAACCATTGAGCCCATATAAACCATTGTTTTACAGGACTAATTTGTTGATTAGTCGCACAAAACAAGTATTTTATATAAACAATAAAAAAATTTATCGCGCTGAGTTACTTATAGGTAAACCATGCTTTAGTTTTTGCATCTCTGCTACTCGTTTCACGCATTCAATAAGCAGAAAATCCTTCTGGAAAAGTATGTGATAAAGACTCACCTGCTTTAAGTGAAAACGTTTGGTAATCAACCCACAGGCCTGTGCCATCAATGTCCACTTCAAGGGTGATGTTTGGTATCCGCCTGCTATTAATTCAACCGATTTTTTATCTTAAGCTGTCATTATATAAACATCTGAGGGTACATTGGCTTTCACTGTAGTATTTTTCCATGGTCTACCTTGACCACAAGGCTCATACCAACTCCAATAAATAAATGTACGCTCAGCGAGAATTTAAAAGCGCATAATCATCAATGGTTAAGTTATGAGTAGCAATAGGTTGACTTCTCGGCAAATACGGCCTTTAACGTTTTTATAAGCATCGTTTTTAGGCAAGCGGTAATGTTCACCATCTTCGACAATAATTGCTGTTGCATCTTCAATTTTGATAATATTTTGTAGCTGTTCTGTACCTTTAAAAATATCGCTATTGTCAGCAACTTTTGTTATTTCAAGTGCTTCATTCACATCAAAAATACCAGCCTGATTTTTAAGACTCAGTACCTTATGATTTAGCGTATTTATATGTCCCGCCCTAGAATAAGTTGATGTCTTGTAAGCCAGCATCTTTGCTGTCTTTTTAGTAAGTGCACTAAGTTAGGTGTTTTCATGCCACAGCTATCATCGATAACATTGACCCTATTATTATGATTCATTCAGTTTGACGATCTTAATAAAATCAACGCTATTGTAAAAAACCCTCAATCTCCCTTTTTTTACATAGGCAATTAACCGGTATTTTTTAAGTTGAGGTATCAATAATGCTAGCGATTTTCTAAAATTATTTTTTCTAAAAAAACCATCGAGTACATACAAAATTTTTCCCTCACTATATTCATATGGGCGCAATTTATACTCCGCGTTAGAGGCAAGCTGTTTAAGCGTATATTTGGATATTTTGGCAAAACTAATGCTGGCTAATGGTTCGCAGTTTTCTGTTTTGACCATAATAATTTGTCTGTGCTTGCTAGCTTCCCACAAACAATGGAGCTGATAGGCATCAACTCCAGATTCGTTTGTAGCGCGTAGTGCTATTGCCTCATTTAATAAATCTGCACCTTGATGCTCAACAAAATACATTTTTCACTCCGTTAAAGCTGTTCATTGGGTCATTATCTATAAGGGCAAAAAGACGTTTTAGATACGGATAAAAATCATAATTCTGCACGATATATGCACTCTGATTGGTCTTTATCATGGCACTCAAAGCACAAATATCAGTAAATCGTTTTTCTATTTTGTTCTTATCATTATAGATATACTCATCAGTTGCGTTACTGTATTTGATTTCCACCCCATTACCTGAATAGATTGTGCAGCTTTCATTCAATAAATTTTCATATACCCAATTGATAACACGTTCGTTTTCGTTAATGATTTCAGCTGTTTTATCAACACTGCCGGTTGCATAATAATCATCCACTGTGCGGCCAATGTAAGTAATAAAAAAATAACTGCTAAGAAAAGCCCTTTTTATAATCTGAATGGCAAACGTTATGTAAAAGCTCCTCTCATTTTGCCCATGCCAACCCAACGCAGGTGCCATAAGTGTGATAAGTGAACGGAGATCTTGGGTAAATTCAGTCAGAAATTTATTCTTTTGATTAATGCCACTATTATTTAATAGGGCATAGAGACTGGCGGACAATATATCATTGAAAAAATCAACCGCATCGACGGTAGGCAATGTACTGGTTTTTGTAGGTGAGCCCATCGACAACAAGGAAAGTGTACGAGATGCTACTTTTTGCCACTCTAATGTAGAGGAAAGTTTGGTTGACATTTCCCGGTCTAGTCCGAATATAAATCCCATATTAACACTGGCATATTGGTAAAATTTCTCTTCGTAAAGTTTTAAAAAGTGCTCTTCAACAGGCTCATCCCCTAAAAATTTACTAACTAAATAGAACCATTCTTTTGTAATTAACGCAGGTGTTGACACTTCTTCAAAGTAACTAGTTACTTGACCATAATTGCTACCAGATACCACAAAACTGCATAGCGCAGTATCCAGTACACGTCCATCCAAACTGATATTAGACGGAGATAATGCATTATGGGATAAGCGTGCTATCCGGAAAAAGGACAACTGATCGGCACACTTATCTAAAAAATTTTGTATGAGCGCATAAAAATCAGAAAGTAAAGCTTGCTTGCCAATCCCCTTATAAATGCCGAGTACCCTAGAATAATCTGAACGCACAAGTGTTTGATACTCTGGCTTAAGCCGGAAGTTGATACAAGGCAAAAAGTGGCCCGGTCTTGTGATTGGTTCCCTCACCATAAGTACACTGGGCGCTGCATTATCATTATGCAGTGCTGAGGTATGATCCAAAAAGATTAAACCACTGATAGCTTGCACTCCAACGGGCGATATTTTACTCAACAAGCGCGAATAAATAATCTCCTTAACTGCCCCCTGAATGTCCAGCCCGCCATATGAGTGTGACCGCAGTGCGCCCTCGCCGGCCAGTGCATTGGCACCAACACCTTTTACTTGCGCGTCGTTAATATTAACGACCCTAGCACCGCCACCATTTATACCTATGCCAAACCCGCCATAGCGCTCCGCAAACACTGTTTGTGTAATATCTGATTGCTTTCTGGAACCGTCGGTAAAAAAACTGTTTTTTACAACCCAAGAATAATTATCAACAAATTCATTATCTGACATATAACTATTACTAGTGGCAGATTGATCTCGCCACAATAAATGCGTACCAGTAATTTTATTCACTTCAACGGGGAGTTGATTAAAAGATTTCGCCAATTCAATTAATATTTTTGTCATCGTTATTCCTATAGCGACAAGATAAACCTTACCGAGGATTCCGTCTCGTCAATAGTGAGGGTTTGATATTCTTCCGCCTTTGCTGCGATGCTCTTAGATGACATCACATCAATCACTATGCTCACTATCTGATCCACCGAATCATTTAGAAAATCAATCGCATTGCTAACACCCAATTGCCAGAGTAAAAAAGCATTATCCGGTTGATCAAAAGTATAAGGTGAAATAATTTGTAAAGTGCCAGAGGCCAGAGCTTGTGCACAAGTACCTATACCTCCATGATGTATAATCAGTGCCGAATGAGCAAACAAATAGCTAAAGGGAGCCGATGTCAGCGTCAAAACAGGAAAGTCCCCATTGTCTATAAACGAGTTATTTTGCGAGTGTGCAACAAATACGCCCGGCTTACCGACCAAACGACAAAGATGTCGGATTTTGTCAATTAACAAACGCGTAACCGGAATTCCCGTACCAAAGGTAAATGTCAAAGGAGAACCGTACCGATTAATAAATTCATCCAGTTGCGTATTGTTATAATGATTCTGAGTGTCCCCTAAAATAAAACCGGTATTAAACAACTGTTTAGGCCAGTCGCCAGGATTAGGCTTAAACCACTCGGGAAACAAAGCCAACACTGAAGGACTGGACTCCATGTCAGGTAAATCCGGTAGTGCCCATTCCGCTAAACCCAACTCTTTACGGGCTGGATTTATTAGGGGTCTAACTAGCCGGTCAAAAGTATCTTTCTTCGCCTTCTTTTTTATTTGGGTGATTATTTCACTCCACAATCGTTCCTCTACCTGCCTGCGCATGGGGTAGGCAGGGCTTAATATGGAGCTGATACATTGGGGAGCAAGCACCACTTGACAGGACTTAAGGCCAAATTCCTCTGCAGCCATTCTGGCCCCCGATAAGGCATCCTGATAAATAACCAGTGGTTGATGCCCTTGCTGAACAACCTGTTGAATGGCCTTAAACGTTGGTTTGATTGCTGGAAAATGAAACTCATTGTAATGGTTTTGTGCGTGATCACGCGACCAGGTTAACGGGTTATTATAGGTACTTTCATAAGCTGCCCGAGTCGAAACTGAAAAACACTCAACCCCCATAGAATTCGCCAGAGGTAAAAACTTTTCGTTACCTAAAAAAATGGCTTTCGCACCAGTTTCATTTATAGAGGCTGCCAATTTGATAAACGGCAGCGCATCGCCCGTTGTGCCAAGTGAGTAAAGTAAATAATCCATTTTTCTACTCCCAATTGATTTATATATTAATAGCTATTTTTTCATTTATGAAATCTGTACTTACGCCATAATTGAACAAGTTGAATAAAGTAGAGCACACAACGGGCGTTTTACTGATAAGAGAGCTCATCAATCTTCAACGCATGAAATTAGAAAAAGCGAAAAAACATGATAAAAGTAAAACTAACGAAACCAATTTCTCTAGGGATACAGACTTTTTAAATGTAAATATCGACAAAACTAAACATATTGCCCCCCCAATCATCCCCCCAATATGAGCCGCAAAATCTGTGTCATTGATATACAAATCTGACACAACTTGAAAAATCAATAAAAGGGCTATCCACCAATAAGGCATTGGATCAACCGACGGCTGCAATGAGCCCTTACTTACTACTTTTAGAACTAGATATGCGCCAAACAAACCAAATACTCCACCAGACGCACCTACCACAAGATTGTATTGAGAGAAAATTAGAGAAAAAAACCAACCAGACAAAGTTGATAAGATCAAAATATTAAAGTATCTAGCTCTGCCAAAAAATCGCTCAAGCATGCCGCCAAGAACGCCAAGGGAAATAAGATTAATGAATAAGTGCACAGGGTCAACATGTAGAAAAAACGCAGTTACAAACCTATAATATTCACGTGACTCAATTACATTTTTTGAAAACGCAAAATTATCCATCGCTAATAAATAATCATCTTGGCTCATAAAGAACAATGCAGTGTTCAGTGTGACCATTATAAGCACGGCACTGTAGGTTACTAGCTGCTCACAATAACCAGACACAACTCCCTTCAAACCAAGCTCACTATGTTGTGAGTATTTTTTTTCGATTCTGCTTAAGCACTTCACTAATGTATGATAGTCATCTTTATCCTCAAACATTTCTGGCATAAATGTGAGGGGAAAACGCCCATTAACCGCCATTCTACAAAGACTCATAGACTTCTTTGTCCCAAAAGTTTGAACTTCGATTGACTTTATATCTGCATTGCTAATTTTTTTAGTTGAGAACAGCCCTGTAATTAACATGCTGTCACTCATTATCTCAATCGATTGCTGTCTCTTTGATATTTCAAACAATATCAGTGCACAAATCAAATTGTAGAATACAAATGTTGCTTGTGGACTTATTCGCCAAAAACCATAAGAGATAATAAAAAAAATAACGATATTTCCAGCTGCCAAGATGGCAAACAGAGACCTAATGATGTTTTTATTTTTTATAAAAAATTTCATTTAAAGAAACTCGTAAAGCCCTGAAAAAAGGGTGTCTGCAGAAGACACCCTTGATAGTGCTAGCCGAAGGCAGCACTGGCGGCTTGGTAACCGGCGAACAAAGCTAAACCAGCCATTGCGGTAACTGCTATGGGAGAAACTGCAAAAGCCACTCCAACAGCAACTGACCCCCAGCCTGTTCCAAATGAAGCCATGCCAATACCAAAAGCCGCACCTGATGCGAGACCTGCGGCAACATATCCACCACTGCCCCCGGATATCATTTGAAGCTCTTCAACAGAAATCTCTTCAAAATCAAATTGTTCATAGTTTTTATCTAAACCAAAAATATTTTTCATAAAATATTCTCCTGATTATTAATCTTCCACTAAAATAGGATTGATTAATTGTCTGTACCATTACTGGGACAAACGGTTAGTTAGGCTGGCCTGAACTATTCATTCAAAGTTAATTCCGGTCGGCCGCTTTATTTCCGTTTGGTTGAATATTGAACATAGTCAACCAAGCAGAAAATTCTTTATTATCAAAAGATACCCTAACTGCCTTTTCTTGGGTGCTTAGCCGTTGCTGCTTGATTATTACTTTCGAGGAATAATTGCCCATTCTCTAAGCGATAAATCTTATTGGCCCTGGTAATGGTTTCCTGCCGGTGGGCTACCATAATCCGGGTCATGTTTAGCTGCTGTATCTGCTCGCTGATCCTGGCTTCGTTGCTGGCATCTAAATGACTAGTGGCTTCATCCAAAAATAGTATAACCGGCTCTTTATATAAGGCTCTGGCCAATAATAAGCGTTGCAGTTGACCGCCCGATAAGTTAGACCCCATATCCCCCACTAAGGCGTTATACCCCATAGTCATAAGGCTTACGTCTTGATGCATAGCTGCAAGCTGTGCGCAGCGCTCTACTTTCAGGTAATTAGGCTCTGGGTCAAAGAAGCTAATATTATCGGCAATGGATCCTGCCAATAAAGTGTCGTTTTGCATCACACCGCTGATGAGATGGCGGTAATTTTTAAGGCCAAGGTGAGTGATATCCTGACCATCGAGTAATATTCTTCCTGACGTAGGCGTCAAAAGGCCCAACATCAACTTCATCAGCGTGCTTTTGCCGCAGCCAGAGGCGCCGATAATAGCAATACAATCTCCGGCTTCTATGCTCAAGTTGATCTTGTCAATAATATCAGGCTGGTCATCAGCGTAACTAAAACTCAGATTTTCCAGTATCAGTTGACCTTTGGGCGCTTTCACCATTGTGTTACCTTCACGGTGTTTTTCCTGCTCATGCAGGGCAATATCGGCTATGCGATCTAGGTGCAGTCGCATCATTTTGAACTGAATAAGCTGCTCGATTAGATTAGTAAAACGGCTAGTCAACTGACCTTTGTAAGCAATAAAGGCAAGTACCATGCCTACCGACAAGGTATTTTGCATCACTAGCATGGCTGCCATATAGATAACAGCAACATTTTCCAAACCAAACAATAGCTGGTTAGCGGCCGAGAAACTGATGTTGAGTTTACCCAAGCGAATATCGGCATTGATCACTTCGGCGTAGCGATTCTGCCAGATCCCTTGGCGCTGAGATTCATTACCGAACAACTTTATGCTTTGCATTCCACGGATATTTTCTAAAAAACTACTTTGCTCTTTCGCACCACTCTGGATAGCTTCTTCAGATGCTTGATGAAGTGGCCGATAAAGGCCCAGCCTCAACAGGCTATACAAGGCTATAGCCAGTAGCACCACCAAGGTTAACTTGGCGCTGTAAATAAACATCATACTTAATACCGTGAGGGCCATCACCCCATCCACCAGGGTCTCAACTACCCCTGTGGTTAAACGCTCACGAATATGACCCAGTGAACCAAAACGTGAAACCACATCGCCAATATGTCGTCTCTCAAAATACTGCATGGGTAGACGTAATAAATGATGGAGCAGATTTACCCCCATTTGCATATTGAGCAAACTAGACAAGCGCAGTACTAACCAGCTTCTGGCACTACTGGTCACCACTGAGATGATAACCAGCAAGGCAAAACCCATGGCCAGCACCGACAGCAAAGGCTGATCTTGACTTATCAGCACTTCGTCCACCACCCATTGCATATAGTAAGGAGTGGCCAGTGAGAATAGTTGCAATAAAATCGATAGGGCAAATAATTTTAATAATGCGGACTTTAACCCTGTCATTTTGCTCCACAGCTGTGATAAGCCCATGGACTGTTGTTCACGTTGTTTAACAAACTTACTGGTGGGATGCAGCTCCAGAGCGATACCGGTATAGTGATCGGCGAAATCACTCAAACTGAGGCAGCGCTTACCCAAGGCTGGATCATTTGTAGTGGCACTTTTTTTAGATATTTTTGTCAGTACTACAAAGTGATTCATGTCCCAGTGCAGAATACAGGGCAGGTTAAGTTTATCCACATCGTCAATGGAGCATTTCACAGCGCGACTGACCAAACCCAAACTGTCACCCACATCAATCAACTGTTGCAGATTCATGCCCTTTAAATTGGCTGAAAAACGCTTGCGCATAGCTGACATATCAAGCTTGTGACCATAGTACGAGGCAACCATTGCCATCGACGCCAAACCGCATTCGGCAACTTCAGCCTGCAAAATAAGAGGTACCCGTTTGGCTGACGAAAACTCGAGCAGTTCCAAGGGATTGGCATGCTGGCTTGCTAACGCCATCAGCCTATCCTACCTTGTAAACTATAAATTGGATCGAGCATCCAATCGAGTAAAGAACGAGTGTCTAAAACTATATCCGCTTCTAATAACATACCACTTTTGAGGGTGAATTCTTGTCCATAACCCCGAATGGATTGCTCACTTAGCTTGCTGCGGGCACGATAGACAGGTTCAGTAAGGGGCACTGGAAGACTGTTTGTTGCTTGAGTGATCAATGCTTGATCGACCCTGACTATGTGACTTTGCATTAAACCAAAACGTTGATGAGGAAATGCTTCGAAACGTAATCTGGCTACATCGCCGATTTTGATAAAACCAGCAGAGCGAGTTGGTAGCATCAGCTCCGCCACAAGCTCTGCGCCTTCAGGAAGCAGACTCATCAGCAAGGTATTATGTTGCACTCCCTGACCTTTATCCACCTGGATGGCCGTAATCGTGCCACTATGTGTGGCATTAATCACCAGTTTATGGCTGTTTTGTAAATGGGATGATTGGCGACTAAGTTCAGATTGTTGCTGAGCAATTTCGGTTCTTTTTACGCCGTATCTGTCAGCCAGAGTGACAAGCTCATGTTCTAATTGCTGAATTTCATTTTTTTGCTGTAGTGTGCTGCGCAGTAAAGACTCGAGATCTTGTCTGCCTATCAGATGCTTTTCCAGTTGTTGCTGTAATTCCAGTTCAGAAATATAACCCTGCTGTTGCAACTTGTAGTATTGGCTCTGTTGAGCCTCTAGCAAGGCAATTTTTTCCCTCTGCAATTTTTGTTGGCGAACCAATCCTGCGAGAGAGTCATTTAGCACACTAAGGCGTTGACTTAGGCGCAAAGACTCCTCCTCCTGTAGTCTTTCTTGTTGCTGCCATTGCTCATCAAGCAAGCGGCTTTGATTGCTTAGCTCAAGAGCGAGTTTGTCACTCAGCTCTTCGCCTGAGTCAAGAATTTGTGCCGTGACAATTAACGCTAGAGGTTGACCAGCGACGACTTTGCTGCCTTCTTGAACAAACAGTTGGTCCACCACCCCGCCACGTTCGGTATAACTTTGTATTAGACCTTCTTCCGGTTTAAGGTAACCATGTACTGTTTCTTTACGTGCGTAATTGGTAAAACACAGAAACAGCATTATAGCTATCACCACAGTAGTGAGTGTTAAGGTAAGCACAGTGAGAGACAGCGGTTGGGCAAGGCATATATTACCATATAACCTTTGTTTTTGTGCGTCTAAGGCTTGTTGACGAAAAAGTTCTGACATATGACTAAATCCATTTAGCTGATCGAATAGTTGAGAATAATCTTCAGTTAAGGTAATTATTTAGGTCGATAATTAATCGTTTGTCAAGCTAAGGGGTTGACCTGCTCTACAATTTTGTAGCTTAAAAAAGTAAAATATTTTATATTTCAAAGCGTTATCTTGGGTAATTTTTTTATCAAAAATAGTTTTAAATTTGTCTCCTTTTTATTTTATTAGTACATCGTTAAGGTGTTTTGGGTGAGGATATTTTTGTCAATTCACTATTGGTTTCTAGGTGTGAATTTATTTAATCAGGGCGATGAATGACAATTAGTCGAAATGTAAGTACTTTTTCAACTCAATGTTTCTAGTACCTTAGTATAATATCCAAAGTTTGCAGTACCTAATGATGGGTGCCAAAGGTAATTTTGAGCATTTCAACGGAGTCACTGAAGGTTAGTTTTTTATTTGAATTATTCATTTTAAGACTGTTTTACGAACTTTTTACAAAAATAGCCGTTAAGCGCTATTTATTGAAATAATTATCCCAAATATGTCGTTGTAGAAATTCGAAGATTCGTCTTAAACACTCGTCAAGTGAGTTATATATGGCATTGGTTTAATCACGCCTAGCTTATAACTACAATGGCTTGTTATTACTGCTGTTTATCGTAACCTATGTGAATTGATTTGTGAGGATTAGTATGAGTACATTTAGCTGGAAACGTGCAGTGATTAAAGTAGGTAGCAGTTTAATTGCGCCTAGTAATAATCAATGTAGCACCCAGTATTTAGCGGCCATTGCGCAATTTATCAGCGAAAGTCGTAAACAAGGAAAAGAGGTGATTTTAGTCTCTTCGGGCAGTGTTGCCGCAGGAAAGGGTAAAATCGCCTATAAACACAAACCTTCAATAGCTGAAAAACAAGCCATGGCCGCTATTGGCCAAATGCAAATGATGGCTAATTGGGCGGGGTTATTCGATTTTGATTGTGCACAAATCTTACTCACAGCAGATGATTTACATAATCGTACTCGTTACGTCAATATTAAAAATACGCTCAGAGAATTATTAAAAAACAACGCCTTACCCATAGTAAACGAAAATGACACTGTGGCCGTTAATGAGTTAAAAGTGGGCGACAATGATAACTTGGCGGCCTATACCGCATTAGTCGCAGAAGCAGATACCTTAATTATTTGTTCTGATATCAACGGTTTGTATGATGCCGATCCACGAAAAAATGAAAATGCTAAACTGATTTCTGAAGTCTCACATATAGATCAAGCTATTTATGATTTGGCTGGCGGTGCGGGCAGTGATGTGGGTACAGGCGGTATGCAAACTAAGATTCAAGCTGCTGATAAATGTGTAAATTCTGGCATTCAGACCTTGATAGTTAACGGTCGAGATGCCAACGTATTTAAGTTATTAGCAACAGGCACTGTACCTGGCACTTTGTTTAAAACTACAAAAACGCAAACTAGTGCCAGAAACACTTGGCTTAGACACACCTTGAAAGTGAAGGGGAACGTGCATATTGATATAGGAGCGAAAGATGCACTTTTAGATAAGGGCGCTTCTTTGTTGCCATCTGGTATCATAAAGGTTGATGGACAGTTTGCATCTGGTGATGCAGTGAATATTAGTTTTGAAAATAAAGCCATAGCTAAAGGGCTAGTCATGTATAACGCTGCAGATTTATGCGCAATACAAGGGCTAAAAAGCAATCAAATTGAAGCCAAACTAGGCTACTCTTTGAGCGAAGCTGCAGTACATAGAGACGATCTAGTTCTGCTGTAACGATCAAAAATCAATGTCATAACATGACACCGAATAATTAATTATCGAGGTATACACATGAGTTTCTCTATTGCCGAAGCGGCGCAGCAAGCCAAAAAAGCTGCACGCCAAGTTGCTAATTTAAATGCTGAACAGAAAAATCAGTTATTAACAGATATCGCTGAATCCTTATCTGCCAACACACCGAGCATTTTAGCTGCAAATGAGAAAGACTTGGCCGCAGGAAAAGAAAATGGTTTAGATGCAGCAATGTTAGATCGTCTAGCCCTTGACTCTACTCGTATCCAAGCTATCGCAGATGCCGTACTCGAAATTGCCGGACAGGCAGATCCTGTAGGAAATATCTCTAGCATTCAACGTATGCCAAGTGGTATTCAAGTGGGTAAAATGCGCATTCCATTAGGTGTAATTGCGATGATTTATGAATCTCGCCCTAACGTAACAATAGACGCAGCAGCTTTATGCCTTAAAGCCGGTAATGCTGTGGTTTTACGTGGTGGTAAAGAAGCCATTCACTCAAACTTGGCGTTAGCCGAATGTATTAAATCAGCTTTGGCCAAACATCAAATCGATCCTGCTGCAGTGGTAGTCATACCTGATACTGACCGCGCCGTTATGAATGAATTGATGACATTAAACGAGTCTATTGATTTGATTATTCCTCGTGGTGGTGAAGGCCTAATTCGTTTTGTTTCTGAAAATAGCCGTATCCCGGTTATCCAGCACTTTAAAGGTGTTTGTCATTTATATATAGACAGCGATGCCGACCAAGCTAAAGGTTTGAATATTCTTAAAAATGGTAAAACGCAACGCACCGGCGTATGTAATTCACTCGAAACATTAGTGGTACATAAAGATGTAGCCGCGTCATTTTTGCCTAAAGCTGCCGCTATGTTAGCCGAGCACAACACTGTGATACATGCTTGTGAAAACAGCATAGGTTATTTTGCTGGTGCAACCGCCGCTACAGTAGATGATTGGCATGCTGAATATTTAGCTATGGAAATCGCAGTAAGAGTAGTTGACGATTTTGAGCAAGCAATTGAGCATATTGAAGAATATAGTTCTGGTCATACCGAGGTAATCGTTTCTCAAGATTACTCAAAAACCCAAGAATTCATTCGCCGCATTAACTCTGCAGTAGTCATGGCCAATGCTTCATCTCGCTTCTCTGACGGTGGTCAGTTGGGCTTAGGTGCTGAAATTGGTATTTCTACTAGTAAATTACATGCCTACGGCCCTATGGGCGCAGAGTCGCTTACTACCGAGAAGTTTATTGTGATGGGTGATGGTGAAGTTCGTCAATAAAATTACTTAGCCTGAGAACCGGGTTCCCCCTGGCTCAGGAGATTTAATAAAAGCTTGGTAGCGATGCTACTGAGCTTTTGCTAAACCCATTTCTGGAATAGCAAAGCCTATTTTTAATATCAATTATTAGGTAATCGGCTTGATTATTTTAATCATCATCAAAATCGTCCTCATAATCTTCTTCGTCCCAATCTGAATATTGTTCAGGAAAAAAATCACTTCTAGACACAATATGCGGATATTCAATATTCTCAACGGGAGCAAAAGGTTGCTTGCGGGTTTTATTGATCTGAAATAACCAGCTATCACCGTAATCAAACAAGTAAAACATCTTCTTCCCTTTGGCAGCTTGGGTAAAAGATTCAATACTAGTATTTACTATTTGCTGTTCATTACATACAAAGCTATTCCGCTCATAAGCACGTTCCGTTTTAGCAATAAAAAATTCATACATATGATCGTTATCAAATTCTACTGCTCCTTGGATGATAAAATGTAAATCTTCCAGACTTGTATCGCCATCTACTTCAATAATACATTCCCAATAATTTTGTTCCCTTGGGTCTGGTAGTTTGATTTTAATGGTATTTATCACAAATACAGATAATCCTATTGGTTGAGTAAGCTTATATGATGAGGGCTTAGTGAATCTAATTAACCTGAGATTAGGTTAATTACCGTGAAAATTAATAATGATATCCATAGGATATTATCGCTAAATATGTATTTGATATAGCGTAACTCAAATAAAAATGATCAAAGAAGTTATGTCATAGAAGTTCGTTTAAATTTTAGTTAGATTAAATAGAGAAAAGTGAAAGTTGTTGTTATATTTTGAGCAAGGTCACAATAATTTAAAGGAATAAAAATGAGCAGATTAATTAATCAAAATGGCTTAAACCTAGTAAAGCAGTTTGAAGGGCTTTATACCGATGCCTATATATGTCCCGCAGGTGTGCCGACTATAGGGTATGGGCATACGCAAAATGTACAAATGGGCCAGTCTATTACCGAGCAAGAAGCAGAAAATATTCTACAAGATGACATGCAGGCTTTTGCTATAGCGGTAGAAAAGGCAATCAGTGTTGAGCTAAATGACAATCAATTTGCTGCACTGGTTAGTTTTGCTTTTAATTGTGGCGCGGGTAATTTAAATGCGAGTACTTTGCGCCGAAAATTAAATGGGAAAGATTATGATTGTGTGCCTAGTGAGTTAAGTCGTTGGGTAAAAGCAACCGACCCAAGTACAGGTAAAAAACGCTCTTTAGCTGGATTAGTAAAAAGACGAGCAGCTGAAGGCGAGTTGTTTTTAAAGCCCGTGGATGATGAAGCGAGCACTCTGCCAGAATTGATGCCGCAAAAAATAGAACCTGAGCCTGAGATGGTCGTTGATCAATATGCGGTTAATGCTCGCTCTGGTTTAAGAATGCGCGCAGGTGCGGGTCAAGATTTTGATATTTTGGATAACTTACCTTTAAATCAGATTTTATCAATTGGCCAAGAAATAGGTAATTGGGTGGAAGTTGATCTAGAGTCTGATGGCGTCATTGATGGCTGGGTTTACAAAACCTATCTACGAAAAGTATAGCTTAAGCTAAAAGTCGGCAATTCCGTTATACCCTCTATTTAGGGGGCGTCTTAATTGACTTTTATGGCGTTTTTTTCGGGCTTTCTGCATCATATTTGGGCAAGTTGATTCGCTAAATCCTTAGATTTTCTATACTCATTAATCTCCTACTATTGTCTATTTTTGTTTGTAGTGCTTTAAATATGGCCGGTGTGGCCAATTATGTATCTCGATAAATTTTGGCTATAACTCTGGCACGTTACTTGGATTCGTCTTGTCTTAAGTTTTAATAATAGGTTGGCGTTGTGAAAAAATTGAACTTTAGTTATGGACTTGATTGGTTAATGGCCACAGTTGCCTTTGTTAGTAGCCTAGGGGTATTGCAAACATTTATTATTGGTAAACACTTCATTATACCCACCATGATTTTGGTTATTGCTGTGTTATTTGGCAATTTAGCTTGGTACGGATTTCAACAACAGAAATGGGCAAAATTAGTTAACTTTTGGCTAGCAGTTATTCTCACCAGTCATTGCTTTTTTGCTTTGTTTTGGGCCAAAAAATATCGCGAAATATTAGGCGATGCATTTGAACCCACCGCCATCGTTATTACCTTGTTGCTGTTAGCGTTAACTTGGTTATACGCCAGTAAAAATCAACTATTCAAGCAGAGTTAGAATCTTATAGGGACTCACCACTGGCCGCTTGTTCTAACATGGCATGATAAAATTGAATAGAGCCTAGGTAGTCTTTGACGCTAATTTGTTCGTTGATACCGTGGAATTGTTTGAGCGTTTCTGAATTGAGTCTGACCATCATAAAACGATAAATATTGTTTGATAAATCATCAAAATGCCTAGCATCGGTTGCGCCAATCATTAAGAAAGGGGCAACTAAAACAGTGTCGTCAATGCGCCTAATGGTGGATTCAATCAAATTAAAACCATAACTATTTGCCGGTGAGATACTTGATGCTTCATTGGCGAGCTCTGCTGTTATCTCAACTTGTGGATCATCTATAACTTTAGCCAAATGAGCACGAATACTATCGATTGTGTCTCCAGGTAATATCCTAAAATTCACCACTGCACTGGCTTCTGTTGGCAGTACATTTGATTTGCTACTACCTTGCAACATAGTGACAGCTGTTGTGGTGCGGGAGCTGGCTGCTGTGCTCGGCTTAGCCGTCAGAGCTTGCATCACTACAGGTTCTAACAACCATAAATTAGACAAGGGTAAGCGCAGTGATAAGTCGGTGGCATAACCGATACGTTCAAACATTATTTCGAAAAATTCAAAGGTGGCAGGAAATGGATTATTTTCGACTTTGACTATGGCTTGAGCCAAAATGCCAGAGGCGGTATGGGCGGGGGGTTGAGATGAATGACCACCCTCACCTTTTACAGTTAAGCGAAAATTAACAAAGCCTTTTTCGGCAATGCCCACTAATGCTACTGCTTGGGAGATACCTGGCACTATGCCTTCAGAAATAATCCCCCCTTCGTCTAAAATAAATTCAAACTCAGTGTTTTGAGTTTTAAAGTATTCGGCTATAGCTATGGCACCTTTTCCCCCTACTTCTTCATCATGGCCGAAAGCAAAATAGATACTGCGCTCTGGTTGTATACCTCTGGCTAAATAATGTTCCATGGCCTCCATTAACGCCACCACACTTATTTTGTCGTCGATAGTGCCACGTCCCCAAATTGTGTCATCAATTACAGCACCTGAAAACGGTTCATGTTGCCACTTATCTCGAGATGCTTGATCTACCGGCACCACATCAATATGACCCATAAACAAGGCCGGCTTTAGTTGTGTATTAGTTCCTTTTAGATGATAGAGCAAACTATAACCTGCAAATATTTTCAGTTGAGTTTGTTGGTGCACTAGAGGAAACGACTTAGCCAAAAATTGATGGAAATCTGCGAAGGCTTGGTGATCGATTTGACTGCTATCGTCGTAAGATATGGTGGGTATCTGAATCGCTTGACTAAAACGTTGAATGACACTTGCTTGATCGAGTGAGATTACTTGTATAGGGCTTGTTACCTGATATTGAGTATTCTCAAAGACTGTCATAGTCCGATAGAAAACAATCGCAACTAAGATAGCTAGTACAATGCTAACTGATATCAATATTTTTTTCATTTGATGCACTTGGTTCTGAGAATACTTTTGCCTCAGTATAATATAAAAAATATTTTCTGGTGTTTAAAATAATAGAAATGGATATTTGGCCGGAGTTTAAATAGCCACAACAAATTTGGGGTTGAAAGTTAGGTTTAAGACCTTATTCTATGCACAGTTTTGTTTTATCGAATGTGCCAGCAACAGATATAATCGGTAAGTTCTATCATCGAATTGTCGAAATAATATTTATTTATATATCGTTGGATTTATCCCAGCAATTGTCTTTATACTCTGCGTCTTACAAAGAGGTAATATGAAAAAAATTTCTCAACTACTTGAAAATAATAAAAATTGGTCTGAATCTACTAAAGAAGCAGATCCTGAATTTTTTAATCGCCTATCAGAAAGACAAAAGCCTGAATATTTGTGGATAGGTTGCTCTGATAGCCGAGTGCCTGCCAATCAGATTGTAGGTTTGATCCCTGGTGATATTTTTGTACATAGAAACGTAGCCAATTTAGTGGTGCACACTGACTTTAATTGTTTATCTGTATTGCAATATGCTGTGGACGTTTTAAAAGTTAAACATGTGATTGTTTGTGGTCATTATGGCTGTGGTGGAGTCGATGCGGCTTTAGGCGATCAACAATTTGGTTTGATTGATAACTGGTTAGGGCACATTAAAGATATTGCCTATAAACATAGAGAAGAATTATCTGTGTTAAATGCAGATGAAAAGTCAGCCAGAATGTGTGA
Organism: Paraglaciecola sp. L3A3; assembly: GCF_009796765.1. Lineage (NCBI taxonomy): Bacteria > Pseudomonadati > Pseudomonadota > Gammaproteobacteria > Alteromonadales > Alteromonadaceae > Paraglaciecola > Paraglaciecola sp. L3A3. The sequence goes on from NZ_CP047023.1 coordinate 5,076,624, forward strand.
ATTAAATGTGATGGAACAGGCTGACAATGTTCGCCGCAGTAATATTGTAAAAGATGCTATTGCTCGAGGACAATCGGTGAATGTACATAGCTGGATTTATAGTTTACGTAATGGCCGAGTAAAAGTTTTGGCAAATTCTGATGAGCCAGAAATAACTCAATAACCTAGGCTCGAGTTAACGAACCATATAGCCTAAGCAAATAGTGGATTTGTTTAGGCTGATGTTCTTTTATTGTTATCGAACCTTTGCAAAAATTTAACCGACTTCATTTTTGTGAAAATTGATTAAATTCACTTACTATCTGATATAAAAGATAAAAGCACTATTTTTAGCTATTGATAAAATTCAACGCTCTTAACCTATTGGTCTAAATCATGTCTGTCAAACATCAAACCTCGCCGCAAGAAACTAAGCCAGATATAGGTTTGGTAGAGTTTGTGGCACTTATGGCATTGATGACCTCGATAGTGGCATTAAGTATAGACGCTATGTTGCCAGCCTTACATCAAATAGGTGTTGATTTAGGCATCCAAGATCCACAACAAACACATTTGATTGTTTCATTATTCTTTTTAGGTATGGCTTTTGGTCAGTTGTTTTATGGGCCATTGTCTGACGATAAAGGTCGGCGTTATGCCATTCTGCATGGCTTACTTATTTTTGCCCTAGGCACATTAGTCTGTATGTTTGCTGAATCTCTTACTGTGCTCCTGATTGGTCGAGTGATCCAAGCATTTGGCGTCTCTGGACCGAGAATTGCGACTTTGGCAGTGATCCGAGATAAGTTTGAAGGTGAAGCCATGGCTAGGGTCATGTCGTTCATTATGATGGTGTTTATTTTGGTGCCAATGTTAGCCCCTAGTTTTGGTCAAGCCATTCTGCTTTGGTTATCTTGGCGCTATATTTTTGCTTCGTTTTTGTTAATTGGTTTAATTATAGGTGTGTGGTTTTTTGTGCGCCAAGCCGAAACCTTACCCAAAGAAATGCGCGAACCTTTTAGTTGGGCAAAACTTTGGCAATCGAGTAAGTTTATTCTGACCCATAAAGTGGTGATGTTTTACACCATATCTTCTGGAGTCATTTTTGGGGCATTTCTAGCTTACATTAGCTCTTCACAGACATTGTTTCAGCAGATTTATGATACTGGGGAGATGTTCCCTATGTATTTTGCTTTATTGTCTTTCTCAATTGGCCTAGCTTCTTTTATCAATGGCACCTTAGTCATGCGATTAGGTATGCGTAAGCTGTGTACTTGGGCAATGTTAGGCTGGATGATCTTTTCTACTTTACTGGCAGCTCTGTGTTTTGCCAATGATGGCATTCCACCTCTATGGCAGTTTGTCAGTGTGTTGTTTTGTGATTTTTTCTGTATTGGTATTTTGTTTGGCAATATTAATTCTATGGCTATGCAACCATTGGGCAAAATGGCTGGTTTAGGTGCTGCAATTATTGGTTCACTGAGTAGTGTGTTCTCAGTGCCCACAGCTGTGTTTATTGGTAGCTTTATTCACACAACCATCACCCCTGTGGCACTTGGTTTTGTGGCCTTTGGCTGCATTTCTTTTATTTTATATTGGTATGCAGACAAGTAATAGAACAGTTATACCAAACCTCTAGGCACCTAAAATAGCGCCTAGATTCAAATTAAAAAATCTGAATAAGGTTTGAGCACAGAAGTTTAAAACTTCTCACTTATGCTATTACTTAAATAGCTCTAAGCTTTGGTGTTTGGTTTTCAACTATTTCTATACTTTTGCTAGTTCTAAAACCATTTTTGATTCTATCGTAATTAATATTTTTCATACCGATAGATTGGCAAAATTTATAGATAGCCATAAAGTCATCTTTGTTTAGTTCTTCGTCACCGGTTGACAAGTGAGAGTCAATATACATTTGCTCACCATTGGCTGTGAGGCTAGCGACTGCTGAATAAGGTTCGCCATGTTTTTTGACTTTTATTGCCTTAACCATTTTAATTTCAAAGATCCATTCGTCTACTTGGGTAGTTTTGGCAATAGTTTCGTTCATGTTGACCCTAGAAATAAATTATATGTAAAGTTGTAGTATTGAGCCTAAGCAATATTAAGGCCAGTTCTTAGGTCACGTTTAATAGGCTATGAGGTCTGAGTTTTGACTTGCACCGTATCTAATCTCAGACATATTCACAAACTGTACAAATAGTATTCAATTAATTGCTGTATTACCAATAATTTATTCAATAAATCAGCTGTAAACCCTATTTAATGAGATCCTACTATGTATCTTATCGCATACACTTGTCGTTTTAAGTATCCTAGATACTAAAATCCCAGCCATATAGGCTGGGTTTTTATTAGCGAAAGATAAACTTAAGCAGATTCTACGATAGTTTTCATATCAGTCATATAACCACGTAAAGTTGCGCCGATTGTTTCAACGCCGCTTTCACGGATTTCTTTATTGATATCAACTAATTTTTTGTTGTCTACGCTGTTAGTTGCAGTTGTGTATGCTTTACCGATTAAATCAGTACCTATGTTTGGCATTAATTTTTCACGTAAAATTGGTACAGCTACATTAGCGAATAAGTAGTTACCGTATTCAGCTGTGTCAGAAATAACCACGTTCATTTCGTACAAACGTTTACGAGCGATTGTGTTAGAAATTAATGGCGTTTCGTGAAGTGATTCGTAGTATGCAGACTCTGGTAAAATGCCCGCTTCAACCATAGTATCAAAGGCCATTTCTACACCGGCTTTGATCATAGCGACTAAGAATACAGCATTGTCGAAGTATTCTTGCTCATCGATAGCACCGTTAAACTCAGGTGCATTTTCAAAACCAGTTTCGCCCGTTTCTTCACGCCATTTAAGCAAGTTAGCATCGCCATTGGCCCAATCTTCCATCATAGTGCGAGAAAACTCACCGCTAATGATGTCATCTTGATGTTTACCGAATAAATCACCTAAAAGAACTTTTAATTCTTCAGCTAATTCAAACGCTTTTACTTTAGCTGGGTTAGACAATCTGTCCATCATGTTAGTCACGCCACCGATTTTAAGGGCTTCGGTGATGGTTTCTAAACCGTCTTGGATTAGTTTGCCTGCATAACCTGGGTCGATACCTTCAGCAACCATTTTTTCGTAACCTAAGATAGCAGCAACTTGTTGCATACCACATAAGATAGTTTGCTCACCCATTAAGTCAGACTTAACTTCAGCAACAAATGAAGATTCTAATACACCAGCGCGATCGCCACCTGTAGCAGAAGCTAGTGCTTTAGCGATATCCCAACCTTGACCTTTAGGATCATTTTCTGGGTGAACAGCGATTAGGGTTGGTACACCAAAACCACGCTTGTACTCTTCACGTACTTCAGTACCTGGACATTTAGGAGCACACATTACGACTGTGATGTCTGAACGAATTTGTTGGCCTTCTTCAACAATGTTGAAACCGTGTGAATAACCTAAAGTAGCGCCCTGTTGCATTAACGGCATAACTGCTTCAACAACACTTGAGTGTTGCTTATCAGGTGTTAGGTTATAAACGATGTCAGCAGTTGGGATAAGATCTTGGTAAGTACCTACAGTAAAACCATTGTCGCTAGCACGTTGGAAAGACTCACGTTTTTCGTCGATAGCTGCTTGGCGTAAAGCATAAGAAATATCTAAGCCAGAATCGCGCATGTTCAAACCTTGATTTAAACCTTGTGCACCACAACCAACGATGACAATTTTTTTGCCTTTAACGAAATCACAACCAGAAGAAAATTCTGAACGGTCCATAAAACGACAGCGACCGATTTGGTCAAGTTGCTGACGTAGCGATAATGTATTGAAATAATTAGCCATGTTAAATCCTTAAGTTTTTTAACTTTGAACGCGTGCAAATTCGAGATGAAATTGCGATGGCTGAATAATAGTCAATAAGCTATATTGTATAAAATGATATATTTGCAATATAATGTTTCACAAAATGCAACAAAGGTCGGTTTGATGGATATTCGTAGCTTAGAGCTATTTCAACATTTAGCGAATAGTTTACATTTTGGTAAAACTGCAGAAGCATTATTTGTTAGCCCCTCGACTTTGAGCCGCACTATTCAACGCCTTGAAGAAGAGTGTGGTACACCTTTATTTGTGCGAGATAACCGCAAAGTAAAACTCACAGCAGCAGGTTCAAAGTTATTGGGTTTTAGTCAACAAACCTTGAATGAGTGGAAAAAAGTCAAACTTGAATTAAAACAAGATCATCAGCAACTACAAGGTGAACTCAGTTTGTTTTGTTCGGTCACCGCGAGCCAAAGCCATTTACCCAGTTTGTTAGATAATTTTAGACATAAGTATCCTCAGATCGAAATAAAATTAAGCACAGGTGATCCGGCTTGGTCTGCCAGTAAGGTGATGAAACAAGAAGTGGATGCTTCAATTGCCATCCATACCCCAGATTTTCCTAAAGAACTCAAATTTTTACCTTTAGATGAAATACCTTTAGTGCTGATTGCCGCCAAAGACTTACAATTGTCTCGCCTTAACCAAGTAGATTGGCGCAATCATTCATTCATTTTGCCTGAATCAGGCCCATCAAAGCGTATAGTGCATCACTGGTTTGCCGAACGAGGAATTCGCCCTAGAGTTTACGCCACAGTAGCGGGAAACGAGGCCATCGTCAGCATGGTCGCTTTGGGGTGTGGTTTAGGCATAGTGCCAAGTATAGTGCTAGATCACTCCACTGTTGGGCAAAGAGTTAGTCGTATAGTGTTAGATGACATTGAGCCATATCAGTTAGGTTTGTGTTGTTTGCAAGCGAGGGGCAATGAAAGGGCGATTCAAGCTTTGTTTAGTTGTTAAGAAGTATAGATTATGTGCTTCACACACTAAGCAAAGCGCATGCTTTAAATATCAAAATAAAAAGCCGAACATGTTGCCATGTTCGGCTCGAGTCTATCATTATGATAATCAGCTAATCTCCGTGCTGCACCTTTTTCCTTTAATACTATGGCCCTTAGAAAGGGCTATTAATCCCGAAATAATCGGGTAATTGAAACTATAGTTAACGTATTTTTGATTACAGAATTTTGGATATCGTTTTGTACCTCAAAAATTTACAGTTGCCATTTTAAAATAAGAATAATAAAACCTATTAATTTGACTTTACACCGACACTAAATGGGCAACTTTCATTTGTGCCAACCACTCAAAGTACCTCTAAAATCGAAGCCCGAAGTAGTCAGTAATTTAACAAGCCACTTCACTTTGATTACTTCTAATCCTAGTACATGAATATTATTTTGTATGCTAAATATGGCATATCTTTAACAACAAATTGCACTAATAAAATCAGTTTTTATTACTTTTTAACTTAAACTTGGGATAACCCGAGTTCAGGTTATTTGATGTAATTTCTTAGTGGATAAATGCATATTTTAAAATTAATCATTGAACTCTTTTACTGGTAACATCTTGGCATAATAAACTTAATTTTTATCGCTAAAGGTAAATGCTTGAAAACCAAACTTATTACCCCTGAAGGTTACAAAAAACTTCACGATGAACATGATCTTCTTTGGTACACGGAAAGACCCGCAATTACCAAAGTGGTCACTTGGGCCGCTAGTTTAGGTGATAGAAGTGAAAACGCTGATTATCAATACAACAAAAGAAAATTAAGAGAAATTGATAGACGAGTTCGTTTCCTAAGAAAATTACTTCCTGAATTAAAAGTGGTGAATTATTCTCCACAACAAGAAGGCAAAGTGTTTTTTGGCGCTTTTGTCACCATAGAAAATGAGCAAGGTGAAATTAAAAGTTTTCGAATTGTCGGTCCTGAAGAAATATATAATGATGCTAAAGACTACATATCTATTGACTCACCAATGGCGCGAGCTCTGCTGAAAAAAAGTGTCGATGAAGACTTTGACGTAGTGACTCCTAGTGGCATTAAAAGCTGGTTTATCACCGACATAAAATACTCAAAAGAATTTCGTTTTTAAAATCTAAAGCTGGAATCTACAAGATTAAACATTTGGCTCAGTAAATTTTATTCGTGAAGTACTGGTAATTTGATTATTTCACCCATATATAGTGCCAAGATAGAAATGAATAATTACAGGCTTCTCGATGATTATAGAAAAAATTGCGCAAGAACTACAAGTTAAAGCGCACCAAGTAAAAGCGGCAGTGACCTTATTAGACGAGGGCTCAACTGTCCCTTTTATCGCACGTTATCGTAAAGAAGCCACAGACGGCTTAGACGATATTGCCTTAAGGAAACTTGAGCAACGCCTTAGTTATCTTCGCGATTTAGAAGATCGAAGAAAAGTCATCATAAAGTCCATTCAAGAACAAGAAAAAATGACACCAGCACTGCAAGCCAGTTTATTAGCTGCAGATAACAAAACAGAACTAGAAGATATCTATCTGCCGTTTAAACCTAAACGCCGCACCAAAGGGCAAATCGCGATTGAAGCTGGTTTAGAACCTTTAGCTGATGCTCTATTTAATAACCCTGAATTAGATCCCGAACAACAAGCTATAACTTACATCACTGACGCTATACCTGACACCAAAGCGGCATTAGATGGTGCCAAATATATTTTGATGGAGCGCTTTGCAGAGGACGCCCAGTTATTACAAAAAGTTAGACAATATCTAAATCAAAATGCCCATATCAAGAGCCAAGTTGTAGCTGGTAAAGAGAAAGAAGGTGAAAAATTTAAAGATTATTTTTCCCATTCTGAATTGTTGACAAAAGTCCCATCTCACCGTGCCTTAGCCATGTTTCGTGGCAGAAATGAAAACATATTACAAGTAAGCCTAGATGCTGATCCTGAAAAGGACGAAAGTGACAAAAGTTCATATTGCGAACACATTATCTCAGAGCACTTTAACTTATCTTTTGCAAACAAAGCTGCGGATAAATGGTTAGCTTCGGTTGTGCAATGGACATGGCGAGTAAAAATCCAACTACACATGGAAAATGAGTTATTTGGCACTATTCGTGAGCAAGCAGAACAAGACGCTATTAATGTTTTTGCTAAAAACTTAAATGACTTATTAATGGCTGCCCCTGCCGGTCCTAAAGTCACAATGGGTTTAGATCCAGGTTTAAGAACAGGTGTAAAAGTAGCGATTGTTGATGCCACTGGAAAAGTTTTAACCACCAGTACAATTTTTCCACATGTTCCACAAAATCTATGGGAAAAATCACTACGTACCATTGCCACTTTGTGTAAACAGCATAAAGTGCAACTTATCAGTATTGGCAATGGCACAGGGTCACGAGAAACCGACAAATTAGTGGCCGAAGTGATAAAAGCTAACCCTGAGTTAGCGGTGAAAAAAATAGTGGTCAGTGAAGCAGGTGCTTCTGTTTATTCTGCTTCAGAATTAGCTTCTAATGAACTTCCAGATATGGATGTGTCATTAAGAGGCGCGGTATCAATAGCTAGGCGTTTGCAAGATCCATTAGCAGAGCTAGTGAAAATTGAACCCAAAGCTATAGGGGTAGGGCAATATCAACACGATGTTAGCCAAAGCAACTTAGGCAAATCACTGAGTACTGTGATAGAAGATTGTGTAAATGCCGTGGGTGTCGATATCAATACCGCTTCTAGTGCATTGCTTAGCCACGTATCAGGATTAAACAAAACCCTAGCTCATAATATTGTTAACTTTAGAGATAGAAATGGCGCTTTTACTAGCCGTAAAACATTGTTGAATGTAGAAAGGTTAGGGCCAAAAGCCTTCGAACAAGCAGCGGGCTTTTTACGCATTATGAACGGCGACGATCCATTGGATGCTTCAGCTGTTCACCCAGAAGCTTATCCGGTAGTTAACTCTATCATTCAACAAGCATCTGTGGCAGTAAACGACATTGTCGGCAATACAGAAGTACTTAAAAAACTTAAGCCTGAAGACTTTGTGACTGAACAATTTGGTTTGCCTACTATTACCGATATCATAAGTGAACTAGATAAACCCGGCCGAGATCCTCGCCCAGAGTTTAAAACCGCCAGCTTTAAAGATGACGTTCAGTCTTTAAGTGATTTAAAAGTCGGTATGATATTAGAAGGAGTAGTGAGTAATGTTGCTAACTTCGGTGCATTTATCGATGTGGGTGTGCATCAAGATGGTTTAGTGCATATTAGTGCCATGACAGACAAATTTATTTCAGATCCTCGAGAAATAGTCAAAACGGGTGATATTGTTAAAGTAAAAGTGATGGAAGTCGATGTAGCCCGAAAACGAGTTTCATTTACTATGCGTATGGGTGACACACCTAATCAAGGTTCAAGCAATGCGACTAAAGCAAGAGTTGAGCATAAAAAAGCACCGCAGGCTAAATCCACAAAATCACATAATCGTGATTCTGCGGCTAAACAATCAAATCAAATGATGGGTAATGCTTTCGCTGACGCTTTTGCCAAAGCGAAGAAATAATACCAACTCCAATAAACAAATGTACACTCAGCGAGAATTTAATGGAATTGGTATAAGCCTATAAAAAAAACCTCCAACTTTAACTAAAGTTGGAGGTTTTAATATGTGTACTAATATCTGATAACTAAGCCGATAACTTTAAGTTATCTTCATGGGGTTGGCCGACCTTGTGATAATAACCTTCTATCACTGACACTCTCCGGCTAATTTCTAAATCTCTGGTTTGTGCAGCTTGACTCACTGCGGCACTTTCTTCTGCTGCAATAGTACTGCCATCAACGTCTAGCTTTCTAGTTCCAGCTGTAATATCAATTTCATCAACAATATCTTCTAGATCAAAACTTAACTGATTAGGTTCATTATTTTTTTCGACCTCTTCAGGTTTAGCTGTTGCTTGCTTAAACGCTAATTCTGCCTGTTCAGCTTTTTCTTCTGCAATTTCAGTGCGCGCTTGCAAAGCCATTTGTGTAGCTTCATTCGCTACTCGCAAGTCTTGAGCCGAAGGTTCTGCTGGAGATAAAGCAGCTGCTTTTACTTGTTGAGCCTTACGAATTGTATCTTCAGGAGACAACTCCTTAGATACATCAATCGAAACCTCTCCTTCGACAGCATAATTACGACCATCGGGGCCTTTTTCATACTCAAATTGAGGTGCGCCCGCGTATTGTCCACCGGCGGCGGCATGAGCTTGTTCATGAGCTCGTACTTCTAAGTCTCGCTGTTTTAACTCTCTAATTTGCTGTTGTTCTGAATGTTCTTGTTGAGCTTGCTGGTCTTGTTGACGCTGTTCGGCATTTTCTTTACCCGCGCTTTCATCTTCAGCGTTGTCTTTAGTTTGATCTCCTTGACCAGCCACTTGTTGTGCATTTGCAGCTGAAGGTTTTTCATAGGTAACTGCTTGGAAATTTTGTCCAGGTTTTTTGACTTTATCTGACTCAGAACCAATACCCGTTTCAGCTGCCGAGTTTTCTGTACCAGACAGAGCCGGAATGGTTTCACGCTGAGTATTATCCCGTTTTACCGATTCGGTATTGACTGTGCCTGTACTAAAGACAACAGGCGTTGGGATAGGGGCTATGATATTCATCTGGGTTAAGCCAAGATATCCAATATAGTGCCAACTGTATCACCAGCAACACCCACCACTTTTGCTGATGCTTGAGCGTTTATGCCGCTTAACGACAAACCCACTAAATCAGAAGTGATATTTGAACTAGACTGAGGAAGTAACTGTTTCACTGCCCCTAATTGAGTGCGAGAAGCATTAACAAGCACATTTTGGGGATCACTAGAAACAGGAGTATGAATTGACAAGCGCGCTAAGTTATCAGCGTGCTGCGCCATATTACTAGAGGCTTTTTGGATACCAAAAGTACCACTAATAATCGCCGAATTTACATCGTTATTTATGTTCATAAAACCTCTACTACCACTAAACCTCTCATGTACAATTATTAACCAAAAAGTGGATTATATAAAGGTTTACTACATCTATTATTGATCTAATCACCTTGTTTGGTATTTTTTTTAACCTATTTTCAATATTTGCTTTAGCGATTGGGCAAAATGTTCGGTGGCAGAAATAAATGGGGCATGCGACGATTTAACTAAAATAGTAGTCTGAATTCGCTTAGATAAACCAGACAATAAAGGCGCTATTTTGACCGGAACCAAAGTATCAAGGCGCCCTAAAAATATGTGACAAGGTACAGACAACCCCTTTAACTGCTCTCGTAAGTCACATTGATTAAGTAAATTCAGGCCTTCAACTAAGGCCTTAGCAGAAGGATTAGGGTATTGCTGTATTGCCGTTTTAATTTTTTTAACATCTTGTCTGGCACTTTCACTGCCCATTGCCTGTATCGCTAAAAATCGCTCCAGCGTTTTAGAAAAATCATGTTCAAGCTGTTTAGCAAACAAGGTTAAAACTTTAGGGTCGATACCCGGCCAATCATCACTCCTCGAAAATTTAGGAGAGGAACAAACTAACAGTAATTGTTGTACTTTTTCTGGATAAGACAAGGCGATTTGTTGGGCAATCAAACCACCTAAAGACCAACCTAATAATAGACAATCAGTAGGTAATTGTTGAGCAATACACTGAGCCAAAGTATCTAAATCATAAGGCTCTGGTAGCACGTTATGATTAAGTCCAAAGCCAGGGATATCTATGGTTGTCACTCGATATTCGTTTTGTAAATAAGGAATAAGTGCTTGCCAAACCCCGCTATTAACACCCCAACCATGTAGAAGTACTAGATTTTTTCCTTGTCCAACTGAAGAAAAATTTAACTTAACAGACATTAGACCTACACTTACCTTCATCAAAAACAACATTCTAATTGTAATATTGCTGGGCACAAGGACGTAACAACAATGAACCGCCAATTTAAACAAAACTGTTTAATATGCAAACAATCAAGTACAAACTTACTTTGCACTTATTGCAAACAGGACCTCGAATTATTTGATTGTGCAAGCGTTAACCATAACTTGCTGTTAAGGCCAAAAGTAAAAAGAGATTTAGCTAAAGTGGCTTTTCCACAAATTCTTGCCTTAGCTGATTATCAATGGCCTATTTCAAAGTTACTTACTGGCCTTAAATTTTCCGCCAAAATACCTAATGCTTTAGCCTTAGCCACCTTGTTTCAGCAAAAGTGTTTAGCCTCTTTACCTGAGATACCACAAGCCATTTTACCTATGCCTTTACATAGTCAAAGGTACTTCACTCGTAAATTTAATCAAAGTATTGAAATAGCCAAACAAATTAGTAAGTTAACTGCAATCCCTGTAGACACAAGCATAATTAAACGCAGTAAAGCGACCCAGCCACAAACTAATTTAACTGCTATACAAAGACGCAAAAACTTACGTAACGCTTTTACGTTAGACCAGCAGGCAATGATACGATTACAGCAATATCAACATCTGGCGTTATTCGATGATGTGGTGACAACAGGTAGCACTATGAATCATGCCTATGAGTTATTACATAAACTTCACCCCAAGCTAAGAATAGATGTATGGAGTATTTGTATTACCCTCACATCTCACTGATGAATTGCCCTATAAAAAATTTTGAACAAATAATCGAAGCTAAATTTTATTACTTGAGTGTTTTAGTCAAGTAATCTTGGTATACTAGAACAAGTAACGTTTTTAAGTGAGTATCCCATGATTTCAATTTCAGAAACCGCAGAAGCACATTTCGGTAAACTACTAGAAAAACAAGGTCCAGACACCTGTATTCGTGTGTTTGTGGTCAACCCAGGCACTCCCAGTGCAGAGTGCGGCGTATCCTATTGTCCAGCAGATGCTGTAGAAGAAAGCGACACTGTATTAAAGTTTAACGGTTTTGATGCTGTTATTGATCTAGAAAGTGCGCCTTTCTTAGAAGAAGCTGAAATAGACTTCGTCACTGATCAAATGGGTTCACAGTTAACCCTAAAAGCACCCAATGCCAAAGCCCGTAAAGTTGATGATGACGCACCTTTAGCAGAGCGTGTTAGTTACATGATTGAAGCTGAAATCAACCCACAACTTGCCAGTCATGGTGGTAAAGTGATGTTAGTTGAAATCACTAAAGATAAAGCCGCCATCTTAGAATTTGGTGGCGGTTGTAACGGTTGTTCACAAGTTGATTTAACATTAAAAGATGGTATTGAAAAACAAATGTTAGAAAAGTTTGCTGGTGAATTAACCGCAGTCAAAGATGCCACTGAACATCAAGCTGGCGATCATTCTTACTATTAAGAGTGAGCCAATAAAGTGTAAAGATGGCATCTGAAAACTGGTTACAGCGTCTAGCAAATAATCCAAATAAAAGCTGGTCTAGATTTAAATTAGGCTTAGGAATATTTTGTTTAGGCGCATTGCTTATATTGTTAGGTGCCAAATATTGGTTTTGGCTACAAGTGCCTGGACTGATATTAATAACTATAGGTCTTGTACCTGCGATAATAGGCTACTTAGGCATCTTGGCCCACAGAATGACAGCAGGCTTTAAAAAGCCACCAACTTCTTTCGACAAAGATAAGTAAAATATCCTGCCAAGGTCACACCTCTAGAACACATAAAAAACAACATAGCGATCCATAAAGCCTGGTTCTGATAGGTAGAAAATAATAAAAAAGTAGGGAAATATACAAAGAACCCGCTCAAGATCATTGAGTTTCGCATGGCAGTCGCACGAGTTAGACCAACAAAAATACCATCAAAAAAGAAACACCAATGGGCGATAAGTGGCAATAACACAACAAAAATCATGTAATCCTGCATGTTTTGTCTAAGGAGTATTTGATCAGTCAATAATGCCGTGATTTCTGTTCCCCAAAAGCCAAAGACACAACTATAAGCAACAGCCAAGAGCATAGACCATAACAAACCATGTAACGTGACTTGTACAATACCTAGTTGATCCTGCTGACCTTTTTTCTCACCAACTAGAGCCTCAGCTGCAAAAGCCACACCATCTAAACCCAAGGCAATTAAAGTGAAAAACTGCATGATAATAGCATTTATCGCAGCCTCACTGGTGCCGTACCCCACTCCTTTAAAGATTAAAAATGCAATACAGGCTTGCAACATTAAATTTCGCAAAAAGGTATTACCATTTAAGCGCAATAAAGGTTTTAAATTTTCAACTGAAAACCATTTAGGCTTGAATGTCGGCCTAGCTAACACATTCAATGCCATCAACAGACTGACAATACAAATGAAATACTCAGCGAAAACCGTTGCTAAAGCCACACCAAACACTTCGAGCTCTAGACCTAATACAAACCAAAAATTCAACCCAACATTTAATAAATTAGCAGCAACTTGGATCAGCAGTACTCTTTTTGCTTTTTGTTGACCTATTAACCAACCCACTAAAGCCAAATTAGCCATAGCTGCCGGCGCTCCCCAAATTCGCACATTAAAATATTCAGTTAAGCTAGTTTCAATTTCAGCCGTGGTATTCGCTAAATATATACCCCACTGCAATATTGGTTGTTGCAACAGTAGTAACAGCCCTGCCAGCAAAAGGCTAATAAACAAACCTTGAAACAAACTTTTACTACACAAGTCATTATCATTTTTACCTTTAGCTTGCGCACTTAAGCCTGTTGATGTCATACGTAAAAAGCCACAGACCCAATATACTTGAGTAATAATAAGTGTGGCAATGGATGCTCCAGCTAAAAAATGGGCACCATCCATATGACCTAACACGGCTGTATCCACTAGCCCCATTAAAGGTGTAGTGATATTACTTAGGATCATAGGTCCAGCAATAAGCAGGATTTTTTGATGTAAGCTGATTTGCAAAAAGTTTGATAAAATACGGTGACTGCTCATTCGACTTTCATTTTAAAAGGATTAAATAAATACAATGTGGAAATTTTTGTTGTTGACCTTAACATGCGTGGCACTACCGACAAACTCTTGGGCGCAAGACAATGCTGTAATCTTGCTATATCATCATGTAAGCAATGACACACCTAATTCTACCTCAGTGACGCCTGAAGTGTTTGCTCAACATATGCAATATTTAGCAGACAACCATCAAGTGTTAGATCTTAAAACTGTGGTAGAAAAATTACAAAACAAACAACCGCTACCAGACAAGACTGTAGTGATTACCTTTGATGATGGCTACACCAATATTTATCAAAATGCTCATCCGATTCTAAAGAAATTCAACTTTCCGTATACCATTTTTATTAATCCGGCGTTAATAGGCGGAGCCGATTATCAATTAGATTGGCAACAAATAACTGAAATGGGTAAAGAGGGAGTGACTTTTGCCAATCATGGTAATGCCCACATACATTCATTAGCTAAGCTAGCCAACGAATCACAGCAAGCTTGGTTAACACGTGTCACCGACAATGTAACGTCTGCAGAAAAATTACTAAAACAAAAGCTAGGCTATAGTCTTAAATATTTTGCTTACCCCTATGGAGAATTTAATCATCTTATTCAACAAAAACTAACTAGTTTAGGTTATGTTGGCTTTGGCCAGCAAAGTGGCGCAATAGCATCCTACAGCGATTTTTCAGCCTTACCTAGATATCCGGCAGCAGGAATTTATAGCAGGCTGGATCCCCTAAAAGTTAAGCTAAATAGTTTAGCTATGCCTGTATCCAATATCAGCCCAACTATTGCTGAGTTAGATTTATCTACCGATAAGCTAAATTTTAGCTTTCAAGTGAATGACAAAGACATTAATCCAGCCCAAATTAACTGCTTTAAAAGTGGTAATAAACTTGAGCATAATAATCATGATGGAAAAATATCTATGCATCTTAACAATATGCGAAAAGCAGGCAGGCACAGAGTAAATTGTACCGCTCCTAGTAAAAGTTACGGCAATAGATACTATTGGTACTCTAAGCCATTTTTTGTGCCTACAGCCGCTGGTGAATGGTTAGACTAATTCAATACCTTGCTGAGATGTAGATGGCTGCCTAGGCCCCAATTAGCCATACGAGCAGTCACCACTGTTTCGGACACAATTAAAAAACCTAGGCTAGTATAAAAACTAATAGCCTGAGTATTACTGGCTTCTACGTCTAGACAAAGCACTGACTTGTTATTTTCTAGTGCTAATTGCTGCATATAAGCTAATAAAGCAGAGGCTACTCCTTGCCTTTGTTTTGATTTAGAAACAGACAAGTGCCCTATACACCATTCATTAACCTTTAATTGGGGCATACAATCTTGTAATGCTTGATTACGATGTAATAACGACAAAGCATTTTGCAAACCATAAAAATCGGTTATGCCTGATAGTGTTGCCCTATGAAATTCATCACTCAATTCAGTATGCCAAGCACTAACACAGGCTATCACTTTGTTATTTTGCTCTACCAGCCAATGATTGTAATAACCATATTGTCCGTCTCGGTTAGACAAATTTTTTACTAAAAAGTGTTTCACCGAAAATTCAGGGGTAAGATTAAAAGCTGCGGTTAATAACTGAGGGGCAGAATCAAAAACAAGTTTAGCTAATTCATCAGCATCTTGTTCTGTTGCACGCCTTATCCGCATAACAGCTATTACTTACCAATGAGGGTAGGCATGTCAGCCAATATTTTTTGTCCTTCGCTAATTGGTAATTTACCCACCTCAAAATCAGGCTTAAAACGACCAATCACTTGGGCCTTAGGATTAATTAACACCACAGACGAACTATGATCAACAAGATAATCAGGTTTGTCTGTGCTTTCAGACATGGAATACATCATACCCAATGCACGGACTAGTGGAAATAGCTGCGCATGTTCACCACTTACCGCCTTAAACTCAGGATTAAAAAAGTTAATATAATCATGTAAACGTTGTGGTGTATCACGCTTAGGATCGATTGATAACAAGATTACCTGCACAGGAAACTCAGCAGGAATTTGTTGTAGCTGTGGATAAATAGCTTTTAATTCCGCTAAGGTAGTTGGGCAAATATCCGGACAAGAGGTATACCCAACAAATAATAAACTCCAATGGTTTAATAACGCTGATGAAGTAAATGCCTGTGAATTTTGATCAATTAATTGAAAATCGGGTAGGGCTCTTGGTTCTGGATACATACGAATATGTTGAGTCTCATCCACAGTAGGAGGTGCAATATTAATAGACACAAAAACACCAATGACTAATGCAACCAGAGCGACTAAACCAGCTTGTAATTTATTCATGAACAGCCTGAATGATAAAAATTAAAAATGAATGTAATGGTCGACAAGTAACACCACAAATAACACCATCAAATGAATAATAGAAAACTTAAATGTTTGCATAGCGGTATCTTCATCGGCCACAAACTTTAATTTCCAAGCATAAAATAAAAAACCAATATTCAGTAAAGTGGAACCAATCAAATAAATAAGCCCCGTCATTCCAATCAAATAAGGCAATAAACACACTACACATAACAGTATAGTGTACAAAAATATCGATGTTTTAGTGAAATCAATGCCATGAGTAACGGGTAACATTGGTACCTTTGCGCGAGCGTAATCTTTTTCTCTATGAATAGCTAAGGCCCAAAAATGCGGAGGAGTCCAAGTAAAAATAATCAGTACCAACAACAAAGCATGAGCATGAACTTCCCCCGTTACTGCAGTCCAACCTAAAAGAGGCGGAATCGCCCCCGCTAAACCACCAATCACAATATTTTGCGGGGTGGCGCGTTTTAAATACATGGTATAAATGACAGCATATCCAAGCAATCCAGCAAAGGTTAAAACTGCAGTTAAACGATTTACCCACAACTCAAGTATAATGTAACCCGCTATCGTTAAAACAGCTGCAAAAATGACAGCTTTTTTAGGGGTGATTTTACCTTTTGGCACTGGTCGATTAAATGTACGAGCCATCTGACTATCAATTCGACGATCAACCACATGATTGATTACTGCCGCCGCCGATGACAAAAAGCCTATGCCCGTCAAACCAGCAATTAATACTCGCCAGCTTATCCACTCATCACTGGCTAAACACATACCCACCAAAGCAGTTAACAATAATAATAAAACCACTTTCGGTTTAGTCATTTCATAATAATCTTGGCAAGTAGACAGAAAACTCGAATTCATATTTTGTTGCGCTGTCATGGTTTTACTCACTCAATTCTCCTAAGTCTTACGATACAGGGTATAGTTAATACTTATTAATACCAGCATTAAACAGGCTGCTACTGCGTTATGTAGAACCGCAACCAATACTGGCAAACTAAATACCACATTACTCACACCTAAAATCACTTGAAGACCTAATACTAATATCAGTAAAACTGATAAATTTTTGATCAAACGAGAAGAAGCTGCTGCATACAAACGAGCCCCCAACCAACAAAGGTACAAGAAAGTTATAAGGGCGCCAACTCTGTGCATTATATGCATAGTCATTCGTTCATGATAAGGATGAGCCCCAAATTCATAATTTTCAGCATGAGGGATACTAAAAGCGCCTGCAATATCTAAATTTTCATACCAAGCACCTTCACAAACAGGCAACTCGGTACAAGCTAAAGCGGCATAGTTTGCTGACGTCCATCCACCTAATGCAATTTGTGCCGTTAGAATAAGAATGCCAATAGTGGAATATCGGCCAAATCGCCGCATACGGTGATCACCACCCGGTATTCGGTAGGGGGTTAATCTTAAGTACAATAAAAACAAGCAAGACAAAACAGTAAAACCACCTAACAAGTGCCCCATCACGACTATAGGCAATAGATTTAAGGTGACTGTCCACATGCCCAAAGCTCCTTGAAAACACACAAGGCAAACAAGAAAAAAGGGCAATTTGACCGGTTTGTTAAAAGATTTTTTAAACAAACTATTTAGGAAAATAATTAAAATGACGAAACCTAAACCGCTAGCAAAATAACGATGAATCATTTCGTTCCAGGCTTTATGCTCTTCAAATGGTCGATCAGGAAAAGCTTGTTGAGCCGTTTCTATATGTTTAGTGGTATCTGAAAAACTCAAATGACCATAACAACCAGGCCAATCGGGACAGCCTAAACCAGCATCAGTTAATCTGGTATAGGCACCTAACACTATCACTACCATAGCCAAAAAAATGCTGAAAAGAACAAGCTTTCTCATCTCTATTTCCTTTAGCCAATTTTGGACAGTTTAAGTACTTTACGCATATCAGACAAAATATCTCGACTATGCAAAACAGCTTGTTCCGCATTGGATTGCAGAGGATAACGTAGAATCACGTTATCTAAGGTATCAGCAATAAATATTCCAGCAGTATCAGTCGTATTAAATATACGCTGGATATTATTTAGATCAGTATTTAACAATCTGAATTTTTGTTTTTCTTTTAGTTTTTGTAACTGTAAGGGGCTACTTTTTTCATGACTAATCACCACGACTTCAGCCCTATCACTTTCTTTACCTAAAGCACTCCAAACTTGGCCAATGCTGTATAGTGCATTTTCGCAACTTAAATCACAGGTTTCGGGTAACACATAAACTAACTTCCACTTAGGATCATGTTTCTCAGTTTTTATCAGGCTCATGTCTATAGGAGGTTGAATCAATATCCCCTTATTTGTAGCAGCCTTATTAAACCAACCGTTTTCTAGGGCCAATTTGGCAAGAATTACTGGCAGTAAAAATACCGCAACAAAAATTAACATCATCTTTTTATTATTAGGTTTATTAGTTGTACTCACGCTTGCTCCTTTTTATTCTTTTTCTTTGGGCAATGATAAAAACTATCACAGCAGCCAAGGCTAATAAAAACCACTGCACTGCGTATGCAATATGTTTTTCTGGCGGCATGACAACAGCTTGCCATTGCCTAACAAAACTTGAATTAGGTTCTTCAGCCAATTTGACCACAAATGGCAATAAAGGTTTTCTATAATGCTGTTCCAATACATTTAGATCAACTTCTTGTATCACTTTTGGCCATTGTCCATCTACTTTTGCCGTTTCTGTTACCAATATATTTTTACTTGGGAATGAAACTAATCCTGAATAAGACATCAAGTTATCATCAATATTGACTTCAGGTAGAACTTTACGACTGTGAGTGGCAGACAACCAACCAAAATTTGCCATTAATATGCCAGAGTTAGTTTGTAGAGGTACCAATAGCTGATATCCCACTCGCCCCTGATGAATTTTATTATCTAATAAAAAATATTGTGTTGGATCAGCACTGGCTGTAAAACTAATTGGCACATCTTGCATATCATGAATATTACTTAATACAGCAGATAAAGCCATTTGTGACGAGCCTTTTAGTTCAGCTATTGAAGCTAACCTTTCATTTTTTTGTTCTGCTCTCTGTAACTGCCAAAGGCCTAAAGCAAACATAATGACAACAGCGGTAAAAGTGATTAATGTAGGGATGATGGGTAATCGAGGCATACTAATCTACATGTCCAATAAATAGCTCAAGGAGTTTATCAATGTTAATAAAAATTTTAATTGGCAGTTTAATTCTATTTATGATTTTCAACCTGTTTAAAGCCATGATGATTATGCTTAAAAATGACCCAGACAGTCCCCCCATGAGTAAATTCATTGGGCGAAGATTAATGGCTTCAGTAGCAATAATAATACTCATACTCTTAGCTGTAGCTACCGGATTAATCACACCTAACCCAACACCTTATTAATCATAAACCGAGTTCAGGTTAATAATTAAAAAGCCACGTCGACCGTGGCTTTTTAATCGTTTAATTTTGTATTAGCAATAAATAATTACAAAATATATACAACGAAAAACAGCATCACCCAAACTACATCAACAAAGTGCCAATACCAACTTCCCGCTTGAAATGCGAAATGATTTTCTGGAGTAAAGTGACCTTTAAATACTCTTAATAACATTATAAATAAAATTACTGTACCTAGGGTTACGTGGAAACCATGAAAACCGGTCAACATAAAGAAAGTGTTGCCGTATATTCCTGACTCTAATGTTAATCCCATTTCTGTATATGCATGGATATATTCTTCAACCTGCAGCACCAAGAATATACAACCTAAAATCACGGTAATACTTAGCCATAATTTAAGTTTTGCGCGTTTATTTTCTTCTAATGCAACATGTGCAATATGACAGGTAACCGAAGACAATACTAGAATAACAGTATTGATAAGCGGCAAACCAAACCAGCCCATAGCTTCAGTTTTTGTACCATTTGGGGTTTCAACTAATGGCCAAATAGCTTCAAAGGTTGGCCATAAAACTTCATAAGTGGCTAAGTTATTAGACGCGCCACCCAACCAAGGAACAGATATTACACGGGCGTAAAACAAGGCACCAAAGAACGCCATAAAAAACATCACTTCGGAGAAGATGAACCAAGCCATTCCTTGTCTATAAGAGCGGCCTAATTGAGCGCTATACATACCACTCATAGATTCATCAATTTGATTTTTAAACCAACCCACTAGCATAATAAATAAAGTTGCGAGGCCTGCTATTAATATATATCCGCCAAATCCTTCTTTATCTCGGGTAGTTTCAATAACAAAATTTCCCGCCCCGACAGCAATTAAAAATAAAGCCACAGCCCCAACAAATGGCCAAGGACTTTCTGCGGGCACATAATACTTTTCATATTCTTTTTCTGACATGATGTTCTCCTTTACCCGCGATTTTGCGCTACAACTTCACTCGAAGCTGTCACGTTGTAGAGGGTATATTGCACAGTAAAATAAGTGATATCTTTTGGAAGTTGAGGGTCGATATAAAACTTCATCGGCATCAGAACTTCTTCGCCTGCTTTTAATGTTTGTTGCTCAAAACAAAAACACTCGGTTTTATTCATAAATATAGCCGCAGGGCCAGGTGATACTGATGGTACGGCTTGGCCTATTACATCTGCCCCTGTTGGGTTTTTCACATAAAAGTTTACCTGGCTCATTTCTCCAGGATGCACTTTAACTACACGAGTTTCAGCCTTAAACTCCCAAGGCATACCAGTATTCACACGAGTAATAAAATCCACTGTAATCAGTCTACTTTCATCTATTTCGACAGACTCGTAAACTGCAGCCACATTTGAAGTTTTGCCGTTAATACCTAGAGCATCACATAACACATCGTAAAGAGGCACTAAAGCAAAACCAAAACCAAACATGCCCACCACTATGGCAAGTAATTTAACAACCATTTTGTTGTTATTGGTTTGATTCTGCTGTGTGTTCATTTAAACGGCACTCATTGTTTATTTAATTACAGGTGGTGTTTCAAAGCTATGATAAGGCGCTGGAGATGGAATTTCCCACTCTAGGCCTTCAGCCCCTTCCCAAACTTGGGCCGACACCGGCTCACCTTGTTTCTTACAAGCTTTAATCAGTAAAACTAAGAAGATAAATTGAGATAAACCAAATGCAAAACCGCCGATACTGATCCATTTATTAAAATCAGCAAACTGTAAAGCATAGTCTGGGATACGACGTGGCATACCTGCTAAACCAACAAAATGCATAGGGAAGAACAACACATTAACTGAGATAAGTGAACACCAAAAATGCCATTTAGCTAACCCAATATGGAACATTTTCCCTGTCCATTTAGGTAGCCAATAATACACAGCCGCCATAATCGAGAATATCGCTCCTGTCACCAACACATAATGGAAATGTGCCACCACAAAATAGGTATCGTGATACTGGAAGTCCACTGGAGTAATCGCCAACATTAAGCCAGACAAGCCGCCAATAGTGAACAAAACAATAAAGGCTAATGCAAATAACATGGGCACTTCAAACGTCATTGAACCCCGCCACATAGTTGCCACCCAGTTAAATATTTTTACCCCTGTAGGCACAGATATCAACATAGTGGCAAACATAAAGAACAACTCAGCAAACACAGGCATACCAGTGGTAAACATATGGTGCGCCCAGACAATAAACGACAGCAGCGCAATAGATGCCGTGGCATAAACCATAGAGGCATAACCAAACAGTCGTTTACGGGCAAAGGTAGGAACAATCGCCGAGATAATACCAAAAGCAGGCAAAATCATGATGTACACTTCAGGATGACCAAAGAACCAGAATATATGCTGGAACATAACGGGGTCACCACCACCAGCGGCATCAAAGAAACTAGTACCGAAGAACTTATCGGTCAATACCATAGTCACCGCACCGGCTAAGACCGGCATTACCGCTATAAGTAAGAATGCGGTAATTAGCCAAGTCCACACAAACAAGGGCATTTTCATATAAGTCATACCAGGAGCACGCATGTTTATGATGGTGACTATGACGTTAATAGCCCCCATTATGGATGAGGCACCCATGATATGTACTGAGAAAACAAAGAGGGCCGTACTGTCACTACTGTAAGTAGTAGAAAGCGGAGCATAAAAAGTCCAACCAAAAGCAGGACCGCCACCTTCCATAAATAATGATGCAAGCAAAATCAAAAATGCAAATGGAAGTATCCAAAAACTCCAGTTATTCATTCTAGGTAAAGCCATATCTGGCGCACCTATCATCATAGGTATCAGCCAGTTAGCTAAACCGGTAAAGGCAGGCATTACTGCACCAAACACCATAATCAAACCATGCACTGTGGTCATTTGATTAAAGAAATTAGGCTCTAATATTTGTAATCCTGGCTGAAATAACTCAGCGCGAATTACCATCGCCATGGCGCCACCAGTTAGAAACATAATAAAGGCGAACCACAAATACATGGTGCCTATATCTTTATGGTTAGTAGTAAATAACCAGCGTTTTATGCCGCTGGGAATATGATGTTCGTGATGCCCATCGCCAGGTAGGCCATCATGATGAATATCGTCAGTTACTGTAGTCATGGTCACCTACTCCTATTTTCCGTTTATCGCTGCGTTAATGTCTTTGGCCTGAACCAAATCACCGGTGTTATTACCCCAAGCATTACGCTCGTAAGTCACCACAGCTGCCAATTCAGACATACTCAATTGTTTAGCATAAGATTGCATTGCTGTACCTGTCACCCCGTCCAATAATATAGCAATATGTTTAGGTTGGTCGGCTGTCGCTATTTGACTGCCTTTAAGTGCAGGGAATACTCCAGGCAATCCTTCACCATTTGGCATATGACATGCGGCACAATTAGCGTTATACACTTTTTCACCTAACGCCATAGCTTCAGGTAAAGACATGTTCATCGCCAATAATCGTTGCTCTTCTTGTTTTGCTTTAAGCTGAATAGCTTGTTGTTCAGCAATCCATTTTTCATATTCTGCAGGTTCTTTAGCTATTACCACAATCGGCATAAAACCGTGATCTTTACCACATAGTTCCGCACATTGACCACGATATACACCTGGGTGATCTACGTTAGTCCAAGCATCATTAATAAACCCAGGGTTAGCATCTTGTTTAATGGCAAAATCTGGCACCCACCAAGCATGTATCACATCATCTGAAGTAATTAGAAAACGAACTCTTTTGCCAGTAGGAATAACTAAAGCTCGGTCAACTTCTAAAAGATAATTAACCCCTTTGTCAAACTTGCCTTGAATTTGCTCTTGTTGTGTGGCCAACTTTGAATAAAATTCAACTTCGCTGTCCATATACTTATAATGCCATTTCCACTGGGAACCTGTGACCAACACAGTTACATCAGGCTCACTAGCATCTTCCATATCGATTAATAAATTTCGAGCTGGCACGGCCATTCCAACCAAAATAATGAAAGGGATAACTGTCCAAGCAATTTCCACTTTTACATTTTCGTGGAAGTGGGCTGGCTTGGCCCCTCTAGATTTTCTATGGAAATATATAGATATGAACATGGCGATGAACACGCCAGCACCAATCACAACACATATAATAAACATCAGCATATGCATATCATATACTTCAGCACTGATCTCAGTCGCACCTTGTGTCATGTTCAACTTGTATTGTTCGATATGATTTTTGCTTTCAGCAAACACTGGGCTAGCTAATAAAACAGACAGCATGGCTCCAGTTTTAGACAAAGTTTTTTTCACTCGGCACCTCTATGTGGCAAATACATTCTATTATTTTTTAGTAAAAAAAGACCAATTACGACTTCTTAACACTCAAAGCAAGCAACAAAAAGTTAACCAAGGGAAAATTCATTGTTATCAATTTGTTACACTAATTACTAAGGATTACTTATTTAAGGGGGGTACGTCTAGCCTTTTTGTTTAAATTACAATCAATTGATGGTTTTTTAAACACTTTTGTATAAAAATTTATAATTTATGAATATTTGTTTTACTAAAAGTACAGAAACAGTTGAGATAAAAACTAAATAAGAGAAATGAAAACTAGATAAAAAACAAAAACGCAGCAAAAATTGCTGCGCTCAAAAAAATGAATTACCAAGGAATAGAATTACATCCAGTCTGCGTTGCGGATCACTCCCACTGCAATACCTTCAATATTAAAAGGTTGGGTAGCAAGATCGACTTTGATAGGCGAAAAGTCTGCATTCTCTGCATGTAATAACACTTCGCGGCCTTTTCTTTCTAAGCGCTTAACTGTCACATCTTCGTCTACCCGTGCAACTACTACTTGGCCATTGTGTACATCTGTGGTGCGATGAACGGCTAATAGATCACCATCTAAAATACCAATATCTTTCATACTCATGCCGTTTACACGAAGTAAAAAATCGGCACTAGGTTTGAACAAACTAGGATCAACTTTGTAATGACCTTCAACATGTTCTTGAGCCAAAATAGGTTCACCAGCAGCCACTTGACCAATTAACGGTAAACCTAAATCTTCTAGTTGATCTTCTAAAGGTGTATTTAACTTAATACCTCTAGAGGTACCGGGCAATATTTCAATTACCCCTTTACGAGCTAAAGCCTTTAAATGTTCCTCAGCAGCATTAGCCGATTTAAAGCCTAATTCACGGGCAATTTCTGCACGTGTGGGGGGCATTCCAGTATCCAACATAGTCGTTTTGATTAGTTGAAGTACTTCTTCTTGTCTCGCAGTTAGTGGACGCATAAACAGCCTGTTTTTCTATACAGTTATTGTTAGTATAAACAGTTATTGCTAGATCTCAAACTTTGTTTTTTGAAGGCCTTATTTAAATTGAAATTAAAAGTGTTCTAGCTATTTTTTTTAATAAAAAATAAGCAGCTTGAAAAAATGAGAACGATTAATTAACAGTGCTTACCAAAGTAAGCACGCTATTTCAAAATTAACCACTAGGGTACCAACTGGTACAAATCACCGCTGGCAAAGTCGGCAGAGTAGATTTCACCATCAGCATCTAACGCAAAAGTGGATAGGTTTATACCTTTAGCATCAAATAATTTGATTGGTGCGGAAAGTTCAGGAAATTTGCTGGCCCACACACCACCCAGAATAAAATCGGCATAGATGTAATGATTGTATAACTCAGTCATTAATTTACCTGTGTATACAAAACCACCGGTTATGGACATACCTTCTGTTCGTGGATAAGTAATCTTAGGCAAAGTTAATCCCTTTTGATTACAGCCTTTTTCAGGTTTAAAGCACAAGTCGCCTTCCATGATATTCCAGCCCATATTTTGGCCTTTTTTGACCACAGATACTTCTTCTACTTTACTTTGCCCTACATCAGCCACAATTAACACATCGTCAGCAAACGAGAAACGCCAAGGGTTTCTTATACCATAAGCCCAAATTTCTGGCTTAAAACCGTCTTTATCCACAAAAGGGTTATCACTTGGAACAACATAAGGCACGTCATCTTTTGTATTAATATCGAGGCGTAACATGTTACCTAATAAGGTGTTTGTATTCTGGCCATGGCCATCTGGATCGCCAGCACCGCCACCATCTCCCATACCTATATACAAATAACCATCAGGGCCAAAAGCTACTTGACCTCCGTTATGATTCTGACGAGGTTGGTCAATTTCAATCAGTACTTTTTCATTTTCTAACCGATATTGCTTATCTTTATTTTTGACCATAACAAAACGAGATACACGTGTTCTGTCTTCACCTTGCTCTGGGTTATAATTAACAAAAATATATTGGTTTTGGTTAAACTGAGGAGCAAATGTCACACCTAATAACCCCATTTCTACAGCAGACTCCACATCAAACATATGAACTTGATATTTAGTCTTGTGTTGTAGATCAACAAAGTTCAATTGGCCTTCTTTTTCGCCCAGTAATAACTCAGTACTAGATCCAGGCAAAAATTTAATTTCTACAGGCTGTTTAAAGCCTTGGTAAATAGTTTTTAGTTTTACTGCTTGCACTGTGATTAAGCAATTTAAAGCACACAGTGTAAAAAATATTATCAATTTCATGGTTATCCATTCACTTTTATTGTCAACATTCAACATACTACAAAGTAAAATAAAAATTAATAACCATTATTGATTTTAGAAATAATTAATTAGCTGGGTTCAGTGTGACCCCATAAGTTTCGAAAGTGATAAGCTAACTAGAAAATAAAAGAGTAGTGTGGCTTTAAGAAATACTTTAAGCATTTTTGTACCTTGGCCAAAAGCAAGGCTGTCAAACGTTCAAAAATGCTACAGATGAACACAATTTATCCAGAGTTCAGGTTATAGATGTCGTTCCCTATGTTATCCTTCGCAAGTAATCAAGAACAGTAAGGTCGGTAGTATGAAAAGGGTGAATAGATTGCTATTTGCAATGGTAACCATTCCCATCAAATGGCTAGTAAAGGTCAAAAGTATCCCAGCAGATTTAGAAACTGAACTAGGCATAGATAAATCTAAACCAATCGTTTATTTACTTAGAACCCACTCAGTGACTGACCAGCTAGCACTAAAAATATCCGCGGCAAGCCTTGGTTTACCTAAACCTACAGCTCAAGTCGATATAGCTGATACTGAATTTCCACCTTGTCTTTTTTTACGTAATCCAAGTTCGCTGTTAAATAGAAAAATTAAAAATACCAATATTGAAGAAAATGCTTCTTGGTTATTTAAATTACACAGAGAAAATTCTGATTTAGATATTCAAATAGTGCCTGTTTCAATTCACTGGGGCCGGGCACCGGGTAAAAACATGTCTGGCTGGTCAGACGTTATAGCCAACCAAGTTTCACCTAACTGGTTGCGAAAGTTTTTTATCGTTTTACTTTTAGGTCGTGACAACTTTGTTTGTTATAGCAAGCCGGTTTCATCTAGGGCTATGAGTAACCTTGAAGGGGCAGATGATGAAATTGCCCGCAAATTAATTCGAGTGGCAGGTACACATTTTCATCGTCGCCAACAAGCTATAGCTGGGCCCAATCGACTAGAACGCTATCAACTATATAATGCTGTATTAGGCTCTGAATCCGTTTCGTTGGCCATAGCAGAAGAAGCTAGCCATAAAAAGATCACCCAACAAAGAGCAAAAGCACAAGCTAAAGAATATTTAACTGAAATCGCCGCAGACTATCGAGAAGGCATAGTAAGATGGGGTTCAAGCGTTTTAACTAAGGTCTGGAACAAAATATATAATGGCATCGAAATAGGTCATGCAGCGACCGTTCGAGAACTTGCTCAAAATGGCCACGAGATCATCTATGTGCCTTGCCACAGAAGTCATATGGACTATTTATTACTGACTTACGTTATCTACCACGAAGGTTTAGTCACCCCCCATATTGCGGCAGGCATAAACCTCAACTTTCCTCCTGTTGGTGGTTTGCTTCGCAAAGCAGGAGCATTTTATATACGTCGAAGTTTTGCTGGTAATAAGCTATATACCGCAGTATTTAGAGAGTACTTAGAGCTACTTTTTAATAAAGGTTACTCGGTGAAATATTTCCCCGAAGGTGGCCGTAGCCGAACTGGACGCTTACTTCCGCCAAAAACAGGTATGCTTGCCATGACCCTACAAGGTCTAATTAAAGGAATAAATCGACCCGTCAGCATTGTGCCTGTTTATATCGGTTACGATCATGTCATGGAAGTATCTAGTTATTTAAAAGAACTCAAAGGTACCAGCAAGAAAAAAGAATCATTTCTGCAAATATTCTCGGCTATCAAAAAACTAAAAAATTATGGTATTGGCCATCTTAATTTTGGGGAACCAATCAACCTTGCAAATTACCTAGATCAACATGAACCTAATTGGCGAGAATACCGCGAACAAAACTCAGATAGCCGACCACAGTGGTTAACACCTGTAGTGAACGAATTAGCCACTGATGTAATGAGTAAAATTAATCAAGCAGCAGCGATTAGTGGTATGGCAATTTGTGCAACTTGTTTGTTGTCAGCCAAAAAACACGCCATGGCTCAATCTGAGCTAGAACAAGCAATAGAGCATTATCTAACCTTGTTAAAAGACGCCCCTTATAGCAATAGAGCGACTATTCCACAAATGAGTGGTAAAGAGCTTTTATCCAATACTCTAAAACTCAATAAATTTACCGTAACCGAAGATAGCTATGGAAAAATAATCTCACTAAAAAATCAAAATGCAGTGGCGTTAACCTACTACCGCAACAATATTCAGCATCTTTTTGTTTTACCAAGCCTGATAGCAGCCATTGTATTTTCCCATAATGGCTTAGCTAAAAAACAAATATTATTATTAGTAGCTAAACTTTATCCTTTGTTAAAACGTGAATTATTTTTATATATGAGTTCAGAGCAAGGGTCTTCGTATGCAGAATTTTTATTAGATAACATGTTAAACATGGGCTTATTGGTTGCTGAAAGAAATAAAATTCAGCCACCTTCACCATCTAGTGAAGAATTTTATAGCGCTTGGTTGTTAAGCCGCGGAATACGTGAAACATTACACAGATATGCGGTAGTACTGACTCTGTTATCGAAGCAAGGCAGTATCAGCCGCAGTGAGTTAGAACAAAATAGTCGACACTTTGCTGAACG
This sequence comes from Paraglaciecola sp. L3A3, assembly GCF_009796765.1. NCBI lineage: Bacteria > Pseudomonadati > Pseudomonadota > Gammaproteobacteria > Alteromonadales > Alteromonadaceae > Paraglaciecola > Paraglaciecola sp. L3A3. The sequence goes on from NZ_CP047023.1 coordinate 5,105,365, forward strand.
GCTATCTAGTTTGCATGGCCTCAGCTCACCAGAATTTTTTGATAAAAATGTATTGGGGTGTTTTATTACAGCGCTAAAAGAACAGCAACTGGTAGATATTGATGAGAAAGGACAACTACAGCATGCAGAACTCAGTGAATCCCTTCGCTCTGATGTTATTAAATTAATAGAACCTGAAATAATCCAACGTTTAAAACAAATTTAACCATATCCAAACTTAAGCCTCTGCTTAACAGAGGCTTCTATAAAACTTCTTCCTGCAATCCAGTTGCCAGACTCTCACTATAAATATTTTCCAAAAACAAGCAAACACCTTAAGAATTTGGCTATGCTTATATTTCACACAGGGCAGCAGTATCCACCCTCGATTGATTTAATTAATGCAAAATAAAATAAGGAAGTGATATGTCTAAGCTCATTTTATCTCTTGATGGAGGCGGAATTCGTGGTGCCGCTATCAGCCAATTCTTAACTCATGTAGAAAAACAGCTATCAACAAAACACCAGAAATCGTTACGAGACTGTACTGATTTTTATGCAGGCACAAGTACAGGTGGCATTATAGCATTAGCTTTGGCCACTACAGATATGGCCATGGGCGATATCAATAATTTGTACAATTACAGCAATGCTAAAAAAATATTCGCCGACAATAAAGGTTGGTTTGAAGTAGACGGCATCAATGCTCCAAAATACGAAGCAAAAGGTAAAACCTCAATACTAAAAGATAGCTTGGGCACTGCTAAGCTCGGTGATGTAGCTGAAGGTAAACATATATTAGCAGTGGCTTACGGGGTAGAAAAACGTCGGCCTTATGTGTTTAAATCCACCAAAGCAGAATATCAAAATTTATTCTCTTACCAAATTGCCGATGCTTCTAGCGCGGCTCCAACTTATTTTCCTACTAAGGAATTACAGCTACCACCAGAAAAAGACGAACACTGGTTAATAGACGGCGGCGTAATTGCCAACAACCCTACAATGTGTGCTTACGCGGAAGCTTGTCGCCTATGGCCCACCAGCGAGAAAAGAGTATTATCTATAGGTACAGGATCCCATACTCGTAAAATTAATGGACCAGATTCACAAAAATGGGGGGCGGTACAATGGATGTTAAAAGGACAATTAATCGATTTATTATCCGATGAAAAAGTAGTTGCTTATCAAGCCATTACCATCACACAACCGGGTAAATATATTAGAGTAAACGCCGAAATGCGTACCCAACCAGGTTTACTTCAAGCGCCAGATGATGCCATGGACGATATCAGTAAAACCAATATAAAACACTTAAAGATGCTCGGCGATTTTTGGTTTAAACAATATGGAGATGCGGTGGTGGAGCTATTGAACAATAGCTATGAAGGCCCATCACTAGATAGAATTGATCCTGCAACAGGTACGCCGTTTATTTATACTCCATAAATAATCAGTACAGCTAGACAAATATACATTTGTCTAGCTGTACTACCTTACTTGTTATGCCAACCAATCGTAATATTTATCCACTGACTATACTTCCAATGTCTTTTGCAAAGTCTGTCACTATCCTATGGGTGAAACAAAACCTTTAGGTTTGATTGCTAAAACAGAGCTATTTAATTGATTTAAAATAGTTTCAGCAGTATTGCCAATAACAAGGCCGGCAATTCCTGTGCGAGCAATCGTGCCCATCACAACTAAGTCTGCTTCAATTTTTTGCGCAATTTTGGGTAATTCTTCACCCGCAACTCCTTTCACTATATGGGAGCGAAGGGACAAAAAATTAAAGGACTCATCCCCCAAAGTTTGTTTTAAACCATTAAGCAGTTTGTCCATTTTATATTGACTATTACGATACTCAGATTCATATAGTTCTTTCTCGACTTTATCAGGCTCATCAACCCACAGACTAATAAACCCAGCGTCAGGCGCATTATAGGCATTGACCACATGCATAGTCGAAAATTCAGCTAACGAAACTGCACAACCGAGATCGATTATCATATTATTCAGCTCATCGTTACAGCTCTCATCTTCTCCTGAATCAAAATCTACAGCCGCCAATACCTGCTTATAATTGAGCTTTTCATCTTTTTTCATTAACCAAACAGGGCACGGGCAATTACGTAAAAGATGCATATCATCACTGGTAATCAAACGATCTAACCAACTCACTTTGTCGACTTCTTTAACCAACATATCAAATTTTTCAGCCAACACTACGCGGATACTTTCGAGATATCGTTTACCGATTTTAATCTCTGCTTTAACGTTAACCTCTTTATCTAATTCGCTAATAAGCTGCTGCAAATTCTCTTGTTCTCGTGCTAAAGCAAATTTTTCAATTTCACCTTTAGAAACACCAATTTTAATGGCAGAAGATGGTAATGAAAGTTTTGGCAGCACCAGCAGTAATGTTAGATCTGCCTGGTTATTTTTAGCTAAAGAAACTGTACGCAACAAAGAGGGCGACGGTTTATCAATATGATTGTTCATTACGTAAAGTACGTTCTTAAACCTTTTCATTTTGTGATCTCCTTATGACCTATATACTTGATTGCACATCAAGACCTTCTAAAAGCATATTCGCCGCTCGATCTGCAGTATCCTGAAAGGGCTCTAAAATAAGCTCAACTCCAAGCAAGGTTAACTCTTCAGTGTCAACAGTACTTTGTGAAACCGCAGCAAGTTTACCTTTATAGCCAGCCGAACGGGTTAACTGAACCACGGTTCTTCGGGTATCCTCAGACGACAAACCAGTATGTAAGTGAGGAATAGTCGACACAGCCCAGTGAGCATGACCTAAAGGTAACTCAAGGATAAATTCAGCGTCGGTTGCATCGCCGTATTCACAATCTAAACCTAAATAATTCCAATGTTTTATCGCCGACGGATTAAAATCAATGCCCAACACCTTGATGCCTTTTTCTTTGAGTTGCATCGCAATCGCTGTACCAAGGCGTCCCAAACCAAATATAATCACTGGATAATGATCATCACTATGTTCATCAGAGGCTTTTTCTCGAGGCGCACCTGTACGCTCAAATAAACCAAGAACGGGCGCAAATATAGAATAGAGTTGATGTGAATAGGTAATCATATAGGTTGAAGCAGCAATGGTGATAATACCCACCAAAGTCACTAAGCCCAGTATATCTTGGGGTACGTGACCTAAACTGATGCCCATAGCGATAAATATTAACGAAAACTCACTTATTTGAGCAACCGTCAAACCAGCAAGAAACCCTGTTCTTTTTCCATAACCCATTAGCCCCATAATTAACATCACAATAAGTGGGTTACCAATAAGCACAAATAGCGAGAATATCATTGCCCCTGATAAATGTGCTCCGAGTAAAGATAAGTCTAATGTGGCCCCCAAAGCGATAAAGAAAAACAGCAATAAAAAATCACGTAAGGGGGCGAGCCTAGCAGCAATACTTTCTCGATAAGGGGTGGAAGCTAAAGAAACACCAGCTAACAAACCACCTACTTCCATACCTAAGCCGACTATGTCTCCTATGGCTGCAAATAGTGCTGCTTGAGCAATGGCATAAATCACCAACAACTCAGGTGCTTTGGCTAGTTTTTCAGTAAGCGGGTTGGCAATGTAACGCACAAATACAATGACAAAACCTAATAAGGCCACGCCAGAAATAACAACCTGCCAAATTGACGAGTTTTTCGTTCCATGTTCAGCTCCTATGCCGATAGTTGCCAGTACAATCATAGCTAGCACCACTACAAGATCTTGCACAATCAAAAATCCTAGGGCAATTTGCCCGTGCAAAGATTCAATTTCACGTTTATCAGATAGCAGCTTAACAATAATGATGGTAGACGAAAAAGTAAGGGCGACTGAAACGTAAAGACTAGTAATATGTTCTAAGCCAATAGCCACACCAATGAAATAACCAAACAAAGAAGTAAAGGCAACTTGACCAAGACCAGTCAGAACAGACACGGTACCAATAGATTTAATTAATTTTACATCTAATTTGATACCTACAAGAAATAAAAGTACTGCTATACCTAATTCAGAAAGAAGTTTAATTTGATCTTTGGATTGCACAATATCAAGCACCGAAGGCCCTGCAAGGAGTCCAACGGCGATAAAACTAACAATAAGGGGTTGCCTTAATAATAAGCCAATAAAGCCCATTAGTGCAGCTAACACTAAAAGTGCGGCTATTTCTGTAAATGAAGACTCTGTTATTAGCTCAATTAAATTCATTGTGTCACTCCTATCCTTTGAACAGACAATGCGGTTAATACTTCACTATGCCAATCACTTTACTCAGTGACCATTCAACCATACAACCATACAATTGAGGAATTACAGGGTAATAAAAACACACTCGAATACAATGAAAACAAGCTCAATATATATAAATAACAAGATGAAATTCAGAATTGAACTTTATTTTACTGACAAGCTTCTGTTTATATTGAAGTTAAGCTTAGGGCATCACGTAACCAGTTGCCTGCCTGTCCAAGGCGTTCACTTGAGGACCAGACTAAATCTACGCCCACTGTCCATTCGGTATGCGGGTATGAAGACAGCTGCAATTCTGTGACTTGCTCTTGTAACTGTAAATCAACAATCAATTGTTTAGGCACTGTGGCCCAACCCATACCTGCACATAGCATATTCATCAACGCCAAATAACTTTCCATTCTCCATTGATTCGTCCCGTTCAGATATTCACTGGTGGGCAGCTTATCTTGCAAAGGTAAATATACTAATTGTCTATGCTGACTAAGCTGATCAAAATTCACTTGTTCTAATTGTGCTAAAGGGTGATTTCGTTGCACTACATTAGTAAAAACTATATTACCTAGTCTTTTAAATTGGATATTTTTAGGATAGTGAGTACCTGCACACATAATACCCAGTGAAGCATCGCCTTTTTCGATAAGTTGTTGAATATACTGCGACGAGGGATGCAGAATGTTTAAGTCAACAAAAGGAAATGTATCAGCAAACCCTGCTAAATTATGATTCAACAATTGAAAAGGAATAGTGTCATCGATAGCGATGGTTAGCTGGCTTTCCAGTTCAGCCGCTAAGCTATTGGCTCGGTTCTCCATGGACGAACATTGATGCAAAATAGCCTCGGCATCTCGAAGCAAAGATTCTCCATGAGCAGTCAGCACTGGATAGCGGCCACTGCGATCAAATAAACTCACAGCCAAGTCAATCTCTAAATTAGCCACAGCAATACTTAAAGCAGATTGAGATTTACCCAATTTACGAGCCGCAGCAGAAAAGGATTTTTCATTGGCTACCGCACAAAAAGCAGCTAATTGTTCCAGAGATAGACGCATTACGATTCAGAACTATTAAAATTTTTAATACTTCCCATTTTGCACACTATTTGCATCGGAGTAAATTAGTCTTATTGCCTAGCTTATAAAGTGAATTTTATGTCTGATGTTGACGTAACAACAAAAAGCATGGGCATTCATCCTGTTGACCAACGTTTGCCTCTTGCGCCTACCATGTTACTTGGCTTGCAACATGTTTTAGTGATGTACTCAGCCTGTATTATTGTGCCCTTAATCTTGGGGGCTGCTCTTAACCTACCTAAAGAAACCTTGTCGTTAATTATTAACGCCGATTTATTTGCCGCAGGTTTAGCCACCTTAGTGCAATGTTTTGGTAATCGGTACTTTGGTATTCGTTTGCCTATAATGATGGGCGTCACTTTTACCTCTATCGCCCCTATGATTGCTATCGGCATGAACCCAGAACTTGGCCTGCCGGGTATTTACGGTGCGATCATAGTTTCGGGCATTTTGGGTATTCTATTTGCACCACTTATGGGCAGGTTACTTAGGTTTTTTCCACCTGTAGTGACAGGCTCAGTGTTATTAGTGATTGGCATTAGTCTAATGAAAGTCGCCATTGAATGGTCGGCTGGTGGCAGTGCTACTTTAGCGGATGGTTCACCAAATCCCGATTTTGGTAAACCTATTTACTTATTGGTTAGTTTACTCCAGCTCAGCTTAATCCTACTTATCAACCGTTTTGCCAAAGGCTTTTTAAGTAATGTATCTGTACTGATTGCCATGCTCGCCGGCTTTGTTGCCGCCTGGTTATTAGGAGACGTATCTGTTGATGGCATTCAGCAAGAGTCTTGGTTTGCGGTAATCAAACCTTTAAGTCTGGGCATGCCTACCTTTGACTTTTTTGCGATATGTTCCATGTCATTAGTGATGTTAGTGACTATGGTTGAGTCAACGGGTATGTTTTTGGCACTAGGTAAACTGGTCGACAAAGAAGTCGATCAAAAACAACTAGTGAGGGGCTTACGTTCAGACGGACTGGGCACCTTATTAGGCGGCTTGTTTAATGCATTCCCTTATACATCCTTTTCGCAAAATATTGGTTTGGTCACTATCAGCGGGGTGAAAAGTCGTTATGTCGCCGCCGCCGGAGCCTTTATTTTAATTGCCCTTGGTTGTTTTCCTAAGATGGCATTTATTATCGCCTCGATTCCTCAATACGCATTAGGTGCAGCCGCTATGGTGATGTTTGGCACAGTAGCATTAATGGGGGTACGTATTTTAAGTGATGTAGATTTTACTCATTCTCGCTCAAATTTATTGGTGGTATCTGCCAGTTTAGGAATTGGTCTGATCCCCATGATAGCCCCCACTTATTTTCAACACTTACCACAGTGGAGCCATATCTTTACTGACAGTGGCATCATCTTAAGTGTTTGCACCGCCATTTTACTTAATGCCATTTTTAATAACGCCCCTGAACAAACAAAGGTTCATCAATCATGACAGCAACCCTTTATCAAGCAGATTATATTGTCACTATGGACAGTAATAACACCATCATCAAAGAGGGGGCTGTGTTAGTTGAGCATGGCAAAATACAACAAATAGGCAAAGCCAGTGAGTTACTTGCTGAGCATGCCCATCTGCCAGTCAAAACCTTGGTAAAAAGTATCCTCATGCCTGGACTTATCAATACTCACTGCCACTCAGGTATGTTACGTGGCACAGCCGAAGGCCTACCTGTGTGGGATTGGTTACAGCAATATATTGATCCAATGCATCGAGTATTAACCCCAGAAGACGCCAGTTTGTCTTCATGGTTATGTTATGCAGAAGCCCTGCTGTCTGGCACCACTTGTATTGTTGATATGTGGCGTCATATGGAAGGCAGCGCTGAAGCGGCCAAGCAACTCGGCATTAGAGCTTGTTTAGTACCTTACGTAGCTGAACACCCAGAGCACAATTATTTTGAAACCCTAGACAGTAATGAAGCCTTAATTAATAGCTGGCATCAACAAGCCGATGGCCGAATTCAAGTATGGGTGGGCCTTGAACACTTATTTTATGCAGTACCTAAAGCCTTAACTCGCATTGGCGATTTATGCCGTGATTATCAAGTGGGTTTTCATACCCATAGCAACGAAAGCCGTTTCGATGTTGAACAAACCCTAGAGCGATATCAAATCAGGCCAATCCAAGCCTTAGAAAAATTTGGTTTACTGAATGCACCTAAAACCCTATTAGCCCACTGTGTATGGGCCGACAACAGTGAAATAGCCCTAATGGCCCAGCGCAATATTGGGGTTGCCCATAATCCCATTAGCAATATGAAATTAGCCTCTGGGGCAGCGCCCATAGTCAAGATGTTAAAAGCAGGTGTGGCAGTTGGTTTAGGTACAGATGGCGAAAAAGAAAACAATAATTTAGATATGTTTGAAGAAATGAAAGTCTCATCTTTATTAGCTAAATTTTCCAGTTTAGATGCCGCCGCTCTTGACGCTTGGGATATATGCCGCATGGCAACAATAGGTGGTGCACAAGCCCTAGGTTTAGAGCAAATAACTGGCTCATTAGAAGTAGGAAAATCAGCTGACATGATTGCCATTCGCCATGATACACCCCGTATGACACCCATGATTGATCAAGGGCCGCTGATGAACATTCATTATAATTTGGTGCACGCCGTACAGGGCCAAGATGTCGATATGACTATGGTGGCCGGTAAGATTTTAGTCGAAAAGGGCAAGTTACTCGAGCACGATATGCAAAACTTAATCGACCAAGTAAATCTCGCGGCTCCCGCTTTATTTGCACGGCGCCAGCAATGGTTGGAACAGTCAAAGGGTGGAGTCAACGCACTCTATCAACCTTAAGCGGTGAGTTAACACAATGGGAATAGACCAGAATGAATAAAGTATTTTTAACCATAGTCGCATTTATGACTTATATGGTGATGTCGGGACTGATGACCCAAATAGGTGTGTTGATATCGCCTATGGCAACTTATCTTGATATCCCTGTTACCACTGCGGCATCTATGTTTTCACTACTTACGGGCGGGACTTTTGCTGGCACTTTCGTCGCTATGTGGGTTTATAGCCGTTTTCCTATTAAGCACATTTTTCAATGTAATTACCTAACATTTTTACTGTTACTAATTTTTCTCGTAATGCTAGATATCCGAGTGCAATGGGTGGTGTCGGTTTATCTATTTACCCTTGGAATATGTTGTGGAGTAGGGCTAGCTGGGGGGGCAGTATTAATTGCAAAATTGTATGACGAGCAAAAACGGGCTTCGGCTTTTTTAGCCACAGATTGCTCATTTAGTTTAGCGGGATTTATGTTTCCATCACTGGCAATTGCATTATTAGCGGCCAATCACCAGTGGACTATCGGTTATGGTGCAGTAGGGGGATTAGCCCTATTAATATTGTTAGCAACTTTTACTTTAGCCTTTCCAGAAAACCGCGAAGTGGCAAAACCTAAAGAGTTAGCAGGAATCGCAAGTGCAAGCACGACTAAAATATGGACACCCCGAGTCTTCATTATTGCCTTAGCTTTATGTTGTTACCTGACAACCCAAACCACCTTTCTAACTTGGGCACCTAACTACTTGCAACAAGCGTTAGATTTAGATGCCAGTCAAGCTGCAGCAGCCGTAGGTAACTATTGGGGACCTTCAGTATTCGGCCTATTAACAGTGACATTATTAGTGATGAAAATACCCACTAGGCCTTTACTAGTGACAGTCATCATTATCGCCGTCATTCTGTCTATTTTGCTGTACACCTCCCAAGATCCACAATGGTTCTTAACAGTGACTCTGGCATTAGGCTTTATGACGTCTTGTATCTTCAAACTAGGGATTTCAGTAGGCTCGCAACAAATCCAAAATGCACCACCCATTTTAGTCACCTTTTTACTTTGTTCTGCGACTGTCGGTAGCACCATAGCTCCAGCGTTATCTGCTTTAGTAGTATCAATATTTGGTGTAAGTAGCGCCATGTTAATGACCGTTATTGGTTTTGTATTAGTCGGTTTGTTAGTGGCCACCTGTTTGCTGCTAGAAAAAAGAGCAAGCACAATATCCCTAACAAAAGCAGAAATTTAAATAAGGCAATTCAGCATGAAAAAGAAAGTAATTTTTGATACCGATCCGGGCATAGATGATGCGATGGCCATACTGTTTGCCCAAGCTAGCGGCAAAATAGACTTGCTAGGTATCACCACAGTGTTTGGCAATGCCACTATCGAAAATGCCACCCGTAACGCTTTGTACTTAAAACATAAGTTTGTTATTTCTGCAGCCGTTTGTACTGGGGCGAGCGATCCTTTAGTGGTACCTGCTGGCGAACCCACTACCTTTGTACATGGGCAGAATGGGTTAGGAGATATTGACCTTCCTGATAACCTACCCATAGTAGCCGATCCACGGAGTGCTTGTGACTTTATCATCGACACTGTGCGTGCTCATCCTAACGAAATTACCCTTGTGGCAGTAGGACGTTTAACCAATTTAGCCCTAGCCATACAAAAAGCGCCAGATATTGCTGCCTTAGTAAAAGAAGTCGTGGTGATGGGCGGGGCCTTTGGACATAACGGCCACACCGGAAATGTTAGCCCCTATGCCGAAGCTAATATTATTGGCGACCCCCATGCTGCAGATATAGTCTTCACTCAAGAGTGGCCAGTGACAGTAGTTGGCTTAGATGTTACTCAACAAAGCATCATGACCAATACTTATATCCAAGAGTTGCGTGAACAGTCAGCGAATTACGGTGAGTTCATTTATCAAATTAGCCGTTTTTATAGTGATTTTCACAAACAAAGCGCAGGTTTAGATGGCTTTTATGTACATGACTCATCAGCGGTGGCCTATGTACTAGCGCCCGAATTATTTACAGTACAACAAGGGCCAATAAGAGTGATATGTGCAGGGCCAGCGATTGGCATGACATTATGTAAAACCGCCGAAAAAGCCTTTCCTGTAGACGACTGGCAAGAGAAACCTAAGCAACAAGTTTGTATTGATGTAGATAACCAAGGCTTATTGGATTTATATTTTAAAACCCTAGTAAAACCAAATTAAAGCTAGCTTAGCGCATGCGTGCTTATGTTGTATTAAGTTTGTCACCTACTTCTATCATGCTAAAAGGCAAAAATTCATATTTAACTGAAGTAGACACTCTTTAGCGGTCATGGGCGTCAATCGCTATAGGCTCAAAACCTTATGGCAGCATGAACAAGATCGCCACGGTGGAGCATTGCACAGCCTAGCGTAAAACCTAAACCGACAACTTTGCCGTAAATAGAATCGATAAACTGCTCATCGGGTAAGTTTAAATTAACATTCAAAGTCACTGCAGATGCATCGGTATGTGGACGGATTGAGGTATCTAAAAGATCACGATAAAAAGCCTGAAAGCTCGGTGTAACTATGTAACCTTCTGAACACTTATCTAAAATAGCGCCACGACGATTTAACACTATACCATAGGGTGGGTTTGTGTATTCCTAGCCTCTTTCCAAATAGCAACGCAAGTCGACCAACCGTTCAGGATCAAAGAATTCACTCTTTCCATGCTTGGCTGAGTAATTAATCATTGTCGTTCCAAAACTGCTGTACCGACGGAGTACGATTAATCATAGCTTCTCGTGAAGGTTGAAGTGGCATGGTTAATATAAATTCAATGTTAAGAAACGGAACTTTGTGGAAAACCTCAAAGAATACAAATTAACAATTTACTTGTAGTGATTTTATTTAGAAATATCTTTAAATAAAATATTACCTTGAAAGACCCAACCGTTTGATCCTCGAAGTTAATGTAGTGGGTTTCATACCCAATAACTTTGCAGCGCCATTGTCACCAAATATTTTCCAATGGCATTGCTCTAATGCCGCGAGCATATTTTTCTCGACTATTTTTTGCATTTTTTCATCTGAAATGATTGATAAAGGCATGATACTTTCTTGTCCTGCAGGTTCAGCCATAGTTTCAGAGTGGTTAGGTAAATCTAGCTGAACCACGCCATTTACCGCTGTAATGACGGCCCTTTCCATTACATTTTGCAATTCGCGAATATTACCCGGCCAGGCATACTGCTCTATTTGCTTTAAAGTCGATTTTTTTAGTTTAAGAGGGGCGATACCATTTTTTTGAGATTCTCTATTTAAAAAATGTACCGCCAACAAAGCAATATCACCAGCCCGTTCACGTAATGCTGGAGAATGAATTGGGAAAACATTTAAGCGGAAATATAAATCTTCTCTAAAGCTATTATTTAGCGATTCTTGTTTTAAATCTCTATTCGTTGCCGCTATTATCCGCACATCAACTGTTCGCGTTTTCTCTTCACCTACTCGTTCGAATTGACCTTCTTGAATGACTCTTAGTAATTTACTTTGCAAATTTAACGGGATTTCACCCACTTCATCTAAAAATATAGTACCCCCATCAGCCAATTCAAAACGACCAATTCGGTCTCGTATAGCCCCAGTATAAGCACCTTTGATATGGCCAAAAAATTCACTTTCGAATAATTCGTGAGGAATAGCCGCACAATTCACGCGTATTAGAGATTTATCTTTGCGGTTACTGGCTTCATGTATCGCCATGGCAACCAACTCTTTACCCGTGCCCGATTCCCCGGTAACTAATACATTGGCCTCGGTTTTAGCGACCAAGTCTATCTGCTGCATAATATGTTTAATGGCAGTACTTTCGCCCACTATGCCATGAAAATTCTTTTCGATTAAAAAGTCTTGCTGTAAATAGGCATTTTCATCTTCGAGACGCGCTTTGAGTTCGTTTAACTCAGTTAATGTATCGTTTAAATGTTGCTCTGTTTTCAAACGATCACTGATATCTCTAAACACTACTACCGCACCAATAATTTTGCCGTCGGATATAATTGGCGTACTGGTAAACTCAACTGGAAAAGGCGGGCCATCGTGTTTCCAAAATAATTCTTGCTTACCTTCATAGATAACGCCATCTCGCACAGCGGCATAAATTGGACAATCTTCTACAGGATAATGCGTGCCGTCATCTCGAGTATGATGGTGAATATAATGAACATTTTGCCCAAGCACTTCTTCATTGGTTCGTCCCAGCAATTTTTTAGCGGCAGGGTTCATAAAAGTACACAAGCCTTCGGTATCAACACAATAAAGGCCATCTCCAACCGAAGATAACATCAAAGCATTATCGAACTTATGCTGATGGTATAAATTCTCTAAGTGTTTAAGCTCCAATAAACTAGTGCTAGAAATACGATTTATTTCTTTAGTTTCATATTTTTGTTTTTCAACGTCACTGTCTTTTAAGCTTAAAATGACTAATTCTCGTTGATTAATAACGGTTCTGGCTGCTTGTAATTCAACCGCAATATAACTGCCATCAGCATTTTTACAGCGGATTTTTGAACTCGATCCTTTGCCGTAAATTAGCACTTCTTCTGTAAAAACAATCAACTCACCTAAATCTTTATGATGAATATCAGAAATAGGCATCATTAATATTTTTTGCCGCGGATAACCTAATAAAGAAGAAGCCGCGACATTACAATCAATGTATTTGTTTTCTATTGGGTCTAACAGCATCAACGCTTCTGGGCAATGTTCAAACGCTGCATTTCGCATCCAATATACCAACTTGTTCCAGTCATCAGTTGTATCTAATTGATGTTCCATAACCCTATCTGCGCCTATTGTGTTCTATGTAATTTATCGAATGAAATGAATCATAACGTTTTGCAGATTATTATCCTACTCAATATCGTAGAAAACTCAACTTACTTCATAGCTATTACAGAGCCTATTAAATATAGATTTATAATTCCAAAAACTAGAAAAAATTTATTCCCCAACAAAATATCAATGTGATTTATTTGCCCTGAAAAAAAACAACTCAAATACGTATTTTAATACGCAATTTCGTAATTAATACTATATTGAGTAACTTATGTTTTTATCTTAAAAACAAGAAAAACACCTTAGCCATTGAATTATAAAGAAATAATATTTTATTTCACTGTTGGCACAGTTGTAGCAATAGGTAAATCAGTGAACTAACAATTTTGTTATCACGATAGACAAAATAACCCTAGAGGAATGAAACATGCCAAAAGTTGAACTAGAACAGCATAAAACTGGAGATTTTCTTGTTGATTACGAAGAAAAAGTATTTGAAGACGTACAAGCAGAGCCAGGTGCTAAAGCGTTAATCACATTTCATACCGTTGCATTTGAAGGATCGATTGGTTTGGTCAACTTATTACAAGCTAAACGCTTACAACGTAAAGGCTTTGAAACAAAAATTTTATTATACGGCCCAGGCGTGCTGTTAGGTGTACAACGTGGATTCCCAAAATTAGGGTCTGAAGCGTTCCCAGGTAATTTGGCATACAACACTCAAATTCAACAATTTATGGATGAAGGTGGTGAGGTTTACGCATGTCGTTTTGCGCTACAAGCATTGTACGGGCAAACAGAAAAAGCATTGATGGAAGGTATTCGTCCAATTAACCCTTTAGACGTAATGGACTTACAACTGCTAATGGCAAAAGAAAACGCATTTGTGGTTCACACCTGGACTAGCTAAACCTATCTAACCTGAATTCAGGTTATCTAGATTTAGATCACTGCAAATCGTTCGATAAAATAAGTTAATAAGGCACAACCAATGACAAAAATAATGGCAGCTGCAGTTCAGTGCAGCCCGGTACTTTACTCTTGCGCAGGTACTGTAAACAAAATATGTGACTGGATCGAAAAACTGGGTAAGGACGGCGTTGAATTTGTTGTTTTTGCAGAAACACTAGTGCCTTATTATCCTTATTTTTCGTTTGTTCAAGCCCCTTATCAAATGGGCAAGCAGCACCTTTTGTTAATGCAAGAAAGTGTGCAAGTTCCGTCAATTTATACCCAGCAAATTTCTGATGCAGCTAAAGCGGCAAATATGGTGGTATCAGTGGGAATTAACGAGCTTGATAACAAAACCCTATACAACGCCCAACTGCTATTTGATGCCGATGGCACTCTTGTACAACATAGGCGAAAAATCACGCCTACCTATCATGAACGTATGGTTTGGGGACAAGGTGATGGCTCAGGTTTAGCAGCCGTGGACACAAAAGTAGGCCGAGTAGGTTCGCTTGCTTGTTGGGAACATTACAACCCATTAGCACGTTATGCGTTAATGGCTGACCATGAACAAATTCATGTCAGTATGTTTCCTGGCTCGCTGGTAGGCGAAATATTTGCCGAACAAATTGAAGTAACCATTCGCCACCACGCTTTAGAAAGCGGCTGTTTTGTGGTGAATGCCACCAGTTGGTTAAGCCCCGAACAACAACAACAGATAATTGATGACACAGGTTGCCCTATAGAAGCCATTAGTGGCGGTAGCTTTACCGCAATTGTTTCTCCAGAAGGTCGTTTATTAGGCGAAACATTACGCAGTGATTCGGGTGAAGGCGCCTGTGTAGCCGAGTTAGATTTAAGTTTAATCAGTAAACGTAAACGCATGATGGATTCAGTTGGCCACTACAGTCGCCCAGAATTATTAAGTCTGCTCATAAACAAAACACCTACTGCACACACCCATGATATGAATACATTTTCGAGTATGCCCAGTGCAGAAAATCAAACAAACATCGCCAATACACTTTCAGAAGAGAGCTAATCATGGGGCTGAATAAACAACAACTAACTGACATTCAAACCTTAGGTATACGCTGGTTTGATATGGACGAATACGACTTAAATCGAAAAGGCGGGGCGGGTCCAACTGATCACAAAGCCTTTAACTTTTCAAATCAAACCACTATGGTGCCGATTTTTAACGAACAAGTTAAACAGTCAAACTATTCAGCGACCTATAGCGATAACAAAGAACAGGTTTTAATTTACCAAAACGACGAATTAGTCGACAAGGCCACCATACCTAGCCAACCCAACTTTTATAAATTATCTACCGCTGACGGTATTCCTTATTCAAAAATAGCCACCTTACATAGTAAAAATGTACTGGCCACAACTGTATTTCAAAAATGTGTACGGTATGGCAATAGAGACACATCTTGTCAGTTTTGTGCCATTGAAGAGTCCTTAAAAAATGGTACGACCATAGCCCACAAAAAGCCTGAGCAACTGGCTGAAGTCGTCAAAGCCGCAGTTGAGCTCGATGGTATTAGCCAAATGATCATGACAACCGGTACGCCAAACTTAAAAGACCGCGGAGCCAAAATGTTGCTAGACAGTGCCAAAGCCGTTAAGGCTGTGGTAGATATTCCACTACAAGTGCAATGTGAACCCCCCGAAGAAGACTTTTGGTTTCAGGCCTTAAAAGATGTAGGGGTAGATGCAATTGGTATGCACTTAGAAGCGGTCAGTCAGCGAGTGCGCGAAGCAATCATGCCTGGTAAAGCCAGCGTACCTATGTCTCGTTATATCTCTGCTTATAAAGCAGCCGTTAAGGTATTTGGACGGGGAAACGTCAGTACTTACATACTCGCTGGACTAGGCGATACAGAAGAAGAAATTTTATCAGTCAGTGAAATGTTGATCGATTTAGGGGTTTACCCTTTTGTTGTGCCATTTACCCCAGTCGCTGGTACACCACTTGAAAACTATCCGATGCCAGATCCGAATATGTTAAAGCGTATTTTTTCGACTTTAGGCCCGTTACTAAAAGAAAAAATGATGACATCTGACTCTTTAAAAGCAGGCTGCGCTAAATGCGGAGCTTGCTCATCAATGAAAAGTTACGAATAGAAAGTTACGAATAGGAGCAACACCATGGCCAAAGCTAAATTTGCCGTACTTAACGATATATTTCCAAGTTTTCGATCGCAACATATTCAAGTAAAAGTAGCGATGTCTCAATGGGAAAAACAAGAGTACTTTCAGCTACGTAGTAAAACATTTACCCAAGAACAAACAATCTTGGCGGGCAAAGAAAAAGACATTCAAGATTTCCAAGCCATTCCTATTATTGCCGTCGCGGCTAATTGGTCTATCGGTGAAGAAATTGCAGGCGCAGTGCGTATTTATAAAGCCCCAGACCAAGGTGATAACAACAATATTTGGTATGGCGGCCGACTTTGCGTGGCTCGCAGTTATCGCGGATACCAAAGTATTGGTAAAGCTCTAATTAACGAAGCGGTATCTCGCGCCAAAGACTTAGGCTGTAAAACCTTTTTGGCGACAGTACAACCGCAAAACGAAACCTACTTTAAATCAGTACATTGGAAAACCTTGGGTCACATAGACGTTGCCGGAAAACCTCATGTGCATATGCAAGCGAATTTAGACAAGTACCCATTTATGCCAAGGGATCCACAATGAATCATTGCCAAGCGACTTATAACGCCGAACTAGCATTTCAACAAGAGCTTGAATCCTTGTGCGACAACTTAAGGCAGCTACCTGAAATCGAGGCCAAAAGGTCGATAAAAATAGCCGCAGCCCATGCTTATGACAAAACCAATCAAGCAAGTCAACTTGATTCAAACGCAGACTCAGTAAGTAATGAGAATGCGCTGGCAAACCTTGAAGAGCTGTATGGCCTACCCGGCGATGATTGTGCCGCGTTTAGCACCGGCGATGGTTATCAGCTATTAGCAATGGAAGGCATGTTACCTAATTTTGTGCAACAAGATCCCAGAGCAGCAGGTTGGTCATCTGTTATGGCCAATGTCAGCGATATTGCAGCGATGGGCGGCAGACCCACAGCTATTGCCAATGCCTTTTGGCATAACGACACGACACAAAGTGAAGAATTAATCTTTCATATAAAACGTGCATGCAAAGCTTTTGGGGTGAAATTTTCTGGCGGGCATAGCAGTATCAATCCATCCATGCAGCCTAATTTAGCTGTGGCTATAACTGGCTATGCCAAAAAATTACTGTCGTGTTACCACATAAAACCAGAACACAAACTTTTTATGCTAACCGACCTGACTGGCAGTTGGCATGGCGATTTACCCTACTGGGGATGTGTACAAGGTAAAACCAACGAACAGCTACAAACACAGTGGCGCATACCAGCCGACTTAGCCGAAAAAGATCTCGCAGTGGCAGCTAAAGATATTAGTAACGGGGGTATTTTGGGTACATTAATTATGATGATCGAACTTACCAAGTGTGGCGTCACTATCAATTTAGAGGACATTCCTGCCCCAGACAAGCAGCAAAATATTCGCTGGCTCAGAGCCTTTCAAAGTTTTGGTTTTTTACTTGCTGTGCCTGCAAATAAGGTATCTGAACTTAATCAGTATTTTTCCGACAGCCACCTCACTTGCGCTGAAGTCGGCACGTTTAACAACAGTGGAAAAATCAATATTCAAACCCCAAACGCTACAGCTGAATTTTGGGATATCAAACAAGAACAACTGACTAATATGGGTAATGCCCCATCTTTAAGGAGCAACTTATGCCAGCAGTAAACTTCACAGTTAATTGGCCCGATGGCGAAATCGTTGAGTATTACTCGCCATCAACCATCATTCATAACTTTTTAGAAAAAGGCATTGAATACGATCTTGATATATTTAAGCAAGAGGTCGACAAAGCCCTCACTGCTGCATCTGAACGGGTTAAAGCCAGTTTTGGTTTTTATTGTTCAGCGGCAAGTGGTGAACAATCAAAAATTCAGAACAAATACACTCAACTCATAAACACTCACAAAGACGGTAAAGTTTCTGTTACCTCTTTCAAGCAATAAGGAGTAACACCATGACACTTTCAACCGCACATTCCGTTTCACCTAACTCTACACATTACACTGTTATTGTTGTGGGTTCAGGGCAAGCAGGTATGTCTATGAGCTATCACTTAAAGCAAGAAAACGTTTCTCACTTAGTGATTGAAAAAAACAATGAAATTGCTTACAACTGGAAAAACGAACGTTGGGATGAATTTTGTTTAGTCACACCTAATTGGCAATGCCAACTGCCCGGTCACCACTATCAAGGTGATGATCCAGATGGCTTTATGGTTAAAGAGCAAATAGTTGACTATTTACAGTCTTATTTCGATTCATTTAAACCACCTGTTGTGTTTAATAGCGTGGTTAGCTCTATTACCAAAGTTGACGGGCTTTTTCATGTAGAAACTGACAACAAGGGTGTTAAAAATCATTATACCGCTGAACAAGTGGTACTTGCTTCTGGCAGTTATCATCAAGCATTTTTTCTACCCGCAGCCAAAAACATGCCAGCCAAGATAAAGCATGTTCATTCACGTGATTATAAAAATGCCGCGTCATTACCCGAAGGTGACGTGATGGTAGTGGGCACAGGTCAAAGCGGCGCACAAATAGCCGAAGATCTTCATTTGCAAGGGCGAAAGGTACACCTATGCGTGGGCAGTGCTCCACGAGTCAATAGACGTTACCGCGGCAAAGATGTTGTGCAGTGGCTTGAAGATATGAACTACTACAACACAACTATCGACAAACACCCTGACGGTGCGAATGCCCCTCATTCAACTAATCATTATGTAACCGGAAGAGATGGTGGCAGAGATTTGAATTTGCGTATTTTTGCTGAACAAGGCATGCAACTTTATGGACAACTGGGTCCTGTTCAAAATGGCGTAGCCACCTTTGTAGATGATCTAGCGAAACATTTAGATGCAGCTGATGATTCAGCTAAACGTATTACTGACAAAATTGAAGAGTATATTCAGCTTAATCATATTGAAGCACCCGCTGATGATAATGTGCACTCAAACTACCTACCCGACTCACCTGCAGTACTTGATATGAATACCAGTAATATCAGCACTGTCATTTGGGCCACTGGTTTTAGAATGAACTTCAACTGGGTTAAATTACCAGCTTTTGATGAGCGAGGCTTACCTTTGGAAAAACGTGGGGTTAGTCCTGTCGATGGCTTATATTTCTTGGGCTTAAATTGGATGAATACATGGGGATCGGGCCGGTTTTTCCATGTAGGCCGAGATGCTGAATTTCTAAAGGAGCAAATTTTGCAGAATCAAAAAATTCAAGAAGAGTTACTATCTGCATAAACTCATTTCACTCTTAGATAATTGAAAGGCTTCAAACTTAGTCATCTACACTACCTATGGTTCATACTATTTAAAAATAATATGAACCATAGCAACTGGTCACTTCGATCTAAGAAATTGCACTTATTATGTTAATCTA
The DNA here is from genome assembly GCF_009796765.1 of Paraglaciecola sp. L3A3. Classification (NCBI taxonomy): domain Bacteria; kingdom Pseudomonadati; phylum Pseudomonadota; class Gammaproteobacteria; order Alteromonadales; family Alteromonadaceae; genus Paraglaciecola; species Paraglaciecola sp. L3A3. The sequence continues at coordinate 5,124,813 of NZ_CP047023.1, forward strand.
AGATTGTTATTTTTGAGTCTTATTAAAAGTAACGAGTGCCGCAAGTATACCTTATAAACCCCGTATGCGACCGCCAAGAATAGAGAAAGGTAAAATAACGCAGAAAGCAGTTACCGAGATAGCTGTGAACCAAGTGAATGGTCTTGCAAGCTAAGCACATACCATGTCGCGAAGCGATGCACTATTTGCGCAGAACATTCCCCATAAACGCAGCGCATAAGTGGCGCTGCACATAGGTCATCTACTCTGCAAACACGCCATTCAAATCAGATAAGAAAAACTTGTAGGCTGGGTTATTGGTTTGTTCTTGGTATTGATAACCCAATTTAGCCAAGTGCTGATCAAACTCAGCTCGTTGCTCGTCAGCAATATCAAAACCAGCTAAAACTAACCCTTCGGCAGCACCGTGATTACGGTAGTGGAATAGGGTGATGTTCCAAGTTTCGCCAAGGGTATTTAAGAACTTCATTAACGCACCTGGGTGTTCTGGAAATTCAAAAGAAAATAGCTTTTCGGTCAACAAACTAGGGGGGCGACCGCCTACCATATAACGCACATGTAACTTAGCCATTTCATTATCAGACAAATCAAAGCACTGATAGCCTTGTTGATTTAGCTTGTCACTTAGCTCTACGTATTCTTTTTTGCCTTCACGTAATTTAATGCCAACAAAAATGTGCGCTTCACGATCTGTTGAATATCGATAATTAAACTCGGTAATAGCACGACCGCCTAATACATCACAAAATGCTTTAAATGCTCCTTTACGCTCTGGAATTTTCACAGCTAGAACGGCTTCTTTTTGCTCACCTAATTCACAACGTTCCGACACATACCTAAGGGTATGAAAGTTGATATTGGCACCACATAAAATACCGCCAAACTTTTTGCCTGTCATTGGATGCGTTTTTAAGTATTTACGAATACCGGCTACAGACAAAGCACCGGCAGGCTCAGCAATTACCCGGGTATCATCAAAAATATCTTTGATTGCAGCACAAATTTCGTCAGTGCTAACTGTGATCACTTCATCGACATATTGCTGGCATAAACGAAAGGGTTCTTCGCCGATAATTTTCACGGCTACACCGTCAGCAAAAATTCCCACATGATTCAAAGGTACAGGTTTGCCTGCTTGCATAGCCGCTTGTAAACAAGCTGACTCTTCAGACTCAACGGCAATAATTTTTAAATCAGGCTTAAGCTGTTTTAAAAATACCGCGATACCCGAAATTAAGCCGCCGCCGCCCACTGCGATGAATAAGGTATCGAGATCAGGGTTTTGTTCTAGTAGTTCACGGCCAATTGTACCTTGACCAGCAATGACATCAGGGTCATCAAAGGGCGCAACCATGGTATAACCAAATTCTTGCGACAGGCGTAAAGCTTCATCTTTGGCTTGGTCAAAACTGGTGCCGTGTAAAACTACCTTGGCATATTCGCCGCCCAGCTCACGAACCGCTTCAACTTTAATGTCGGGTGCGGTTTCAGGCATGACGATAGTCGCCATAATTTTTTTACGTTTTGCAGAATAAGCCACACCTTGGGCATGATTGCCAGCAGAAGACGCCACTACGCCCGCTTTTAACTGCTCATCGGTTAATTGACTGAGTTTGTTATAGGCGCCACGTAATTTAAAAGACTTAACAGGTTGTTGGTCTTCACGCTTCAGCCAAATCTCATTACCTAAAGAAGCAGACAGCTTATCTAATTTTTGCAAATCAGAGTTCACCGCCACATCATAAACGGGCGACAATAAAATACGCTTTAAATAATCATTGGCTGAAAGTGTCATTTAATCTTCCAACATAGAGGCGTCACGTACTGCGCCTTTATCTGCACTAGTAGCCAATAAAGCATAAGCTTTAAGGGCTAAGGAAACTTTACGCACGCGAGTTGCAGGTTTCCAAGGTCTAGCACTGTTATTCATATCGTCACGTCTAGTTTGTAAATCAGCGTCACTAATATCAATGCCAATCTTACGATTTGGGATATCGATTAAGATAGTGTCACCTTCTTCAACTAAACCAATACCACCTTGGCTAGCCGCTTCTGGCGCACAGTGACCAATAGACAAACCTGAAGTTCCACCTGAGAATCGACCATCAGTGATTAATGCACATTCTTTGCCTAAACCTTTAGCTTTTAAGTAGGTGGTTGGGTATAACATTTCTTGCATACCAGGACCGCCTTTAGGGCCTTCGTAACGAATAATCACTACATCACCTGCAACGATTTTATCAGACAAAATAGCTTCACAAGCTGTGTCTTGGCTTTCAAAAATACGCGCACGGCCAGTAAACTTGTGAATAGATTCATCTACGCCAGCCGTTTTAACAATACAGCCATTTTCAGCAATATTGCCAAATAAGACAGCTAAGCCACCTTCTTCGCTAAATGAATTGGCACGGTTACGGATACAACCATTCTCACGGTCGGTATCAGCAGTTGGCCAGCGACAATTTTGGCTAAAAGCTTTGGTAGTACGAATACCAGCAGGGCCAGCTTTATAAAACTCAAGTGCTTTTTCGTTAGCTGGATTAGTAATATCCCACTCACCTATCACTTCACCTAGCGTTTTACCTAATACGTGGGGAGTATCAGGGTGTAACAATCCAGCACGGTTTAATTCAGCTAAAATCCCTAATACACCACCAGCACGATGCACATCTTCCATATGGTATTGTGGAGTGGATGGAGCAACTTTACACAAATGTGGCACCTTACGAGACAGCCTATCTATATCTTCTAAGGTAAAGGGCACTTCACCTTCAACGGCTGCGGCCAATAAATGAAGAATCGTATTAGTTGACCCGCCCATGGCGATATCCAAGGTCATAGCATTTTCGAAAGCTTTAAAGTTCGCAATGTTACGCGGCAAAACAGACTCGTCGTCTTCTTCGTAATAACGACGACATAGCTCAACAATTTGTGAACCTGCTTGTTTAAATAAACCTTCACGGTCGGCGTGAGTCGCCAACATAGAACCATTACCAGGCAAAGATAAACCAAGGGCTTCGGTTAAGCAGTTCATTGAGTTTGCCGTAAACATACCAGAACATGAACCACAAGTAGGACACGCCGAACGTTCAACTTGCTCACTGTCTGCGTCAGTTACATTATCATCAACACCAGCAACCATAGCGTCAACCAAATCTAGTTTGATGATTTGGTCTGAAAGCTTGGTTTTTCCGGCTTCCATTGGTCCACCAGAAACAAAAATAACTGGCACATTTAAGCGCATCGACGCCATTAACATGCCTGGAGTTATTTTGTCGCAGTTTGAGATACACACGATTGCGTCTGCACAGTGAGCATTAACCATATATTCCACTGCATCAGCAATGATTTCACGTGAAGGTAAGCTGTATAACATACCGCTATGGCCCATAGCGATTCCGTCGTCTACAGCAATAGTGTTAAATTCTTTGGCTACACCGCCAGCTTCTTCAATGCTACGGGCTACCAATTGGCCCATATCTTTTAAATGTACGTGGCCCGGCACAAACTGGGTAAATGAGTTAGAGACGGCTATGATCGGCTTATGGAAATCGCCGTCTTTCATACCTGTGGCGCGCCATAAAGCTCTGGCACCCGCCATATTACGCCCTTGTGTTGTGGTAGCTGATCTTAACTTTGGCATTGTTTTTTACTCTTCAATTTGGTGGTTTCTGTAACGGTATAACCAACCATTACCATTTAAAACGGTTAACTATATATAATGAATCATACAGGAATTCATAGGATCTAAGAATTCGAGATTGTTATACAATATGTAAACTTTGCTAATTTTTCTTTTATAAACGAAAAACCCCCGAACTAAGTACAGGGGGTTTTAGTCATTTGATTGAAAATCAAAGCTAAATCCACAGTATAATAATCAACACTATGGTTTGATAAATATTAATCAGCTTTAGAAAAGAATTGAGTATCTATATCATTAAGCTTGTTAGAATTATCTAGATCAGTATTGGTAACATGAAGAGAATATGCTGATCAAGACTTATTATTTTTAACTCACAAAAGATGTTTGAAGGCGCATATGTTTACTTGGTTACATTGGATTGATCTAGCGGGTGTTGCAGTATTTGCTATCGCCGGCACATTAATGGCGTACAAAAAACATATGGATGGTTTTGGCGTTGTGGTGCTGGCAGCTGTTACCGCTGTAGGCGGTGGCACATTTAGAGATATGATTTTAGATTTGCCCGTGTTTTGGGTACAAGATCCTAGTTTTTTCTATGTCATTATTATTGCCGCTTTCGTCACCATAATTTGGTTACGTACTCGCAATACTTTTCCCATCAAATATTTACTGTTTGCCGATGCAGTTGGCATCGCATTTTTTAATGTAATGGGTTGCCACAAAGCCTTAACTTATGGTGCATCGCCCCTTATAGCCATTGTGTTAGGCACTATGACTGGCGTGTTTGGAGGCTTAATTCGCGATGTGATATGTCGTGAAATTCCTTTAGTTTTAAGAGGTGAACTATACGCTACAACCTGTATTTTAGGTGGTATAGCATATATGTTATCTATTTACTTTGAGTTGAATACCCAAATATGTATGATCGCCGGATTTGTTGTCACCTTAACCGTTCGTTTAAGTGCCATGAAATGGAATTGGAACCTGCCAGTCTTTAACCCTCATGATCCGGTAAAAGACGAATAGAGCAAGGCTATCGCTCTTTGGAGTATGTTTTTACCGTAAGTTGTAGGGTATTGATACAATAGAAATTCCACAATAATCAAAAGCCCCCTAGCAAAATAAAAACTTTTAACTAGATTTAAAAGTATCCAGTTCAATGCAGATGGAGTTGCAGTTTGTCATTAGCCATTGTTTATTCTCGTGCCAGTGTAGGCATAGATGCTCCACTGATTACAGTCGAAGTCCACTTAGCCAATGGCCTGCCATGTTTTAATTTAGTGGGTTTACCAGAAGCTTCGGTACGGGAAGCCAAAGACAGAGTGCGCAGCGCCTTAATCAATTCAGGTTTTGAGTTCCCCGCAAAAAGAATCACAGTCAATTTAGCGCCGGCAGATTTGCCCAAAGAAGGGGGACGTTTTGACTTAGCCATAGCGATAGGTATTATTGCCGCGACTTTACAACTACCAAAAGAACAATTAAATAATATTGAGCTGGCTGGCGAGTTAGCTTTATCCGGTGAAATTCGCCCAGTTAAAGGGGCTTTGCCTTTCACCTATGCCTGTACCCAAGCCAAACGTACAGCCATATTACCTTTTGAAAATGCCGCCGAAGCCTCACTTATTAAGCAAGCACAAATAGTCCCAGCGACCCAATTATTAGAAGTGTTTAACCATATCAGTGGCCAACAAAGTTTACCTTTTTACCAAATTAAAACCTTAGCTACACTTGCCGAGTATGAAAATGACTTACAAGATGTAGTTGGCCAAGTTGCAGGTAAACGTGCTTTAGAAATAGCCGCAGCCGGAGGCCATAATTTACTTTTTACTGGGCCTCCAGGTACTGGCAAAACCATGTTAGCCAGCCGACTCATTACTATTTTACCTCCCATGACAGACGAAGAAGCCCTTGCCACAGCAGCGGTACATTCTATTGTGGGCAAAGCTGTCGACCCAGCCACATGGAAACACAGAGCATTTCGTCACCCTCACCACACAAGTTCAGCAGTCGCATTAGTAGGTGGAGGCAGTATTCCCAGACCAGGAGAGATCAGTCTAGCCCACAATGGTGTATTATTCTTGGACGAGCTTCCTGAATTCGATAAAAAAGTATTAGACGTTTTGCGAGAACCTTTAGAGTCAGGCACTGTGAGTATTTCCAGAGCCGCTCGCCAAGCCCAATTTCCCGCTCAGTTTCAATTAGTTGCCGCCATGAACCCAAGCCCAACGGGTAGTTTAAACGATGGCAGATGTTCTTCAGAACAAATATTACGATACTTAAACCGTATTTCAGGTCCTTTTTTAGACCGCATCGATCTACAAGTCGACGTACCTAAATTAGCCAACAATGAATTTTCAGAACAAGTAAAAAACCGTGGCGAAACCAGCCAAGTAGTGCGAAAAAGAGTAATCAAAGCATACCAATTACAATTAACTCGATGTGGTAAAACCAACGCCCAATTAGGCAGTAAAGAAGTACAAAAATATTGTGAATTAACTCAACAAGATCAACAGTTTTTACAACAGGCAGTAGAAAGCCTAGGTTTATCCTTACGCACTTATCACAGAGTACTCAAAGTCGCTCGCACCATAGCAGATTTAGCAAACCAAAGTAATATACAAAGACAACACTTAGGCGAAGCCCTTAACTATCGAGCGTTCGACAGAATGTTAGCGCAGTTAACCAATAATTGACGTTAACTATGTGCTGCGTGCACAAGGCATGGCTGCGCTACCGAGAAGAATACGAATAAAGCAGGGACAATTTAAATATGTTAATCGAAATTAATAGCCCCATTTTTAAATGTATAGAAGACAAAAACATATTTTTGTCTCGTTTAAGGGAATTGCCCAACTTTAGTAAATTACATGTCAACGAGGTTAAATACTATTTAACCTTAACTGGTTCCAAAGCAAAAATGCCCATCACCGAACTTCAAGAAATATGTAATATCTGGGGAACAAGCTTTATCACAACTTCTGAATAGCTTGGTGGTAATTTGTTAGGCTCTAATCAAGACAACCTCACTTGGCCCAGATTAACCTGGAATAAAGTAAGAAAAACAGTATCTAGGGAATAGAATAATTACGAGAACATCAAGGTAAGTTGAGAAGAAAACAAGAACACATAATAAGGTAAAGTGTATTTGAATGGGCTGTTGATTACGATAATAAATAATGATACTCCATATAAATGGAGTATCACTTAGTTAACTTTTTGAATTAAAACTTATAAGCAGCTGTAACTGCAAAGCTACGTCCTGCGGCAAATGCGTCAAGATAGGTAGTTTCAAAACCTATATAATCACGACGAATACTGTCAGTAAGGTTTGAACCATTGAGACTCAAGGTTAAGTCTTTGGTTGCATGCCATGCTACATTGATATTCAGACTTTCAGTTTCGCCAGTAAATCTAGCAGTTGTGGTTTGTGAACCTGTACCCGCTAAGCTTCTGAAAAAAGCATCTCGCCAGATATATGAAACTCGTGTAGTGATTACATCGTTTTCATAATAAGCCATTAGGTTAAGATTATTTTTAGAGGTACCAGGGAAACCAAATCCAGCGTTACCCACGTCTTTTTCAAACTTACTATCAACGTAGGTGTAATTAGCCGAAAAGCCAAAACCTTCTAGCTCTGGAATTAACTTATCCATAGGTTGGAAAATACCAATTTCGAAGCCTTCAACCGAACCGTCTGAAAAATTGATAGGTCGGGTAACATTAAACAAAATCAAAGGATCTTGCCCTTGTAAAGGTACTTCAGACTCCAGCGATCGGATAATAAAGTCTGACACATCCTTATAAAAAATACTGGCAACTAAAGCTCCATCATTTTCCATATATTTTTCTAGGGTGATATCAAAATTAAGCGATGTCATAGGATTTAAATCAGGATTACCATAGGTGGCGGTACCAATATCAGATGCGTCAGGATTAGTGTCATCAGGTAGGGTAATATTACCTATAGGAGACATATCTTGAAAGTCTGGACGTGATAAAGTTTTTGAAGCTGCAAGTCTCAGTTTTAATCCTTCATCTAACTCAAAATTCACATTAACACTGGGTAGGAATGTCCAGTAATCATTACCAACTTCAGTAAAGACACTGGTAGCACCAGCTACTTGAGTTAAAGCATTAGACGTATTCTCTGTATTAATGTACCGAGCGCCAATATTACCGGTTACAGGTAAGCCAGCAATTTCAGTATCTATATTAGCCTGAGCGTAAAAAGCTAAGACAGTTTCTTCTGAATCATAACTGTCTTGATCTCTAACCGCTTCTACACGGCCAGCAAGGTCAGGAATAATTGCAGTAACTTCATCAAAATCAGCCATTAACCAAGTTGAAGGATAGACACCTTCACCAGCGAAAAATACCTCTGGTGTTTGAGTACCATTAATTGTGGCATTAATAGCTGCGGTGGTTTCTGTGCCAAGATTAGCAGCAATAAACTGTGCTGCCGTCTGGCGACGCTCTACATCTAATGAGGTTTGATTGTAGCTAGCACCGAATTCAATCGTAGTAATGAACTCACCATCCAAATCATACTTGAAGTCTAATTTTAAGCCGGCATTATCGCCCGAAACATCAATATCACGAGAAGTAGCGGTAACATAACTAACATTTGTAGGATCACTGAAAGAGGAAACATTACTAACTGTAGGGTACTCTCCGCGCAGGTCAATTGAGTAAGTTGTTTCATCTAGATCATTTAGGTCAAAAATTGGAAATTGTAATAGCTGATTATATTCTAAGGTAGATAGAGAGCCATCTAACGATATTGTCCAATCATCTTTTTGCCACTTTAAATTTAAGCCAGTGATGAGATTGTCTGTGGTGTTGTCAAACTCCATTGTTTGAATGCGATTTCCAATAGAGCCAACTATATCTGCATCTGAAAAATCCGCATATTGCAGTATATTGTTTTCATCGATTTCTACAGAATCGGCAGCAAAAACAGTACCCGCCCAAATACCACCTTGGTTTATTTGCAAATTATTACGGTGCGAATGGTTAGCAAATTTAGAATAAGTAAAATCCCAAATTGCTGAAAATTCGTCGTTTATATACCACTGTGCCCCAGCTGAAAGGGAAGTTCGTTCTGCAGTGCTGCGAATAGGTCTATAGTTAGTGGAATTAGGTACCGTAACCCCCGTTACTTTAGTATCAGCTGATTCTCCATCGACAGAGCCATCTTGGTAACCTGGAATACCATTATTTTCTATTAAAACATCTCTTGTTGTATAATTTTGGAATACTTGATCTCTCGACGTTACGTCTTCAGACACCACGGCAGCAATGTAAAACCCAAAGTCTTCACTTTTATTTTTATGGGCATATAAACCGTTTACTGTGAAACCATTATCATCAAAACGATCATGGCTTGTGCCTTTAACAGAAACCATGCCTAAGTTATTTTTACCTCTGAGTTGCGGCATGTCTAATGGACGTAATGTTAATAAATCAACTTGTCCAGCTAATCCACTTTCAGGGCTAGCAGCCGTTTGGCCTTTAGCTACCCTCACACCACTTAAAATATTAGGTGGAAACACATTAAAGTTCATTTTACGTAGGGCTTTACCCTCGTTACCTGCAGAAAGAACAGTACGGCCATTAACTGTAGAATTTACAAACTCAGGTCCTAAACCTCGAATTGAGACTCTATCACCATCGGTTCCTGCATCGTCGCGTTCAATTTGAATGCCAGGTACCCGCTGTAACGCCCCCGCTATACTGTCGTCGGAAAATTGCCCAATATCTTCTGAAGTGATTGCTTCGATAACGGTTCCAGCATCACGCTTAAGTAATTTTGCTCTGTCTAAACTCGATCGTAGACCACGCACCTGAATGACTTCCGTACCATCCGCTTCTTCAGCGTCGACACTAGAGTCGCCTCCTTGCTGAGCCAATGCAGAGAAATGAGAAGAACCGATCAATAAAGACAATGCCGCCCCTTTCATGCTTCTCGCCACTAAAAGAGAAAGTTTTGTTTTAGAAAAGTTATTATTGTTTATGTGTTTAGTCATGTTGTGTGCCTCGTGGAAGTGCTTATTTAGCCAGAATTATTATTAACAATTCACAAACATAGTCACACAAACGTTTAACACCTACAATTTTATTTTATATATAATAAAACACCTATTCAACAAACTTAGGCTTATTCTATATATAGAACACACTTCATATACAAAACAAAATCATAAATTAAACAACCTAGAATACACGCAAGACATTGAATTTAATAATGTTTGTAAAACACACCTCAAATAACAACTCGGTAACTTATATCCACCTAATAAATTAATCAAATCAAAATAAATTTTCTAGGTGTTATACTAAAGTATAATAAGGCGACGACACCGAAAGACTAAAAAGTGTTCACTACAGAGTGAAAATCAAGCAAAACAGTGACTAGTAAATAGTTGAGAGATGTTAAAAAAAGATAAGTACAGTGGGAAACACACTGAGTAGAATGAAAAAAAGGGGCCACGCTCACGCTACACAGAGGGAAAATAAGTAGTATTTAATGTAATTTCTGAGCATTGTAATTTATCAGAAGCCTAATTAGTTACAATCGGCGTCATGAAGTTTATGATCGGCAACGGTTAAGCACGAATACCCCTTGTAATGTATGATTAAGTTCGTGGTTGAATTCGTGATCAGGACGCCCCCTCCTTTAACAACTGAGCAGGCTGTATCTTCAACTTTTGAAACAAATATAATGCCCCCAATCCAAAAACAATGACCGACGAAATTATTGCTACCGCAGCGCCTAGCCAATACACATCAAACATAAACACTTTTAGCCTAAACTGCAGCACAAGCGCCGCTATTGTGAGTCCTAAGGCAATCGAAAATGCACTCACCACCAGCGCTAAAAGGGTGTATTCAATAGTAATAGCTTTGCGGATATAGGATATTCGAGCGCCAATGCAGTATAAAATAATCGCATGGTAGCTTTGTTTGCTTCTACCTGCCGCCATGACGCTAGCAAGCACCATTAAGCTGATCAGTAAGCTAATTGCCGATATCATGCTAAGCACGCTTGTGCCCTTGTTGAGCAGGTCACTGGCCGATGCTATCAAGTCTTTGGTGCGTACAGTGATAATATTCGGATAATTACGAGCAAGGGCTGTTTGCAAGGCTAGTGCCTCTTGATCATTCATGTACACGGTGCCCACGTGTGCGCTAATAAAGTCGTCTAAAGCGCCATCTGAAAAAATCGCCTCAAACCAAAAGCGGGTTTGTATTCCTTGTTGGCTATAAATGCCTGTGAGCAGGCCGCTACGCTCTACACCCACTAGGGTGAACTTTACGCGGTCGCCGGGTTTAAGCTGCATCTGCTCAGCTTCACGGTCTTCCATGATGAAGGCAAAGTCGACACCCTCATCGCTAGGCACAAAATTTTCGCCCCAAATGGCGCCGTCGATTATTTTTATACTGTCGATATTGCCTGACAGGTAACTTAGTTTATGTTCATCCCGAGCCATGTCTTGCCAGTTCACATCAAGGTTGACGAGATCGCGAATAGGAGTGTTGTTAATCGCTGAAACTCTGCCACGTACTATTGGCGACAGTGAGAGTTTGCTGACTGAGTCAAAGTTTTGTGTCGCTTGCGAGACGGCTTCTTTTTGATTTGACAGTACGTCGTAAAGCACCAGTGCAGGTGATTCTTCTGGAATGGTGGTTTGCACTAATCTAAGCAGTGACACCACAATTACCGTGCATGCTACCAACAAGGTAAGCGCTGTACCTAAAGAAAGCAGAGTAATACGCAGGGGCGTACCTGGGCGATGCATGTTGGCTAAGGCTAGGCGAGTGGCAGCATGTTTAGCTAACCATACGCGCTGTTCCATGTTGCGAGACAGCCAACGTAGCCCATGCACTACACCTTCGAAAAACATCAAACATACTATTACCGTGACAAGAAAAGCCAAACCAAATAAAACGTTTGGAATAGCAAGCAGTACAAGTGTCCCAAGCAAGCCTACAAATAGGTAACTCGCAACGCGCCAGCTTGGCGAAATAACATCACCACGTAAGTTACTTGCTCTAAATAAATGCGCGACATCTACCTGCAAGGCTCTACCTAAGGCGGGAAGCGCGAAAGTGAATGCAGTGACAATACCAAAGCTCCATGCGACTAAGCCAGCTAGCAATATGTCACTTATTTGCAAAACCAGTGGTAAGTCTTGCGCTAATATTTGACTACCTACTAACGCAAGTACGGCGCCTAATATGAGCCCAACAAAACCAGATACCGCCGCCAAAATCGCTATTTGCACTACAAATACTTGGCCAATACGGCCGTCTCGTAAGCCACAGGCTTTTAACGTGGCGATGGTTTCACGTTTACTCTGTAGATAAACCGAAATGCTGTTAAATACTCCTAAGCCTCCAATAAATAAGGTGCTAAAGGCAACAATAAGTAAACCAGATGCGATTTGTGATAAACGCTCAGCTATTTGTTGGCTGCGGTCTTCAAAGGTTTGTATTTCCCAATCGGTATTAGGAAATTGGGCGATGAAATTAGTTTCCCATGTTTGTACGTCTTGTGGGGTACGTATTCGATATTCGTACTCAACGCGACTGCCAGTGCTAATTAAATCTGTCGCATCCATGGCCTCTTCTGACATCAAAACTGGCGCACCTCGCCAATTGGCGCTGAGCCTTCGGTCAGGCTGTTCTATTACAATTGCACGAACGGTAAGTGCTAGCTCACCAATGTACACTGTATCGCCAATGCTAAGCTGTGAGCGCTCGGCCAAAATTGGATCGATTGCCACTCCCCATTGGCCATTAGTGTTTTGTAAGGCTGTTGCGAGTGTTTGTTCAGGGGATAACTTAAGTTCACCATAAAGCGGGTAAGCACTGTCAATACTCAGCAATTGCACTAGGGCAAAATCGTCGTTCTCGGTACTCATCATAGTGTCAAGTTCGCGGGTAAGTGAAATGTCTCCAGTGTCTGCAATCCACTTAAGTACGTCTGTATCAAGGGCCTCAGTTAATTCAACTTCAACATCCCCTCCCATAAGAGCGCGAGTATCAGATAACAATACCCGATCGAGCATTTGATAAAGGCTTGCTGCCGCCATGACCAAACACACACCAAACATCAGGCAAGCACAAAAGAGCCAAAGGCGTTTTAAGCTTTGTACCAAGTCTCTCCAGGCAAATTTAAGCTGAAAGTTCACGATTTTCCTCTATCCTAAGTTTACCTGATTCTAGCCAAAATAGTCTTTTACAGCGCTGCGCTAGCCGCATGTCGTGGGTGACTAACACTAGGGTTGAGTTTGATTGTGCGTGCAGGCCAAATAATAGGTCGGCAACTGTTTTTCCGGTTTTTTCGTCTAGGTTGCCGGTGGGTTCGTCGGCTAAAATCAACCTAGGTTCATGCACTAGCGCACGGGCAATTGCCACACGCTGCTGCTCGCCGCCCGACAATTGTTGAGGATAGTGTTTAATTCTATGCCCAAGGCCAACGCGCTCGAGCATGCAATGTGCCTGTTTGGTGGCGTCTGATTTACCAGCGATATCGAGAGGAAGCGCGGCATTGGCAAGTGCGGTTAAACTATCAATCAAATGAAAAGACTGAAACACAATGCCCATGTTGTCCCGCCTAAAGTCGGCAAGTTTGTCGGGCGTGAGCTGTGACAATGCTTGATTGTCGATACTAATTTGGCCTTGTGATGGGTGTTCTAATGCTGCTAGGAGCTGCAGTAAGGTAGTTTTACCCGAGCCAGATGGCCCCACAATGGCAACTGTGTCGCCGGACTCCATACTAAAGTTCAAATTATCAAGCACACGAAGCGGTGCATCTTCTTGCACGTACTCCATAGTTAAATTAGAAACCTGAATCAACTGACTCTCCTGCTGGCGTTATGTTTTAGTTTATATATTCACTCACACGGATCTAAAGACTCACTTTTACCGGTGTGCTTTATTTAACAAGAGCTTAGTTTATGCCTAAACTAAAAAATCGCATAAGTAGTATTAACACAGGCATTACTTGGGAAACATTGTCTTTTTCCTTATGTATTTTATGTAAATCTGCAACATTCTCATGTGCCTCTAAACTTACCTTTATTGTACTTGAACTCATTTTTAGGAGTATGCGCAAAAACCTGCCTGCTGTTTGAACAGCCTATTTTGATGATTTGTCCGATGTTAAAATATCTGCGAGGTCACCCATAAGTCAGCAATTGTTAATAGTACGATAAAAGCCGGATTGCTTTTTAAAGCAAAACATAAAGACCAAAACGATTTACTGCAAATGGAAACTTTAATTTTGACAGCCTGGCTTATATGACAAAAATTCAAAATCAACACTTAGCCGAAGCGTTACATTATCGAGCTTTTGATCGAATATTAGCGCAGTTAACACATAACTGATTTTTCCTTTATAAAGATAAAAGGATGTGCCGTGCCACCGATAAGCTTCGCTTCTTTGCTTTTTTCAAGCTGCCGCCAGATTTACTTCGTTTATGAAATGCACTCAGGCTTGCTATCCATAGCAAGCCGCTCAACTGGGCGAAACTTTGTTTCTAAATAAACCAGTTTCACCCTGCCAATATTTTGATAGGGAATTTGTAGTCGCAGCAAAATAGAAACAAATGCTTTTGATTTTCTCCGACTCAAAGCTCAGTTTCTATTTTTATGAATAATTCAATAGAACAATTGACGAACAAACATCAAAAATAGCATAGCGTTGTAAAAATTAATATTTGATAACAGGCTTCGTTATATTATAACATAACCAACATGGTGTTATAACATAACAAAAGAGTGCGGTGTGACTAAAAGTAAGGACAGAAATATTTTAATAGAGGCCAAGTCTTTGTGTGTCGAGATTAACCACTCGACCATTTTAAAAGACTTAAACTTTAGAGTCGCTAAGGGCGAAATATATGCTTTACTTGGCGGTAATGGTGCCGGTAAATCAACGACTCTTAAAACGTTTCTTGGCTTTAATATTCCTACCAGTGGCCAAGCTATTATTGATGGTGAAAATGTCAACTCCACACTTGATACCACTAGAAGAAAAACAGCTTATCTTCCTGAAAATGCAACACTTTATCCACACTTGACTGCAAGAGAGAACGTTGAATACTTTTTATCTCTTGCAGATATCAATAAATCAAATAGCGATATTGATCATGCTTTTGAAAAAGTGGCTTTGCAAAATGATGCTTGGGATAGGCAGATGCACACTTATTCGAAGGGCATGCGCCAAAAAACGGCTATTGCCTTAGCTATTTTACGCGAAGCTCCAATATTCTTACTCGATGAACCTACCTCTGGGCTGGATCCTGTTGCTATTGACGAATTCAATCGATTGGTAACAGAGCTAGCCGCAGCTGGCTCAACTATTTTAATGGTTACCCATGATGTATACGGAGCATGTCAAGTCGCCAATCGTATTGGCTTACTTCGCAAAGGCGAACTAGTGGGTGAATTTGAAGCCGCTGATAATCAACGAATTGATACAGAACAGGTGCACGCAGCTTTTGCCCAAAGGCAGACACAATGAGCCGTATCCCAAAAGCCCAGATTTGGTGTGTAGCGAAAGATGAGTGGCGTTATTGGTTTCGCTCTAAGCTGGCGATTTCGGTCCTTATTATTGGAGTGCTACTGACCTTTTCGTCGGTGGTTGTGACAGCTTTCAAAATGCATGAACTAAGCCACGACAGGCAAGCCATGCAACATAGTTCAGAAGAAACCTTCATGCAGCAGCCCGACAAACATCCACATCGTATGGTGCATTATGGACACTATGCGTTTAGAACTCCGTCCCCCTTAAGTATGCTTGACCCTGGGGTAGATGCGTATACTGGTAATTCAATATTTTTAGAAGGACATCGCCAAAACAGTGCGATGTTTGCTGAACAAAAACAGGGCACTGGCCTGACTAAATTGGGTAACTTATCTCCTGCCTTTGTTGTGCAGATACTTGCTCCCTTACTATTAATTTTAATTGGTTACAGTGCAATAAGTCGCGAACGAGAATCGCAAACCCTTTCGTTTTTATTGGCTCAAGGTACATCGATTTCTACCATTATTATGGGGAAAGGTTTGGCGTTACTTTCTGTTGTGTTTCTTATCATTTTTCCTTTGGGCTTGTCTGGAGGATTTGCTGTTTTTCAAGGCGAAAGTCTATTAGTTGTTGTTAGTTTTTTAGGTGCTTACACCCTCTATTTATCGGCCTGGGCACTCCTTGTTTTGTTGTTTTCAACAGCCTTATCGAAAAACAGCGCAAGTTTTACTGCTTTGACCTTTGTTTGGATATTACTATGTATCGCCATGCCACGCATAGCCAGCACCACTGCGGCCATTTCTTTACCTTCAGCTGGTAAGCTTGAGACTGATTTTGCGGTGATAGCAGAACTACGTAAATTGGGTGATGGTCACAATAGTAATGACCCAGCATTTGCCAAGCTTAAACAGTCTTTGTTGCAGCAATATAATGTCGACTCTGTTGAAGCCCTTCCTATCAACTTTAGAGGTTTGGTTGCCACTATTTCTGAAGCAAAACTAACTGAGGTGCTTAAACAATTTTCTGAAGTGCGTATGCAGCAAGAATTGCAACAAACTCAAATATCTCGAAACTTTGGATGGTTATCGCCCAAAGTGGCCATTCAGGCGCTATCGATGATAACTGCTGGCACGAGTATAGAAACTCATCATCGTTTTATTAGAGAAACCGAAGAGCTCAGATTTAGCTTTGTGCAATCCCTCAATCAAATCCAAACGGAGCAACTAAGCTACCTTGATGATCTCAATAGAAATAATGGCGAAGAAGCTTGGAAAAAGGCCCGTGTTAGCGCCACAAATTGGCAGATGATAAAAGGTTTTAATTTTATCATAGACGATGCCAGCACACGTTTATCCCGAAGTACTCACTCGTTTTTCCAATTATTCCTATGGATAGCCATTTTATTAGTATTGATTAAGTTTGCAGGGAGGCGCGCAATATGAACGGTAAAAAAACCAACCTAACAATTAGTCCAATACGCCGGGAGTGGCGTTTTATGCTGCGACAACGCTATGTTGTGGTGCTTTTATTGTGCAGTTTTTTGATATCAGCTTTTGCAGTAATTACAGGTTTAAGCGAAGTGAGCGCGCAACGACAAACCATTGAACGCTTGAAGCAAGCAGATAACGTTGACCGCATAGAGGCACAAGCTAAGTATGATGATCCAGGTTACCTTGCATACTATAGCTTTCATCTAACTTATTCAGAGCCGTCAAACCTCGCCTTTGCAGCACTGGGGGAGCGGGATATTTATCCGTGGAAACACCGTATTAAAATGCTTGCCTTAGAAGGGCAAATTTATGAAAGCGACGCACAAAACCCTGAGCTGGCGCAAACAGGTAAAATGGATTTTGCCTTTGTCATCAGTGCGCTTTCTCCGCTATTTTTGATTCTATTGTTCCATGACCTAATCGCTAATGAACGGACTAATGGCAGGCATGATTTCCTTGTCACCACGGCTAAATCTTCATATGCGCTATGGGGAGCCAGAGCAGCAGTGCGCTTTATGGCAATTTTTTCCTGCTTGTTGTTGCCTTTTTATATAGGCGCGTTAGTCAGCGGCACCACAATAACGAATGTACTGTTAGTTTCACTCTGGTGCGCAATATATTTTGCTTTTTGGACCGCATTGAGTCTTTATCTCGGCAAAAAAGCCAGCAGTGCACCGCGCATTGCGTCTGGTTTGATTGGCCTATGGGCATTGTTTGCATTTGTGATACCTATTCTAGGTAACCTAGCTATCAATCAAAACGTTCACTCACCCAAAGGCAGTGATATTTTACTGACTCAACGAGAAGCGGTAAACGACGCATGGGACTTGCCAGTTAAAACCACTATGGATGCCTTCAGCGTGACACACCCTGACTACAGTGATTATCAAAAAAATGAAGAAGGATTCGATTGGGCCTGGTATTACGCCTTTCAGCAAGTGGGGGATCAAGTTGCAGCGCCACTATCCATTGAGTACAGAGACGCAACGTTCAAAAAACATCAATTAGCGGGTTACATTGCCATGCTTTCGCCGCCCATGCTCATATTAAAATTGATCACAAGCCTTGCCGAAACTGACGCTTTGGCTGCGTATAAGTACGAGCAGAAAATTCGAGATTTTCACCACTCTCTTCGCGTTTTTTATTATCCCTGGCTATTTAACCCTGACGCATTCGATAAAACCTACTTGAATCGTTTGCCGCGTTTTGAACACACGCAACAGAACAACCCAAAGCTATAAATTTATATCTATTACAAGGTCCACCAAATGAAAAATATAAAAGAACTTAAGCTAGCGCATTTGGCGATGTGTGTTGCAGGTGCGCTTGTGCTACCTGTACATGCTAATGTCAGCGAGCAAGTTCAAGACGTTGATTCAGAAGCGTCAGGTAAATTAGAACGTGTTGAAGTCATTGGCTCTCGCCAAGCATACCAAGGAAACTTTAGTCCTTTAGAAACCCCACAATCAGAGTTAAATATAGACAGTGAAGCCCTTCAAAATGCAGGGGCTGTCGACCTGACCCAAGCGCTAGACCTTTCAGCTTCCGTTGCTCGTCAGAATAACTTTGGAGGCTTATGGAATAGCTTTGCGGTACGTGGCTTTGTAGGGGACGAAAATCTACCTAGCAACTACCTCGTTAACGGTTTTAATGCTGGCCGTGGTTTTGGCGGTACTCGTGACTTGTCTGGCATAGAGTCAGTTGAGGTATTAAAAGGCCCGCGTGCTGCATTGTTTGGCCGTGGAGAGCCAGGTGGTACGATCAATCTAGTGACCAAACGGGCCAACTTTAATGAGAAAGCCGAAGTCAGTTTGTCAGTCGGTAGTTTCAACACAGCGCGAGCCGATTTAGATATCAATACCGCCATTTCCGATGACGTCGCTATCAGATTGGTTGGTTTTTATGAAGATGCAGAAAGTTTTCGCGACACAGTTGAAACAACGAAACAAGGCTTGAGTCCATCTATTTTATGGAATATTAGTGATGAAAGTCAGTTAACTTACGAACTCGAATACAGTCATCAGGAGATCCCATTTGATCGTGGTGTTATTGCGATTGATAAAGAGCTCGGGGTAATACCAGAAAGTCGTTTTCTCGGTGAGCCAGGTTATGGGCCGATAGAAACCGATGTACTTGGCCACCAAATTGAATTTCAACAAGATATAAACGACAACTGGAGTGCACTTGTTGGTTTTAACTACCGTGATACCTCACTAGAAGGGCTTGCGTCCGAAAATGGTTTTTCAGCACCTGACGAAGACGGGAACTTTGGACGTTTTAGCCGTTATCGCGACTATAATGCTATCTATCAAGTATTTCGTGCAGAATTAAGCGGAAATTTTGAAACCGGTGCATTAAGTCACAAACTCATTGTAGGGATCGACGCAGATAAATTCGAGAATGATCAATTTGCGCTTAGAGATAGGTCAACTGACCAGAGTATTAACATTTTTGCTCCGGTATACGGACAGTATCCAGAGTCTTCTTTAGATTTGGCGAGTAATATTGACCGAATAGAAACACAAAAGAGTGCGGGCTTGTATATTCAAGATCAGATTAGCTTAACCGAAAAGCTGGATATTCGTATCGGCGCGCGTTTTGATGATTATCAGCAAAAGCTAGTTAACCGAGGCTCAGAAAGTGTTTCTGAATACGCTAAATCAAAAATCAGCCCACAATTAGGTGTTGTCTATAAAGCCTCAGACGCGTTATCTTTTTATGTTGCATACGGCGAAAACTTCCGCCCTCTTTCTGGCGCCACAGATGAGAACGACTTAGCGCCTAATCAATCAGAATCAGCAGAAATAGGCGTAAAGTTTGCCCTAAATGACGGAGCACTATCGGGAACAATTGCAATCTTTGATGTTAAACAGTCTAACATCGCGACCTTCGATGCCGACTTTAACGCTACGGCCATAGGCGAAGCTGCAAGTAAAGGCGTCGAGCTTGATTTAACCGGAGAGCTTACAGATACATTCAGTCTACGGATTTCATATTCTTATGTTGATGCTGAAACCAAAAATGACTATACCGATGCTATTTCTTATAACTTTATTCCAGCTGGCTCAGACCTACTTAATGTTGCTAAAAATCAATTGAGTCTACAAATGGTTCAGCAAGCTGAGTTTGCTGGTAGAGAGCTAGATTTAATAGCTGGGTTAGTTTATGTAGGAGAAAGAAGTGGCGGCTTTGGTGACCCAAGTTTCAAATTGCCTGAGTATACGACGGTACGGATCGCATCTAGCTACGAAATAACAAATTCTCTTACTTTGCGAGCAGAAGTTAATAACCTGTTTGACGAAGAGCATTACACTAACTCTTACTCAGACACTTGGGTACAACCGGGTACGCCTCGTAGTTTCCGTATATCAGCAACTTATAGTTTTTAAAAATGCATAATAGTTTAGGTATATGAAACTACAAACTTTGTGTATCTGTGCTTTTCGTTAATTGAAACACACAAACGTCAGAATGGAGTCAATAATTGACTCCATTACTTTCTTGGTCATGAAAAAATAATTTAATTTTTATGTGATTAAAGGATGTTTTATTTATGGCGATAATGTGCCAGTTAAAAGAGTACAACGCACCTTGCATGGTTAGCCGATTTTTGGCTGACGTAAATGTGAAATAACTTAGGTCTTAGGGAACAACCATGAACGAATTGAGTAATACCCCATCCAGTGAAAAATCAGAAGGTAGCTGTTGCAGCAAATCAAATTGCTTTGCACCTCAAACGCCCGTAAGGCGTAAATTGGCCAAGGTTGGGCGTAATGATCTGTGTCCTTGCAATAGTGGTCTAAAATTTAAAAAATGTTGCGGGATAAATGTATAGTAAAACCTGTGGTAAACGAAATGAATGTCGCAGTGCTCCCAGCACAATTAACACCTAGTATTTGAGCAAAAAATAACAGCATGCAGGAATGATTATATAAACATGGTTCTAACGCGTATTTGGGGTGTATAAATACAAATAACTCGGCAACTTGCTTCTATCTATTCACTATTGCTCTCTATAAACTCATGGTTTTTAATAACGGATTCGAGACTTCAAAGTGACAGTATTTATCTTGGCGACATGCTTTGAAGCATCTCGATAGTGGGATATACAATGAATAAGTGCACCTTGTTCGTCTTGCTTTTACTGATGACGATTATCACCAGCATTGTTTACTCAAGGAAGTTTGATATGTTTTCATTTTTCGATAAACACCCCAAACCTGTGCCCACTACGGTGCATCCATTGGTTGGTGCAGAGCTAGTAGCCATATCAAATTACCCAAATTCACCATCCCCTCAGAGCAGTCAAACATTATGTCGGAAGGTAAAAGTTGAAGGCGGTTCTACGGGACGTTTAGTAACTGCAAACTCTATCATTGACACCAAGCAAACAGGTTTTATCTTCGACACCACCGAAGGTACGCAAGCATTCATTAATCACCCATCTGAATTTCGCTTTGACCTTTGGCCAGTCAACAAAGGCAAGCTAATAACCGCTAAAACACCATTAACCACCCACGGCCTTAACGCCAGTGCTGAAAACTGGCTAAATTATAGTGTTGTTGATCTTGCTTGTTTGACATCAGAGCAACTGCTAGTTGCGGTGAGTTACTTAGCCCCAAGGCCCAAACTCGGGCTATATGTTTATAGCATTAGCACGGGGGAATTTAAATTATTGACTGAAGCCGAAGCAAATTCTCACGATTTAGACAAATACTTTGAGCAACGGATGTTACAGCCAGGTCAGTCTTTAGTGCTCTATTACAGCACAACCCAAAGACAGTCAGCCGAGATATACCACAACAATTATAACCATATATTATTGTTTAATGAGCAATACCCAGATGGCCTAGAATTACTCAAGCTGGGTATCGACAATGGAAATATTACCAAGTGGCGCGTATTGGATAACACACTGTTTTTACATACCCTTGATAATAGAAATCCTAAAAACCCAGTTGTTAAAAACTGGTCTTTAGATATTTCTCAGCTATTAGTAGATTAACCTTGAGCATGTGTTGCTCTAACATTCTGCAAAGGTATAACCGTCAATTTTCAGCTCCATTGGTCTGCTCGCAAAAGGATACGTTTGATTGATGTATTGGGTATTAATGAGTTACCTGCAACGATACCAAACTGGGGTCAATCCAAATGCGGCATGTACGGTAAGTGCGATAATAATTTTAGTCTTGAGTCTGCTGTCATGCCAAACAAGTGATTTACAAAAGAGGGAACAAATGATGATCAATAATGCTGATTTTAATCACATTGAATTGTATTCGGATGTGCAAAACAAATGCTCCCCCCATATCAGTGTCTTTGCAGATTTCGCAGGTATTGCCATCAACTTACCCAGTGAAATCGTATTTGAAACCGGGCAGCATATAGAAGATGGGACGTTTGTGCGTTTTCCAATCTGCGGATTTTATCAGATAGAAATGACCGACTTGATTGCAGACGCCAGCATTATCATATCGGTGCTGAATATAGATACGGGGCAAAGCTATAAAGGTGAAATAGTGGATAAAGATCCTGGCCTTGAAGCAGAACCTGCTTTTTCACAGCCTGAGTTATCTCAAGTAGCACTACAAGGGCAAGTATTAGCGGCTTATTTTACTCGCAATTTAGTTAAATATGTTGACCTGCCCGCAAGTGAAGCACGCTACCAAGTCCAAGTTAATATTGGAAAATATCAATCTGAAATAGTAAATGTAGAAGTCATTGAGAGCAAAATGGGAGGCACTGATGCAGTTCAAAAGTAGGCTCTAGATAAATGTCTGACTGTAAACTTCGTCATTCCTACATTTTGTTAGCAGGAATCCATTCTTTAAAGGCAGTGAATAGTAAATAACCTGAATACTGAATAAGCCGAACCGCTCGGTAACGCTCTTTTTGTGCCTAGCGGCGATGGATTGTCTAGCAATAACACGTTATTACGTACGACAATCCTCCTTGCTATTTACGAAAAATTTCGTCACAGAGTGACACATAGAGCAGCAAATAAACCTTAAAATCAAAATACCATCGGTACTCCCCATCCGGCATTCCATTAGTTCTTACTTACCCCTACGGGAAATGAGGACATGAGCCGATTAAACAGTGAGATTCGACTCATTCTGGGCAAAAAATTAGTTATCCATATCTATCATGGTAATACCAACCCCAATAAATAAATGTACACTCAGCGAGAATTTAATGGAATTGGTATAAGTCTGCCCATATACCGAAATTAGACTACAGACCCAAAGAATCCATAATTTCTGCCTTACTTAACTCTTTAGTTTTATTCGAAAAACAATAATAATCAGGACGTTGGTCGCTATAATATTGCAGATCCATTTCCAAATCTGATAAGTTTTTAAATATACCTACAGACATATTGTAATCGCCACTTTCACTAAATTTAAAAAATAAGTGGGTGCCACAGTCACTGCAAAATCCGCGGGTAGCCCAAGACGAAGAAGCATACATTTTTACTTTATCTTCTCCCTCTATCTCGATACTTGTGCCGCATTCAACAGCAAAAAATGCCGAGCCACCCCATTCTCGACAAGTAACACAGTGGCATACAGTAAATTTAGGGTTAACATCTTTAGCTGTAATTTTAACTGCACCACATAGGCAGCTAGCTTTAGCACTTATCATTTAATTTCGTCCTCGAATAAATAAATTGAGCACGGAAACAAACTCGTTCCCGCTAATTCAGGCTGCTACTTATTAGCACCTTGTACCATACAAAACCCATTAAGCTTATTGCCGTCTAAGTCTCTAAAATATGCGCCATAAAAACCAAACTCTGCTCCTTCAGGTCTAAATCCAGGTTTACCTTCACAGGTACCGCCTAGCTCTAAGGCCTTATTATAAAAATCTTTGACTTGCTCAGGGGTTTCTAAATAAACAGCGACCATAGTGCCATTGCCTACAGTGGCTGGCTCTTTATTAAAAGGAATAGACACAGCAATAGAAGGTTCCTCAGGTGATTTTGCCCAAGCAATAAAATAACCCGCCTCTTCCATAAACCGTTTCGCACCTATAGTGCCAAGTAATGCATCATAAAATGCGCTCGATTTTTCTAAGTCTGCGGTACCTAAGGTTACATAACCAATCATAATATTCTCCAGTGAGTTGTTGTTTAACGCAGCTAAATCTTAGTGGTTAACTACTGACAGCTTCTGTCAGTAGTGTTTCAATAGACTTAAATTTAATAAAAACGTCACTTTAGGGTTTATGCCATGCATAGAGCTGAGCGGTTAAACGACATAGTACATTATTTACGCAGAATGCACCGAGCAGTAACGGCAGACACCTTAGCCGAAGCTTTTGAAGTATCTACGCGCACCATTTATCGTGATATCCAAAATCTACTAGACTCAGGTGTACCCATTAATGGCGAGGCTGGGGTAGGGTATGTGATAGATAAAAGTTACCACTTACCGCCTATCATGTTTGATGCAGATGAATTAGAAGCCATAGCCTTAGGTATTGGCATGGTAAGCAACTGGACAGACGAACTCTTCGCAGTCAAAGCACAAAATGCCTATAAAAAAATTCAAGCGACCTTGCCGGCACCATTACTTCACGAATTACATCAAATCAGTACCTTTTCGGCTCCGAGCCATTATAAAATACCTTGGGAAGTCAGCTTTACCCAAGTCAGAGAATGTATTCGCAGAAAACAAAAAATTCAGTTCAATTACCTAGACTTACAAGACCAAACCAGCCAACGCACTATTTGGCCCCTAGCCCTGATTTCATTTAGCCCTGTATGGTTATTAGCCGGCTGGTGCGAATTACGCCAATCATTCCGCAACTTCCGCCTAGACCGGATAACCGAATTCACCGTCTCAGATAACCGCTACCCCAATGAAAAAGACAAAAACCTGCAAGCCTATTTGGCACAGATTAAACATGAATAAAGCAGCGTGATACAGAATAAACAGAATGGGACAGAAAAAGCAGTAGATAGGAGATAGCGGCTAGGGGATAGAAAAAACGATATTCGGCAGATTGAAACAGAGTGGAACAGCATGAAGCAGCTTAAAAGCAGGTTCTAATTACGAGATTCGAACAACCTTAAAGTTTGTCATTCCTGCATGTTGTTAGCAGGAATCCATTTTAAAACAAAAGACCAAAAGCGTGTCAAAGAGTAGCGCAGAGGAAAAAGCAGCGTGATGCAGACTAAGCAGAATGGGGCTGAGTGAAGCAGTTTAAAAGCAGGTTCTAGTTACAAGATTCGAGCAAAAAGTAAAAGCCGACAACAGCAGAAGCCCCCATCTATAAACATATAACATTGATTTTATTAAATTTTATATTATCCCTTCCGATGGGTGTCATGGTAAGTTTGCGATGGGTGTCATGGTAAGTTAAAGTGAACAATAAAAGTATTGATTAGTAATTGAGCCGATTAAGCTATACTATTCGGCTCATAATATGAGCCGAATAAGGACCGGTATTCGGCTCACTGCAATTAAACTTAATACTTTAAGGCGCTTTTATGTACATCTGGCAATATCCAAATTGGACAGACTTTACTTATGAAGATCACCTAGTTAAACCTCTACTACAAGAGGTATTAACCAATCACCAGCGTTTGCTCGTTAAATCGACTGACTTACCTAAAGACCTTGATGTACAGGCCCAAATGGACGCTTTGATCCAAAACGCCATCAACACTTCCGAGATAGAAGGCGAACACCTTAACCTAGGGTCTGTGCGTTCTTCCGTAGCTCGCCACTTAGGGCTAGAACAGGCAGGCTTTACTACTGGTCAAATATCCCAGCCTACTGAGCAAACCGATAGTTTGGTCAAACTATTAACACAGGTTACAGCAAACTTAGATGAATCATTGACGATAGACCAACTATGTCAATGGCAGAGTGCCTTATTTCCTCAGGCGCCACTTTTACGCAAAATTAAAATAGGCGAATTGCGTGATGACGCACCTATGCAAGTCGTATCCCAAAGTAGAGGCCAAGAAACAGTACATTTTGAAGCCCCTCCCAAAGCAGATTTAGAAAAACAGCTCACCCATTTTACGGCTTGGTTTAATACACCCCAACAACCCAATAAGGCTACTGATGGTGCAGGAATAATTCGCGCGGCTTTTGCCCATTTATGGTTTATCACTCTACACCCTTTTGAAGATGGTAATGGCCGCACCGCAAGAGCTTTAACCGATCGGGCTTTGGCACAATGGGAAAACACCAGTATCCGTTTTTATTCACTGAGTAGCGCTATCGAGCAAAACCGTAAACGCTACTACCAAATACTTGAAGCCACCCAAAGAGTTAAAACAAACAGTCAGCAAGCAAACAATCAAATCAATGATGTGACCGATTGGTTGGTGTGGTTTTTAACTATATTTAATCAGGCTATTGAACAAGGCCTGCAGCGTATTGAACGAGTGGTGGATAAAAGCAGATTTTGGCAGCAACATAGCCAAACCGTACTATCGGAACGTCAGGTTAAAGTGCTCAATCGTTTATTAGACTCTCAAGGCGAAGAGTTTGAGCTAGGCATCAATGCCCGTAAATACCAAAGCATAGCCGCAGTCAGTAAAGCCACCGCCACCCGTGATCTGGCTGACTTAGTAAATAAACAATGCCTTAAACCACTAGCTGGTGGCGGCAGATCAACACGCTACGTAGTGAAAAAGCAGCGAGAAGCAGACTAAAGCAGTTTAAAAGCAGGTTCTAGTTACGAGATACGAGATACGAGATACGAGCCAAAAGTAAAAGGCGACAACCGCAAAAAATCAACCAATTAAAACATATGGCATTGATTTTTATTATATTTTCTATATTTTTATGGCGATAGATTTCATGATAAATTTTATTGTGTAAATTTGTCTGGGCTCATTTTGTTTTACTTAAAAATACTATGTGACTAATTTAACGATGGAAAATATTTTGCTCATAGTATTTAATAGGAAACATAAAAAGTCGCATTAAAGTCAGGTCTCCTTTTGCTTTTGCAACTCCTTGCTGTTTTGATGGCATGACGGTATAAATACGAATAAAATCAAAGGGTAAGAGCTATAATTGATAAAAATGAAAATTAAATCTAGAAATTATAAATACGACATACTCGATAATAAGCGTTAGGCATACAAGGACATTTATGCAGAGAAATTGGGATACAGTTCGTGAAATTATGCTTAAAGTTGAGGCTTTAGAGCCAACTCAAATGTTAAGTCTTAGTGAATTTGAAAAGGATAGAGATTATGAAATTTCTTACCATGTTCAAATGCTTGAAGAAATTGGGTTAATTCGAGCTTCTATTTCTCGAACAATAAGTAAAGGTGCAAACGGTTTCAATGTTAAGGAATTAACATGGCACGGTCATGAATTCCTTGATTCTGTTCGAGAGCAATCGACTTGGTCAAAAACTAAGACACTAATTAGCAGTAAAGGTGGTGTAATGACATTTGAGGTAATCAAAACTGTTGCTGCGAGTTTAGTAAAATCAGCTATTGGTGAGTAAGTATGCTTAACAAAAACATCATGGTGAGAATTTTTTTCGCTGAAAAAACGCCTCTAGAATCCTCATGTGTTAAGCGTTAGGCCTTTCGAGAATGCCTGAAAACAAGAAGCACCACTTTGTTCCGAAATTTTACCTGAGGCGGTTCTCCCGCAACGGTAAAAGCATTAATTTGTGGAATATACCGCGTCAGCGAAAAATTTTGTCTGCGAACCTCAAGAGCCAATGCTATCGCGATTATTTCTACGGCAAAGATCAAACGGTGGAGCATGCCCTTGGTGAAAGTGAGGGCCAAGCCGCTGAAATATTCCGATTAATCGACAACAATTCTCCGCCACCACCAGGGTCGCCAATCCATTTGATGTTGATGATCTACGTTTTAGCCCAGTACGGTAGGAGTGCCTATTCGATCGATGCGCTCCAAGACATGAACGATCAGATGATGAAGCGTTTACTGGGCCACATGCCTGAGGCCAAGGATTACGATCTCAGCAAGTTCAAGATAGAGCTTAAGGAAGCCGGCCGCTATTCAGTTGGCTTGGTTGTCCAAAATTATCCACTAATGCTAGATCTTGATTACAAGATCCTGCTCAACAAGACGGACTGCGAATTGGTTGCGTCTGATAACCCCGTTGTCCTTTACAACCAGTTCCTGAAGTTTATGAAGTTCGGAAGCAATACCGGGCTCGCTTGCAAGGGATTGCAGATTTTTCTCCCGGTAGGCCCTGACAAAGCGATTTTTTTCTTTGACCCGGAAGTTTATAGCGTAGGTGGCGGAGCAAAGCTTACGGTGGACCTCACAAAGCCCCGGGATATATATGAATTGAATACACTGCAAATTTGTAATGCTTCTAAGAACGTCTACTTCAAGAACGACGAATTCAACATTGAAGCTTTGGCGAAGCGTGGCGAACCATTCCGGCGTAAGAAGAAATCCACGGTCTCTGGTTTTCCTACTATCGAAGATCCTTGCCGAAAAAGTGAATTAATCGCCGCTTCTCGGGAGGACGTCAACACCAATCTTCACCTTACATTTGTCCGTGTGAGAGGGGCCGCTAGGAAATGGGCAACAACTTTCAAGAAGCAGAAACATTGGCCTTCTGCTGTTGTGCGCAACCAAGAGCTTTGCGAGGATCACAAGGAATTTCTGAATTTGGTGCGCGAAGGGAAGTTTGAGCCAAGCGAGTTCTTCGAGTTTATGGATTCAAGACAT
The DNA here is from genome assembly GCF_009796765.1 of Paraglaciecola sp. L3A3. NCBI lineage: Bacteria > Pseudomonadati > Pseudomonadota > Gammaproteobacteria > Alteromonadales > Alteromonadaceae > Paraglaciecola > Paraglaciecola sp. L3A3. Next base: position 5,153,174 of record NZ_CP047023.1, read on the forward strand.
GACCGGAGCTAGTCGGTAGCCGAACGAATCTTATTTGGACAGCCATCGTAGGATATACAATTTAGTGCTTTTTAAAAAATAGATTCCGGCTTAAAAACCGCCGGAATGACGAGAAAAAGCAAAAAATGCATACCTAAGGCCTTACCTAGTTTTTTAGTGTGCGAAGCACATGCTTTTGATTTTGTCGCGACTCAAAGCTCGCTATTTTTTATTACAAACTCAATAGGACAATTGGCAAGGATAGCCAATTGAGTGGTGTTTTGTCGGGGACCTCTTGTTTTAATAAAGAGTGCACGGCCTTTTGAGTTTATAAAAAATAGGGTAAGCGCTTTGTTGGAGAGCGGCTTCTTTTGCCTACTTTTCTTAGCTGTTGACCACATTGACTGGATAAATTTGGAACGTACTTTAGTGCGGCCCGTAGGTGAAATATAGGGATATATTTCATAACAAAAGTAGGTCAGACGAAATGGATTTCGTTTGAAAAAAGCCATAGATGGCAGTAAGCAACGCGAATGCTTTGTGAACGAAGTGAATTAATCACATGGACAGTCATTGTAAAAGTCAGTTATTCAAATAATTTGCCTAGTACTAGGTGCTGGTTATGATTAGGGCATATACTAGCGGTAGTCATTTTAATGGGGATGAAGTTGAAAATAATGGTTAGTAAATTTAGTCTAGTGTTATTGCTGTCGAGCTTGCTGCTGGTGGGGTGTGGTGGTTCAAGTGATACACCTGCTGAGTCAGTTCGTCATGCTGATGATGTGGCTGATGCTGCTAATATTTCTGCTGATGCGGGCTTGAGTGTAGTGTCGAATATTAGTTCTGGCATTGTGGTTTGGGATCTCAACACGAATAAACAAAAATATGCTTGGGGTTTGCAAGGCGATGGCATTAATTTAGTCACTAATATTCATATTGCTTTTGATAATAGTTATGTTGTTACATCGGATCGCGAAACCTTTACTTTATGGAATCTAACAGACGGCGAACCAGAAGGGTTTTGGCGCATAGATGAAGCGAGTATTCGCGATGTGGCTGTGTCGAATTCGGGGCGTGGAATTTTGGTCGCTAGAAGTAACGGCAAAGTCATGTTTTTTGAGCCTAAAACTGGTCGACGTTTAGAGTTTCTAGGGCATCAAGAAAAAGTAAATAGTGTTGATATATCACCTAATGGATTTTACGCATTAACGGGCGGTAATGATTATTTAGCTTACCTTTGGGACACCCGCACGGGGCAGGTCATACACAAATTCAACCACTCTAGCCGAGTGACTAAAGTGGTATTAGATGATCAAGGTCGTTATGCCTTTACTGCTGACAGTAAACGAGATGCTAAAATTTGGGATTTAGTCACCGGCAAAGAAGTCAGTAACTTACAATATTTATCTCGCCAGCGAATCTTTACCACAGCTGCTTTTTCAGAAGATGGTCAATACCTACTAACAGGATCACCTGCAAAAAGAGTAAACTTGTGGAATGTTGGTTCAGGAGAAGAGCTTAATGAATGGCGTGTTTCTCCTCGAGTTGCCAGTCAACCTCCAACCGCTGTGGTTTATTCTGTTGCTTTTGCCAACGAAAATGAAATATTGACAGAAAGTAGCAGTGGTTTATTAGAAAAATGGAAAATAGATAAAAAATGAATTCAATAGACAATAGTATTGAACAATTAGAAATGAAAGTTGCTTTTCAAGAAGACACCATTGAGAGCCTTAACCAAGCGCTAATTGGACAGCAAAAACAAATAGATGATCTGCAGTTTAAAATCAAACAATTGATTACAAAAATAAGTGCCATTGAGCCTAGTAATATGGCTTCTGAAAAAGAAGAAATGCCCCCCCCACACTACTAATCAGAACAATTTGCAATAACAACGACGGCAGAATCATAAAAAGTATTATATGAAAATTTCGCGAGGCTTTAATTGTTGTTCAATAAACATTCTATTGTAAAGAAGTGTAAAGATATTTAAAAAAGTGAACTCTGTTTTGTCCTTTAAGTCTGAACTTCACCAACAATAAAGCAAGTCCTGTTAGTATTTACACATAAAAACTAACACTTTCAGCTTTTATCACAGTAATATAGCAGCAATGCTTTTATAATAGTAATATAGCAGTAACATAATTTGAAAATTAATGGAGAAAAAATGAAGTGTAATAAAGCTGGTTTGCGAGGAATTCAGTTTTCCTTGCTTGGTATAATTGCTGTTGCTATTTCAGCCTGTGGGTCGAGTAGTGATGATGATGAGAATGGTTATATCAGGTTATATAATGCATCGTTAAATGCTCCTCAAATATATCTGACAGTAGATGAAAATTTAGATGAAGATGATGATGATGAAATAGAAATTACCTATAGCCCAGTTGCCTATTCTAAAGTGAGTGCCAGCAATGCCTTATCAACAGGTACTTATTACACCGAGTTAGCGTGGCAAGATGAAGAAAGTAGCGAAAGAAGTGATTTAGAATTGATTTTTGAAGATAGTGTCGATATTAAATCGGATAATATTAGTTTTTATGCACTGACAGGAGATGTTCAAAATCCTGATGTACTTTATTTTGATATTCCAGTGGTCGATGACGATGACGATGACGATGACGATTTGTTTAATGTGAGATTACTAAACCTTCATCCTGATTATCAAGATGTTGATCTTTATATGTCTGAAAATGATGAAACTTTTAATGAAGCAGTGTTAATAGAAACGGCTAGTTATAAAGCATTAACCGACAATATAAAAGTTGAGCAAGACCAATACATTTTTTATATTACCGAAGCTGGCAGTACAGACGTACTTTACACTTCTGTAGCCCAATCATATTCGGTTGTTAGCCAATACGTTATCGCTATACGTGAAAACATAGGTGTAGGGAGTTCACCATTCTCTATAGATAACATAGGTATTAATGGTACAACCGCACTAAATGATGTGGACTCAGAAGCTGAATTTAGTTTTTATAATGCCCTAACTGAGTCTGAGTATTTACCTGATTACCAAAGTGAAGTTGATATTGATGTTGGTTTATTAAACGATATCACTAGTATTAAAAATTTACAGTTAGGTCAATTTAGTGAACTGATTACAGGGGAAAATGGTGATTATGACTTTAGTGTCTCTAATTCAAACACTGGTGAAGTCTATATTAAAAACGCCTTGTTAAGTTTACAAGAGAATGCATCTAGTGCGATCTTTATTTACGGTACAAAAGAGCCAATTGATGACGATAATGATGGTAATTATGACGAAGATGATGACGGTATCATTGACGGTTATGAAACTAAAATCAAATCGTTATCAATCACTAAAAGTGACAGTACTAGTATCTATAGCCATAATGTGCGTATTATTAATTTCACTGATTCAGATGATTTTAGCCGTGTGACTTTCTATTTTGTATTGAATGACGAGATCATTTCAACAGCAGATAATAAACTATCAGTATTACAAGAAAGTAGCGGCAATATTTCATTACTGAACAATACTTATCAGCTGCATGCTATCGCAACTATTGATGGTATTGAAAGAAAGCTGAATAGTATGGAATTGATATTAAACACTGAAAGCCAAGATCAATTTTTATTATTTGAAGAAGATGAGTCAACCTCTTCAGGCTTTAAAATAACGCTAGTTAATCAAAAAGCTTCTGATTAACGTCTAAAAACATAAGTACTGAAGCCGTAAATAATATTAAACGGCATCAGTACTTATTCTCTAGTTTCGTTATTCAGTAAACGAGCCTCAAGAAACATCTTTAATATTGCCATTAAAGGCAAGTCTTAAGCAGGATCTTAAATGAAACAAACAAGATTGGCCCTTTGGTCGTTATTTACTTTTCTAATTAGTCCACAAGCATATAGCGCCCAGTACAGAATAGTAGAACTTCCCGTTGCTGAATTAGGAAATAGTACCTTTCCAACTGCAATTAATAATACGGGTGACATAGCAGTAAACCTGCAACTCCAATATAACCCTTATATTGATACTAGCTTAATTGACTTTAATTCAGCTATTGTGATGAGTAACTTAATTAATATTGATGGTGTCAGAGGTGGCGATTTAGAAGGCACAGACTACCTTTGGCTGTATAGTTATATTACCGGAAATGCCGAGAGCCTGCTGTTTCAGCAAATAGCTAACATAAATAGTTATATCGATAATGGCTCAAGTAGTGAACCTGTACATGGTTTTGATACATTTGATAATTTCACTAAAGAATACAATAACAGTGCTGCAGTTACGGTTAGAAGTATTAACAATTCAGGTAGTTTAGCTGGAGTCAGCCAAGATGGTTTTTATGACCTGACATATTTTTCTGATGATGGTTTAAGTACAACTTATATAGTGAATGATTTTTATTCGAGAGCTTTTGCTGAAGTTGATGGTAAAACTACAGAATTAGCTCCCCCAGAAACGACGGCCGGAGGCTTGAGTGAAGCTTTTGATATTAATATCAATAATCAAGTAGTGGGGTTTGGCACTACAGAACTGATGACAGATGCATTTAAAACCAGTGTTGATAATTGTTTAGGTGAAAAAACATGTTTGCGTTCATATAGTCAGCAACTTAATGCAAATGTTGGTTCTATCGCCCAAAAGAGGGGTATTATTTGGCAACTAGATGATAACGGTAACCTAACAGACACCTTCCCTTTAGGCATGTTAATTACGCCCAGCTCTACAGACACTAATATATATAACAGTAAAGCTGTGGCCATTAATGACAATGGTATAGCAGTGGGAGAGTCACCTGCCTTTTATCTTAATACTACATCGTTAACTACGGCTGCAGCTATTTATATCGATGATCAGGTTACTACCATCAATCAAGATGAAGAAGTGTTTGCCAGTACTGCAACAGATATCAACAACAATAACTTAATGGTGGGAACCATCACCAAAAGAGTCGCTGGCATAACTCGACAAAAGTTTTTTGTACACGACGTTGATGCAAACATCACTTTATATCCTGATGATTTTTTCCCTGGTTCATCCAGTACAGCATTATCAATCAACAACGAAAATATGGTTGTGGGTTATGCAGAGTATGAAGCATCGGTCTCTACTACAAGGCGCACAGAAGGTTTTATTTATGATTACAGGAACGACTTATTTTTAGGTTTAAACAGTTTAATTGAATGTAATTCTTCTTATTCAATCGTGCAGGCAAATGCCATCAATGATAGTAATGAAATTGCCGCTACAGCACTGGTAAATGCCCCTGTAAAAAATATTCAGGGTGAAATTATTTATGATGAATTAGGGGCCACTACAGAAGTAAATCAAGTTGTTGCGGTTAAATTAATCCCTATAGAAGGTGGCTCAGTAGATAATTGTAATGTTTCTAGTGGAGTGCAAGAAAGGCAAGGAGCCAGTATAAGTTGGTTGTTAATATTGGGTTTCTTCGGTTTAGGATTTAAAGGTTTTATTCGTTTACGTTAACACATTAGAAATAGCCATTTATTAATTGTCAGTATTTAAGCCTGTGATTTATTCAGGCTTAAATACACCAATTACACTTTCGCTGGAACGAGTGGCTTTAGTCACTTGTTTATCAGCTTGTGATTCGTGGTAATCACATTGCACACACTGTAATTTTTCGACGTTATTTTCAAAATACAGCATTATAGTGTCCATTGATTTGCATTGAGGACAGGTTGCGCCAGCGACAAAACGTTTTTTAATTTTATTAACCATTATTTTATTAACTATCGATTAGTGATTTTTTCGGCTGTTCATCTTGGTATGATACCCCCAATAGATTTTTAGTGTTATCTCTTCTTCTGTAAATTGTCTTTTTAGGCGTTTAAGTAAGTGATGCAAATTTAGTTTTTAAACAGGTTTTCATGATCCAATTTTCTGATGTTACTTTAATGCGTGGTAGTAAAATATTGCTACAAGATGCCAATGCTGTTGTTTACCCTGGGCATAAAGCTGGGTTAATTGGAGCAAATGGTTGTGGTAAATCCACATTGTTTGCCTTAATTAAGGGAGAATTACAAACTGAAGCAGGTGACTTCAAAATTCCTAAAAATTGGCAAATCGTGTCGGTGGCCCAAGAAACACCGGCAGTGGATCGTTCTGCCATAGATTATGTGATTGATGGTGATAAAAACTTTCGTCAATTACAAGCTGAGTTAGTACTTGCTGAAGAGTCTCATAATGGCGAAAAGATTGCCCATCTGCACAGTTTGTTAGAACAGGCTGGTGCATATGATATTGAATCGCGAGCAGCCTCTATTTTAGCCGGTTTAGGTTTTGCGAATGATGTAGTGCGTAATCCTGTGACCGCTTTTTCGGGTGGTTGGCGTATGCGCTTAAACTTAGCACAAGCCTTATTATGCCATTCAGACTTATTGTTATTAGATGAACCCACAAATCACTTAGATTTAGACGCCGTGATTTGGTTAGAAAAATGGCTGCAAAGGTACACTGGTACTTTGTTGTTAATTTCTCACGACAAGTCTTTTCTCGATAGCACTGTGAATGAAATTATCAGCGTAGAACAACAAGAGTTGATTTGTTATACGGGTAATTACGACTCATATGAAAAACAACGAGCAGAACGTTTACGTCTGCAAAGCCTGCAATATTCCAAACAACAAGATCAAATTGCTCACTTAGAATCTTTTATTCGACGTTTTGGTGCCAAAGCGAGTAAGGCGAAACAAGCACAAAGTCGAGTTAAACAATTAGAAAGAATGGAAACCTTATTGCCAGTCATGGCCGCATCTGAATTTTCTTTTGAGTTTTTTACTCCACCCAAGTTGCCTAACCCTTTGGTAAAAATCGAACAAGTTAAAGTAGGTTACGACAGCACCATCATTTTAGAAAAACTTCATCTTAATTTAGTACCCGGTAGCCGGATTGGTTTATTAGGTAAAAACGGGGCGGGTAAGTCGACACTGATTAAGTTGTTAGCTGGCGAAAAGACACCTATGGAAGGGATTTACGAAACCTCAGCAGGCTTGCGCATTGGTTATTTTGCTCAGCATCAACTGGAGTTTTTACGGGGAGACGATTCGGCCTTAGCTCACATGCAAAGGTTAGATCAAAAAGCCACAGAACAAAGCTTACGAGATTATCTTGGAGGTTTTGGTTTTAGAGGCGATAACGCCCTCAGTAAAGTGGCGCCTATGTCCGGTGGTGAAAAAGCGCGATTGGTTTTAGCCATAACTGTATATCAAAAGCCTAATCTATTATTACTGGATGAACCGACCAACCACTTAGATTTGGATATGCGTCATGCCTTGAATATGGCCTTGCAAGGTTTTGAAGGGGCAATGGTGCTGGTATCCCATGATAGGTTTTTATTAACCTCTGTGTGTGACGATTTTTATCTAGTGGATAGTGGCCAAGTTCAAGCATTTGATGGAGATCTAGATGATTATAAAAACTGGATCCTTAAAGGTGACAAAACTGAAAATGTAGAAGGCGATAAAACGGAAATTAAACCCGATCGTAAAAATACTAAACGACTGGCGGCTGAGTTTAGACAAGCGACCCAACCACTAAGAAAAGCCATTACTAAATTCGAAAAAGTTATGGAAAGTGCACAACAGAAGTTAACTAAGTTAGAAAGCCAGCTTAGCGACACTGAGTTATACAACCCAGAAAACAAAATAAAACTGAAACAAGTATTAGCAGAACAGGCTGAACAAAAGTCGTTATTAGAAGATGCTGAAATGGAATGGTTAGATACGCAAGAGCAGCTAGAAGTAAAACAGCAAGAGTTTGAGCAAAATAGTTAACCTGAGTTCTGGATAAGAAGTGTCATTTTTATAGAAATTTTGTCTATAATTCAGATTCTTACCAAAATTAACTCGGTTAATTTAACGTTAATACTTACTCGGTGACGAAATTTTTGTGTATAGCAAGGCGGTTTTTCGTACGTAATAGCGGGCTATTGCTAGAAAATCCAACGCAGCTAGGCTGCAAAAAGAGCGTTATCGAGTAGCTCAGCTTATCCAGCAATTTAGGTTGAAAACATGCTCAATGCAATTGTGGGTTATCACAAGGACGAATTAGACGACTGGGTGGCTGAGTTGGTTTGTGGTCATAATCAACATGTCAGGCATAATCCGCCTTGGACGAGTCGCCCCTGGGTTATCAGTGCACAAGGGCGAGAATCTATGTTAGGTCATAAACTTTACTGTAAGAAGTGTGAAACGGGTGAGCCCAAAGACTGGTGAGTTTGCGGTTTGTCTATTCATAAAATTGTCAATTTACTGTAATATACCTGAACGTATTCATTGCCGTTATCCTTTCAATGCAGTCTGAAAAACAAGCCCTTCAAAATGTACGTTATGGTGAAATTGTAACAAGCAAATTTGTACCACCTTGGTGGGCAAAAAACAGACATGTACAAACTATTTTCCCCCGCTTTTTGCAAAAACGCGCCAGCCTTAATTACCGCAAAGAAAAACTCACATTACCCGATGGTGATTTTGTTAATTTGGTCTGGGCTGGGGATGTACAAAAATCATTGGGGTTAATTGCTTTGTTTCATGGTTTGGAAGGTTCGATTCGATCACATTACACCAATGATATGGCGGCTAACTTAGTTAGTCAGGGCTATGCCGTTGTTTTGATGCATTTTAGAGGCTGTGGCGGAGAGATGAACCTTAGACCAAGGGCTTATCATTCAGGAGAAACCGAAGATGCGTGGTTTTTTCTTAATTGGTTAGAACAAAAATTTCCAGAAACCCGAAAAGCGGCCATGGGCTTTTCTCTTGGCGCTAACATGTTACTTAAATTATTAAGTGAGCAACCTAAACAAAAGATACTAAAAGCGGCCATGGCGATTTCAGTACCATTCAATTTAGACTTATGTTCCGACAGTATCAATCAAGGTTTTTCACGCTTATACCAAGCTTATTTATTGAAAAGTATGATTAACAACCTGCTGATGAAAATGCGAAAAATTGATTACAAAAACCTACTTAAAGTGTCACCGGAACAGATTAAACAGTTTAAAAGTTTCCGCGAATTTGACCAAAACGTCACGGCTCCGTTACACGGTTTTTTAGGGGCAAAAGACTATTATCAACAATCTAGCTCGATAAATTTTTTAGCTCACATAGCCACCCCGACTTTAATTTTGCACGCTCTAGATGACCCTTTTATGCACGAATCTATTCTGCCTAATAAACAGGACATATCTGCTAATGTTGGTTTAGAGGTGAGCGAAAGAGGTGGTCATGTGGGTTTTTTACAAGGCTCTCCTTGGCGTCCCAAAATATGGATGCACCAAAGAACTAATGACTTTATGACTCCATTCTTTCAGCTAAAGACAAATTATAGTAAAGCGGATACAGCAATATGATTATTCCCATTAACGAATTAGAGCAAAGCACCCTGCTAAATCTTGTAGAAGGTTTTGTATTACGAGAAGGAACTGAATACGGTGAATTTGACTGTTCGTTAGAGGATAAAGTCAAACAAGTGGTACAGCAGTTGAAAAACGGTGAAGTTCTGTTGGTATATTCAGAACTTCACGAGTCAGTCAATATTGTGCCTAAAGAGCAATTTAATCCTACAGAAAACGAATATTAATCTGCGTTTAATAATAAATTAAACGACACAGGTACTGTTAAGCCAATACTGGGTAAGCCAGCTAGTTTTTGTAAGGTTTCTACCCCTTGCTGTAAACCTACTTTTGTTGCAGAAATTAATACAGGTTGAATGCTGGTCGCCACATAACTGTTGTTATTCGTTCTGCTAACTTGAATATGTAAAATAAGTGGGGTTGATGTCTGCATTAGACTCAGATCAGCGGCAACTTCTACTTGTATTGATTGTCCAGCTTTTAGTTGCATTACTTCTTGAGGTAACTGGGCGGTTAAATTCGCAGCGGGAAAAGTCCCTACTTTAAATAAATCATCACGCATACGGCTATTACGAATATCTATGCCCGTTTCTACCGACGCTAAATCAATAGCTAGGGCAAATTTACCGCTATCACTAAGCTTACCTGATACCTTTTTAAAATGGTGTATCTCAGCTATATGCTGCTTTTTGGTAGAAATAAAATGCACACTGGATTGTTCATTTTGTACTGACCAATCAGCCATACTTGAAGTCGAGATTAAAGATGTGGTTAGGGCGGCTACATATAACCAAGGAGACATTTTTTTCATGTTAACTATTTCCTGTGCGATATTTGACAATTGAGGTCCAGTCTACGTGTTGGTCACCCATTACAATAAAATCGGGGTTAGTTAATTCTTCGCGCTTATTGTAACTTAATGGTGAAAAGTCATGGGCCAATATAGAACCTCCTGCTTCGGTGACAATACATTGGCTGGCGCCAGTATCCCATTCTCCTGTGACACCAAAACGTAAAAACACATCTGCTTTACCTTCGGCAATAAAACAGGCTTTAAGTGAGCAACTGCCCAGAGGCACAGATTGGTAGGTTCTTTCTGCACTCATACAATTCATTACTTTTTCTCGGGCTTGCCTACGACTAATGGCAATCATGATTACGTCTTTTTCAGCGTCATCAAATGCTCTAACATTGATTTGTTTACTCTCAGCAGGACTCTCTTTAAATGCGCCATAGTCTTTCTGCGCATAGTAGAGAGTGTCGCCTGCCGGCCAATAAATAATGCCCAACACAGGGACATTATTTTCAATTAATGCAATGTTGACAGCAAAATCGCCACTGCGAGCAATAAACTCTTGGGTGCCATCGATTGGATCTAATAACCAGTAACGTTGCCAATGTTTACGTTCAGATAAAGGACCTGATTCGGTTTCTTCTGACATAATTGGGATATGCGGAGTCTCTTTTAATAAGATATCCATGATGATTTCATTAGCTTTATAGTCTGCTGTAGTAACAGGCGAATCATCATCTTTTTGGTAACTGGTAAAATCACCGCTATTATAAATATCTAATACAACCTTACCTGCTTTAATGGCAGCTCGTTTGGCTATTTCAAGTAATGCTTGTAAATCTTCAGTTGGCATTTTTGCCCCTTTTCCACTTTTCGGCTAAGAGTAATGCGGCGATACATCTGGCTTCGTTAAAGTCTTCCCTAGCTAATAACTCATCTAAATTATCCATTGACCAGCGGATCACCTCTAATGGTTCTGGCTCATCCCCAGGCAATACTTCTGGGTAAAGATTTTCAGCGATAAATACCGCCATGGGTGAATTAAAAAAAGCAGGAGCCATACTCATCTTGTGTAACGGGTGCAATGTTGTTGCGCCATAACCCACTTCTTCTTTTAACTCTCGATTTGCTGCTATTTCAGCTGACTCTCCTGGGTCAATTAAACCTTTAGGGAAGCCAATTTCATAAGTGTGGGTACCAGCAGAATATTCTCTAATCAGTAAAAACTCATGCTCGTTAATAAAAGGCACAATCATAACAGCCCCTCTGCCACTGCCGACCATACGTTCGAATACTCTTTGTTCTCCATTAGAGAACTCTAAGTCTAATTGTTCAATTTTAAATAAACCGCTTTTTGCCACAATGCTACGTTTATGTATTTGAGGCAGCGTTTTATTTTTGTTTCTATTGCTCATTTGTAATTCACGTTACTATAAGGTCTGGCTTGGTTATTTACTATTGTCAGACAAAAATTAGACTCAAGCTGGGAATGATATTGAAAAATAAATATGTCTCAGCAGCCAACAATAAATTGCTTTAAAATCAATGTATTTAAATATACCTGTTAAATAGAGGACACGCCACTTGTCAAAGCTTTCTTGGAATAAAATAGATACAGTTTTATTAGATATGGACGGTACTTTATTAGATCTACATTTTGATAATCACTTTTGGTTGCAACATGTACCTATAAAATTAGCACAACAAAAAAACATTTCTGTTGCAGCGGCCAAAGATCATATGCTCAAAGAATACGAAAAAGTGATGGGGACTATAGATTGGTATTGTTTGGATTTTTGGGCAGACAAACTCAAGATGGATATTATGCAAGCGAAAAGAGAGGTGGAACATTTAATTAGCATGCGTGAAGATACTTTGCCTTTTTTAGACGCATTAAGAGAGTCTGGACGTGAAGTGATTTTAGTGACCAATGCGCATCCTGACAGTTTGTCTTTAAAAGTGGAGCATACTCAGTTAGACCAACATATAGATTTGCTGATTTCTACCCATGAATTTGGGGTGACCAAAGAATCTCAATTGTTGTGGCAAAAATTACAACAAAAAGTAGGGTTTAATTCAGCCCACACACTATTTGTGGATGACAGTTTAGGTATTTTAAAAGCGGCTGAAGATTATGGCATAAAACATTTGTTGGCTGTGAGTAATCCTGATAGCAAACAGCCAAGCAGGGAAATTAACGATTTCCCATCGATTCAAGATTATCGGTATTTAATTGACGATATTCTGGCCCAGCCATTTCAGGCGTGAGCTATAATGTATTACCCAATTAAAATTTAATTGGGTAATACCCGTCTTTACCCGGTTGTCCAAAAAACGCAGCTCCTTGGTGTACTTCTTTAGGTAAATCGGCACTCGGTTTAAAGCGGCCATCTACTTTGTATTTCATATCTGCAGCTATATTAACTTGTGCATTTAAACCAAAACTATTGGGTTCTTTCACATTCAATAATACTTGCTGGTTTTCACATCCTAAAGTAGCGTTAAAGTTACCTAAATCTATGGTTTTACCTACTCCTGCAACTTTGGCATTTAACCACTGACCTTTACCGGTAAGCGCCTGACAACCTGTTTGAAAATCATAATCTAAGGTATCTAACTCAACTTTAAATCGCCCTTCAGCCATCAAAGGAATGGGTAAAGGCAGCGACATCATGACCAAGTCTGCTGGCACATAAGTTTGCAATGTATCAGCCTGTATATGATTACCCGAAAATTGAATTTGACCGCTAATGGCAATCTGTTCAGGTTGGCGAACACTGCCAGCTTTGACCTCTAGATTTATATCCTTGATTAACAAAGACATAAAAGACAGGGACCACTCGACATCTTCCACAGGAAAACCCAGGTAACTAATGCGCTGAGCTTTACCATTCCATATTGTACCTGATACACCACTTACCTGTACCTCAGGAGGAAGCTGAAGTTTAGGTAATACCTGTACTGCTGGAAGTTTTACGACTAAAAAAACAAAATATATAACGAGGCAAGCTGCGCCCCATTTTAAAGTGGACTTCATGACTTTCCTAATTTTAGGCGACGGATCTTAACTAGACCAGGCGCGTCTGCTTCGGCGACGTCAATATCCAAAATATTGATCCCGAGTTTTTCTAATGATTGTAACCAGCTAAGCACATCGTTAAAAGGGGCTTGGTCAACCCATACTTGTAACTCATCACCCTGAGGCTGCATGCGGGATATTTGAATTTTCATTCTACTGGCTGCTTGATTGACAGCTTGGGGTAATGAACCAGAAAACTGGCTCGATGTGCCTGCGGAGTTCCGCAATTGAATGGCTCTCGCGCTATTCTTTTTTACCCAAGCTAAGAGTGATTGCTGGCTTGTAAGGTTGTTTTTACCTCTTTCGATAGAGGTATTTAATGGAGACCAAACTAACCAATAAAAAAGTGCAATAATTAACAACACAGCTGAAACAGAAACGAGTAAGCGTTCTCGTGCGTTTAATTGTTTATATAGGGTTTTTAACTTGTCCATATTAACTCCTAATCGACAAAGTGCCGATTACTTGATTATCTTTTTGGTTAATAGAACCTTGCTCTACAACAAAGCCTTGAGCTTCGGCTTGGCGTTTGAACTTGTCTAAGGATTCAAAATTATTAGCGACTGCTTGTAAGCGTAATTCTGCCCGTTTACTGTCAAAGCGCATGGTTTGTGGTTTCACGTTTGAAGCCGCAAAAGCAGGACGTAACTCACTGAGCATAACCAAAATAGAACTACCGCCACCACCTTGTTCTAAAGCTTTCATTTTCTGTTGCATGGTGGTTTTTAGATTTCGATAAGCACCAGCATTAGGAAATGCACGTTTATATTCGCTGTCTATTTGTGTTTTTAAGCTAGCAACCTGGCTTTCAATTTTGTTTAACTCAAGAGTTTTATCAATCAAACTGGTGAAAAGAGCGATGACGGCTAACGCTGCGGCTAAACGCCATTTTTTCCAATTGCCATTGCTTTGGTTTTTAACTTTGAACTCACCCTGTAACAAGTTAAATTGCGAATGACTGGCGCCTTCTGCTAATACTTTCATGGGCATTTCAAGAGGAGCGCTGATATTGGTTATGTTTTCAAATTCAGTTAAATCTAAGCCTGAGTAATTTTTAATATTCAGTGTTTCGGCTGATTTTTTTGCCAGTTGACGGGCTTGGTGTTGAATCGCTTGAGTAAGCCACTCTGCTTCACCTTGTAAGCCAGACCAGCTATCTTGGCGCACTAATAATTGTTCACCTAATTCTAGTATACTCCAAGCTTCTTGATCATAAGGTAAAGCCAGAACATCAGGTAACATTTGATGGCAAGCTAGGCCGGCTCCATTAATGATATCAAGCCAAGTTTTAAGCTTTTCTTTGTTAACGATAGCCACAGCTTGTTGCAGGCCCACTTTGGGACCTAAGGCAAAAAATTGTTGTGAGATATCACCACTGATTTCTTCTTCCAACATAAATGGAATCGCAGCAATGGCTTTACGCCCAGCTTTAGCCGGCAAACTCACCCATTTAAGTAATATGTCGCTGGTGGGCACTAAGGTGGATATAGGCCGACCGCCTGCTCTGTCACTTAAGGTGTCTAAATGACTAGCATCTGGCAGCTCGCCCGAGGCGATAATTTCGTCTTGTTGGCTAGACCATACAATCCAATGAATGGCGTCATTTGGATTGGCCCCCAAGCGCACTACTAACTGTTCCATAACGTTTATTTGCCCTGCAATTGGTTGTGGGTTAATAAGTAAAACTTCATTAGAAGCCGCTAAATTCTCGTCTAATTACTTTGACATTCTTGCCACTATCAATCTCAAATACAGTCTGCATAGCAAAGGTGGCATTATTAAATTTAGCCTTAGTATGCAGAATAAAATGGGATGTGGTTACATCAAACCAAGCCTTTTGTTCATCAGTTAATGTTAAGGCTTTAATTTCTGTGGTATTTAAAAAATCAGCTACTTTTTCAAATCCATCCTTACCTTTGCTGGAAATAACTGACTGGGCCTGGTCTAAGCTTAAACCTGTCATAGCGGCGATTATACTAGCATTTTCTTCAGAAACGGTATTTACATTGATTTTAAATAATGGATTATTGGGTATAACACAGACTAGATCTAATAATTTGTCTAACCACTTTACCTCAATACCATTCACTAAGCGTATTTCTGATTTGTGCACCATAAAATTATTCGCAGCCATATACGGAAACTGGCGACTTTCATATTCATTGTCTTCGGCGCCTAATGCTCTTGCTTGGCTATCTTTGTCTAACCAGTCGGCTAAGGAGTCTTTCAGTATTTCAATGTTATAACTGGGGATATCAGCATCGATTATGGTCAAAAGATTCTCAAATGCAGCTATACGCTGAGTTAACTCATCCTTAACGACTACTCCACTTGGTGAAGCGGGCGCTGGACTTGCTGGTGGTGTTGGGGAGCCAGTACTCTTAGTGGTGACCCCTCCTAACGCATTAAGATTAAAACATGATTGTAAATCAATCAGTTGTGCTTGAATTCCTCCCCCTTCTATAGGAAAGGTAAACTCTTGATTCCAAGGTTGTTCTGAATGGATGACATCGCTATTCGTTTTATATAATTCCAGCAGAGACTTTTGCGCAAACTGTTCTGCGCCCATGGCATACCAATAAGCTTGATTGTTTTCTTTTATGTTAGATGCCCGTTTTATTTGTAATTGTAAGCGAGTGCCCATTTCGGTCGCGAGCACACTAACAATGGCAACTATTAAGAGTACTATGATCAGCGCAACACCTGTTTGCTTTTTTTGCGGTCGGTTCATGAACCTGCGGCCAATAAAAAGTCCCGATGAATCTCGCCAAAGGTTTTGCTAACGATTATGATTGATATTGCTATGGGTAAGGTTTCGGCTGAATATTCTTCTTGCCAAAGGTTGGCTTCATCGACATTTTTACTGTCGGTTAAATAGCTGATTTGAAAGTCTTCAATATCTGACAATAACACTTTTACTTTAGGTTCATAGCCAATGACATTATCTACATAATTACCATAAACTCTTTGTAATTGATTATCTTGCATACGATAACCCACTGCCTGTAATGTACTACGAGGTAATATTAGTTGCGGGTTATGCCAACCACCACGAACAAAACCAATACCATCTGCGTCGCTGTCGAATACACCTTCTCCGCCAATCAATACTGTTTTAGCTAATTCACCATCTATCCGAGTGCTGCGAGGCATAGCTTGCATTATGTCTCGTTCGATAGTTAGCATGCTGCGTTGCAATATTTCTAACTGTTCAAATCTTTGGCTAGATAGTTTGTCACTTTCAATCACCGAGGTAATTACGCCGGCACTGGCTAATCCAATTAGGGTGAAAATTGACATAGCCACTAGAATTTCTAATAGTGTAAAGCCGCGAGAAGTACGAATTGAGTTTTTCATCTTTAAGTACGCTTTGTTATAAAAGCGGTAATTGATGTGACGGCATTTTCAAATTTTTTGTCTGTGGCTACAGAGACTTCAACTTTCACCATGTCTTTGTCACTGGTTTTTTCGACTTTTTGTTGCCAGTACCAAGTGTTGCCTGCCATTTCTTCATCACCAGATTTATTATTTTCAACTGGCCATGTTGATGAAATATGTAAGTGGGTTAAACGATTATTGGCGACCCAAGTGGCAAAGGTTATTTGTTCTATTTGCCCGACGCTACTTAAGTGATCGCCTGAGGCCTTTACTATTGCCGAAGCTGTTAATGCAAAAATAGCCAAAGCAACCATTACCTCAATTAAGGTTAGGCCAAATTGTTTTTTGATTGCTTGACGTGAATTAAGTTTATGGCGCATCTAATGGGCCTTCTCTTTGTAGCGGTATGCTGTCTTGGCCATTTAGCCGAAAATATACAGGCAATTCGTTACTAAATTCAGGTTCAAAAGCTAGAGACAGAGAAAACGGAGTAATTTCGCCGCTAGAAAAGATAAATATTTGCGGTGGCAAAAGCGGTTTTTCTTCCTCTTCACCAATTTGCACTATGTCTTGATCAAAAGAGGATTCTTCATCAAACACTTCAGTACTAAACAAATTTTGCTCGGTTTCCCAAGGTAAATCGGTGAGAGTAAGTTCAAGATTAAATAGTTCTGGTAATTCATGTTCTTCAAAGGTTGGATCGCCAGCAAATTTGGTCCATTTTTGATTTTCATCTAACAACATAAAATAATAGCTGTTAGTTTTTTGTTCTACTCGTAAACCTAATTGTCTTTGATTTAATACGGCATAGTCAGATGCCATATTAAAGATCACTTCTAACCTTTGTACTTGTTGTTTTAATAGCTCGTCATTACTCTGGCCATTAAAATTAAACACAACTGCACTGGCTGCTAATCCCATGATTACCAGCACTAACATTACCTCAATAAGGGTAAAACCCTTCTGTACAGCTGTATTGGTACGAAAGTGAGACACAATAACTCAATATATTAATGGTTAATTTAAGTATTCGTTTAGGTTCCAATTACCAATGTCATCTTCTGTACCAGGTTCTAAATCTGGGCCATTAGAGAAGATATCAATTACCCCTAATTCGCCTGGATTTAATAATTGGTAGTCATTGCCCCAAGGATCTTGAGGTAAACGTTTGATAAAACCGCCATCTGGAAAGTTACGTGGTACAGGATCTATGGTAGGTGCATTGACTAAGGCATCTAATGTTTGTTCAGTTGTTGGGAAAACATTGTTTCTTAACTTGTACATTTCTAAGGCACTTTCTAGCTGCTGAATATCTACCGCAGCTTTTTTCAGTTGTGCACCTTCTTGGCTACCTAAAATTTGCGGCGCAATAATACCCGCCATTATGCCTATGATAAGTAATACCACCATTACTTCGATTAGGGTAAAACCCTTAAGATTGGCGCGATTTGATTTGATAAATTGTAGTTTCATTAGAGGTTCACCATAGAGTTTAAAGCCATAATTGGTTGTAAAATAGCCAGTACAATAAATAATACGACTGTAGCCATAGTTACGATTAAGATAGGTTCGAATATTTTTAGGGATACACCCACTAAAGATTCAAACTGTCTGTCTTGATTGTCTGCTGCCCTGCCGAGCATTTGTTGTAATTCGCCGCTGCGTTCGCCTGAGGCAATCATATGCATCATCATAGGTGGGAACATTTTGGTTTGTTCTAGAGATGCCCGTAAACTAGAGCCTTCTTTAACAAAAACTGCAGCGTCTTTGATGGCAGCTTTAATATGCAAGTTTTCTAGGACATTGCCGGCAATGTTCATGCTTTCTAACAAGGGCACGGCACTTGAGGTCAAAATACTCAAAGTACGAGCAAAACGAGCGGTATTTAAGCCTTTAGATACCTTGCCAATAAGTGGCAGGGTCAATATGAATTTGTGATAACGTTTTTTCATTACCGGTTGTTTTAACACTCTGGCAATAACGACCAAAACCAGCACGATGAAAGCGCCTAAAAACAAACCGTAATTACGTAAAAATTCACTTACATCAATTAATATTTGGGTGATAGTGGGTAAGTCTTGGCCCATATGTTCAAACTGGCCAACAATTTTAGGCACCACAACTGTTAATAATAAGATGACAATAGCGCAGGCAAAAAACATCATAATCATTGGATAAACCAAGGCTTGAGTAATTTGGCTACGAGTTTTTTGGCGGTTTTCAGTGTAGTCAGCTAAACGATTTAATACTGTATCTAAATGCCCCGATTTTTCACCTGCCGCTACCATTGCACAAAATAAGTTATCAAACACATGAGGGAATTCGCCCAAGGCATCGGCTAATGTATGACCTTCTACCACTTTACTACGCACCGCCATCATCATATTTTTCTGACGAGGTTTTTCACACTGTTCCGCTACCGCCAGTAATGCTTCTTCAATAGGTAGCGATGATTCAACTAAGGTAGCCAACTGCCGAGTTAACAAAGACAGATCGGAAGCAGAAATAGTGGCTTTAAATAAGGTGAAACTTTGTTGTGACTTGCGTTCTTTGTCGGCCACTTGATCCACTTGCATGGGGATCAAACCTAATTCACGAAGTTGCTGGCGTATTTGTCTAGGATTATCGCCTTCTAATACGCCATTTTTAGTCTTGCCATTTTTCTCCATGGCTTGGTATGCATAAGCAGCCATTAGTCTTCCCTAGTAACACGCAACACTTCTTCAAGTGAGGTATAACCTAACAAAACTTTGCTGCAGCCATCGTCACGAATGCTAGGTGTTGTTTGACGAATATGTCTTTCAATTGCTTGTTCGCCATGACCATTGTGGATCAATTCACGTATGCCTTCATCTACCACTAATAATTCATGAATACCGGTTCTGCCTCGGTAACCTGTTTGATTACATGCCGCACAACCTTTAGGTGAACAAATTAGATTATTTGCCGCATCACTAGGATTAATCGCTAAAACCTTGCATTCTTGTTCGGTCGGTTGATGTGAGGTTTTACAATCAGGGCATAAGGTTCTGACTAAGCGTTGCGATAAAACAGCCAATAAACTTGAAGATAATAAGAAGGGTTCGATGCCCATGTCTTCTAATCGGGTAATGGCGCCTGCCGCGGTATTAGTATGCAAGGTCGACATCACCAAGTGACCGGTCAAACTAGCTTGTACACTAATTTGTGCCGTTTCTAGATCTCGAATTTCACCTACCATCACCACATCAGGATCTTGACGCAAAATGGCCCGTAAACCACGGGCAAAAGTCATATCAACTTTAGCATTAACTTGAGTTTGGCCAATACCTTGTAAATCAAATTCAATAGGATCTTCTACTGTTAGAATGTTTCTGTCTTTTGAATTGATTTCACTTAAACCAGCGTACAAGGTGGTTGATTTACCAGACCCCGTAGGACCTGTTACCAAAATGATACCGTGTGGTTTGCGTACCAAACTTGAGAAATAACCTCTGTTCGTTTGGGTCATGCCTAAATCTTCTAGATTAAGACGCACGTTATTTTTATCTAATAAACGTAACACTACCCGTTCACCATGACTTGAAGGCATAGTTGAGACCCGCACATCCACTGCACGCCCTGCAATACGTAAAGTGATACGACCGTCTTGCGGTACACGTTTTTCAGCTATGTCCATTTTAGACATAACCTTAATACGGGAAACCAACATTGAAGCCATTTTTCTATTCGGTTTGAGAATTTCTCGCAATACGCCATCGACTCGAAAGCGTACCAAAAGTTGGGTCTCGAAGGTTTCAATATGAATGTCTGAAGCGCCTTCTTTAATGGCCTCACCTAACATGGCGTTGATGAGTTTGATGATAGGCGCATCATCTTCACTTTCTAATAAGTCTTCGGTATCAGGTAAATCTTCGGCCAAACTAAATAGGTCACTTTCGTTACCTATGTCTTCCATTAATTGTTTGGCTGCTGATGAGTCACGTTGGAAAGCATTGGTTAATAGTGATTCAAATTTTTCTAATTCGATTTCACGTAAACGAAATTCCGCACCTAAGAAACGTCTGACTTCGGCAAAAATTTGAAATTCAGTATCTTGTGTGTGATACAAAATTGCAGGAGATTCGCCCGTGTCTAATAAAACCTGATGACGTTTGGCAAAACTAAAAGCTAATTGTTTATGTTCTGCTTCATCAATAGGTGTATCTAAGTCTGCACCAGACTCTACTAGAGCCTGTTCTTCTGCATCAGCTATATTAATCTGCGCGGCAGACATAACTTAGTCCTCGGCCTTATCTTTGTTTTCTAAATATTCATTAAATGACGGCGGTAAACTAAGTTGTTCATCCCACTCCGGTAACGCTGGACCTTCGGTTAATGGCATTAACGGAATACCTTGAGATTGACGTTTTAGTTGTTCACCACGAATATATTGATATTTACGTTGACTAATTTTATTCATCGTCACCCCATCACGTATAATTGTGGGGCGAATAAATACCATTAAGTTACGTTTACGTTTACTAGTAGTGGTGGATTTGAACAAGTTGCCAATAAAGGGAATATCACCTAGTAATGGCACTTTAGATACACTCTCTTGTACATCTTCGTCAATTAATCCGCCCAGCACTATAGTGCCACCATCATCAACAATCACTGAGGTTTTAATTTCACGTTTACTGATAGCTATATCAACCGAGGTAGCGCCGTTCACACTGGATACTTCTTGTTCGATTGATAATTGAATGGCATCACCTTCGTTAATTTGTGGGGTGACTTTAAGTTTAATCCCGACTTCTTTACGCTCTACTTGCTGGAAAGGATTAGAGTTAGTTGAACTCGCGGTAGAGCCAGTAATAATCGGCACTTCTTGACCCACAATAAAATAGGCTTCTTCGTTATCCATGGTGGTTAAATGAGGTGTGGCCAAAATGTTTGAGTTAGTATCTGTACTCACAGCCTGTACTACGGCTCCCCAGCCATTTTTCACAAAGCCAGCTATCATACCGTTGACGCCACCTAATACTGATGCCAAAGTAGCAAAATCACCTTCTACAGTAGAGTCATATGAGTAAGGATTTCCATCGTCGTCAAATCCTGTGGTAGTGGTAGTTTTGTCTCGCGCTTGCTCGGCGGCTACAGCTAATGAACCTATGCCGGTTACCCCATTAGTAAATTGAGTACCACCACCTTCTTCGCTGCCTAGTTGTACCCCTAAGGTCACACCGTCACCTTCAAATACTTCCACAATAATGGCTTCTACTTGTACTTGGGCGCGGCGGATGTCTAATTGTCTGATCACTTCTTCTAAAGAACGCATCATATCGGGCTCGGCAGTGATCACTAATGCGTTAGAGTCTTCGTGAGAATCGATACTGACTGAGCGGTTATTGCTGCTTGCAGCACGAGAGTTAGTTTTAGAGCTACCATTACCACTTGTTTCAGCTTGAATACTGGCACTGACGCCTTGTAATACTTTTACTAATTCATCGGCTTTCGCGTAATTTAGGAAGATAACACGGGTATTGCCGTTGGTTTCTAATTCTTGATCCATACGTTCAATTAGATTAACTAAACGCTGGCGTGCTTTTATGTCACCACTAACAATAATGCTGTTAGTTCTATCATCGGCCACTACTCTCGGCTCTGACTTACTATTGGCCGTAGGGGCTTTGCCTTGAGATTTATTAATACTGTCTATAATACGCACCATTTCTGAGGCCGAAGCATATTTTAGTTTGACTATTTCAACTTCTTCGTCCCCGGCTTGGTCTACACGCTCAATAATTTCAACTAAGCGATTCACTACAGCAGCACGACCTGTCAGCATCATTACATTGGAAGCATCATGACTGACAACGTTGCCACCGCCAGTCGTGTCATTCAATTGACGTAGTAATGGAGCTAATTCACGAACTGGTACGTTATACACAGGCATAACGCGGGTAATCATTTCGTCACCATCAAATGGACTGCCTTCCACTACGGGTAAATTAGAAGATTTCGCATCTTTAGAACGAATGACTTTAATCACACCGCTAGACATTTCTACAACCGAATAACCATAGACTTGTAAAACGTTAAGGAAAAACTGGTAATACTGTTCTTCGCTTAATAAATCATAACTACGAACAGTGATTTTCCCCCTTACATTGGGATCAACTATTATGGTTCTTTTTAAGTTTTTACCCACAATATTAATGAATTCACTGATTTCAGTATTTTTGAAATTAGGCGAATAATCAGCTGCAGCAACTAAACTAGAAACCGCAAAAAAGGCACTTCCTAAGGCGATGATTAATCCTTTAAAAATATTTCGGCGTTTGCCGCTACAACACGTCATGCTTAAAATTCCTCTTCCCCTTCGGGTAGATCAAGATAAATGGTAATAAGTTCTTCTTCACGTAATACTGTCATTTGCAAAGACTGTAATTCTTTTAACATATTCATAGCTTCTAAAGATTGCTGTATATCAGTCAAATCTAAGCCGTTTAATTCTGTAATGATATCGCCGCCAACCAGCCCCGCAGCTTTAAATAATGATGGTTTTTTGCCAGGCATAACACGATAGCCTACAAGCTCTCCGTCAATACGATGGGGTGAAACAGCAATATAGTCGGTAAAATTGGCAGGTTGTTGTTGTAACTGTCGAGTGGCTTCGATGGCCTCATCAGATAGAGTGCGTCTGCGGTCAACATTTTGAGGGCCGCTAATAGTAATAGGCTGAGGCTTTGAGTTTATCTCATTTTGTTCATTGGCTTTGGT
The DNA here is from genome assembly GCF_009796765.1 of Paraglaciecola sp. L3A3. Classification (NCBI taxonomy): domain Bacteria; kingdom Pseudomonadati; phylum Pseudomonadota; class Gammaproteobacteria; order Alteromonadales; family Alteromonadaceae; genus Paraglaciecola; species Paraglaciecola sp. L3A3. The sequence goes on from NZ_CP047023.1 coordinate 5,176,491, forward strand.
GTAATCAACCCCATCTAACATTAAAGTTTCGTGTTGTGGGCCATTTTTAATGATCACTCGGTCTGCATAGACTTCTTTTAATGATGCATTGGTGCCGTCAATTTTATCACCTATACCATAGGTTTGTTGCTGGCCTCGATTTTCTATTATCGCTGCGCCATCATCTTCAACTGAGCTTGCGACAACACCTGTTAGGGTTAAATTTAAACGAGTAACGGGGGCATCGGTTACCACTTGTTGCGTTACAGGTTTGGCCGCTAGGTCACCAAAAAGGTTGAGTTTTTTTATATCAGCTAAATTTGTTGAATTATTACGAGTAACATTAGATGTTTGTTGCTTGCCAGTTTGAGTTTGACCGCTGATCGTAGGTTGAGGTAAAAGTCGCCATGTGAGCTCCGCTGCGTAAGCTAGCAAAAAAATCACCAATAGAGCGACCACCAAAGCATTCAGTTTTTGTTGGTTCTTAACTAGTTGGAGCCATAATTGATTAGCGTTATAATTTGCGAAAGTCATTGTTTCTCGGTGGGATAATAAAAAAGCGTAACATGCTAATGATAGCGAGTCGTAAGTATACCTACAACTCTAATCGTTTAAGGTTACAAAATAATAACAAAATCCTAAAAATATGAAAGGTTATTCAGATCATGCGCAAAAACTTAATCCCAGAAGTTAAAGTCCGGCTAGACAAGTGGTTATGGGCTGCACGATTTTTCAAAACTCGTTCATTAGCCAGGGATGCAATACAGTCTGGCAAAGTCCATTACAATGGCCAACGTAGTAAACCCGGTAAAATAGTAGAGTTAGGAGCTGCCATTAAAGTTCCCCAAGGGTTTGATATAAAGGATATTATAGTTTTACAGGTAAAGGAACAAAGACAAGGAGCCCCCTTAGCCCAATTGATGTATCAAGAAACTGAATCTAGTGAAAAGCTGCGTGCAAGTAATGCAGAAGCGCGTAAACTTAGCATTTTTCATAGTCCTAAACCCGAACACAGGCCAGACAAAAAGCAACGTCGGCAAATAATTCAATTCAAACAACAGTAATTCCCAAGGTAATCAATATGGCATTTGACCAGCTTCATCGCTTTTTATTTAACAAAGGTAACGTCAGGGGCGAGTTAGTTCGCTTAGAATCTAGTTATCAACAAATTTTAAATTCTTATAAGTATCCACCTATTATTCAAAAAATATTGGGTGAATTAATGGCCGCCACGAGTTTATTAACCGCCACGTTAAAATTTGAAGGTGATATTGCAATTCAATTGCAAAGTGAAGGCGCTTTGAATTATGCGGTGATTAATGGGACCCATAAACAAGAGTTACGTGGTGTAGCCAGATGGGACGAAGAATTAACTGAATTACCTGATACTTTTCAGCAATTAATTCAAAAGGGGGTGTTAGTGATTACTATTACACCCAAAGATGGTGAACGTTATCAAGGCATGGTGGCATTAGACAAACCAACCTTAGCAGAATGTATTGAAAGTTATTTTTTGCAATCAGAGCAACTAGCCACTAAAGTCATTTTGCGTACTCAGTTGAATCCAAATGATGAAAAAGTGTGTGGTCTATTTTTACAAATCATGCCCACTAGTAGCCAAACCACAGAAAAACACGAGACTGATTTCGATCATCTAAGTCAGTTGACAGATACCATCAAAAACCAAGAGTTATTTGAACTACCTGCTGAAGAAATTTTATATCGTCTATATCACCAAGAAGAAGTGGAACTATACCCAGCCAATGATGTGGTATTTAAATGTAGTTGCAGCAAAGAGCGCAGTGCAGGGGCTCTCGCCAGTGTATCTAAAGAAGAGTTGTTAGAAATAGTTGAGCAAGAAGGTGATATTAAAATGAATTGCCAATACTGCCATACTGAATATACTTTTGATGCTATAGATGTAGAAAGTATCCATGCTGGCACGTATGGTCTATCGAGCGGTACAAGTTAGTGTTGATATAGTTCACTATATCGTTATAAATATCAATTTTGGGGCTAAAATCAAGCCCTTTTTGCCATTTACATTACATATTCATCAGCAACACTGAAAAGTAAATTGCAGTGTTTTTCTTCATTATTATCTCCTAAATATAATCGAAAGCTTAGTTGTTTTTTGTTTTAACAAACGACCAGATAGAGAGCTATGATAATGGGTTTAAACAAGGTGTTTTAGCAATGCATAAGTAAATAACCTGAAGGCCTATTGGTATAAATTCATTTAAGGTTGTTTTTGAGATGAAATTTTCCCAATTGTAGGGGATATTTTTTTAGAATTATCTTTTTGCCGCTATTAAATACGTGTATTCTAACTATAAGAAATGTGTGAAAATATGACTTACTTTATTGGAGCTCCATTATTTCTCTTTCTCATTTAGTGCAACTTTTGTTTAAGACAGATTAACTTGAATCAGTTTTTGTCTATATCACCAGAATCATTAGCCTCTTCGGTTATTTTAATTGTTGATGATGATCCAATTAATTCTATGGTGGTCGATAATATTTTATCTGACCAATACCAGACACACATCACACATTCTGGAGAAGAAGCGTTAGAGTTTTGTAATAAAACGCCGCCGGATTTAATTTTACTCGACGTAGTCATGGATGGTATTTCAGGATTAGAAACTTGCCGGCAATTAAAAGCCAATGCAGGTACCCAGCACATTCCAGTTGTCTTTATCACCTCTATTTTAGACATAGAAGGAGAAATCAGCTGTTGGAATGCTGGTTGTGTGGATTTTGTCTCCAAGCCAGTTAATGGTGTCACCTTATTAAATCGAGTAAAAGCTCATTTAACAAGCAAACTACAAGCCGATTTATTGCGCAATATGTCGTACATCGATGGATTAACAGGTCTAAATAATCGAAATATATTAGATGATGTCATGGAAAAAGGCATCTTATACTCTAATCGAACAGGTAACCCTTTGAGTGTATTAATGATCGATGTTGATTGGTTCAAGCGGTTTAATGATACTTATGGGCACTTGCAAGGCGACGATTGTTTAAAATTAGTGGCAAAAACAATTAAGCAGATAGTGAAACGCCCAACAGATATCGCTATAAGATTCGGCGGAGAAGAGTTTTTGTGCTTCTTACCTGAAACCGATCTAACTGGCGCAAAATATCTGGCCAAAGTTTTGTTAGAATCCATAGCCAAGTTAGGGATTCCCCATCAAGAATCTTCGTTTAATAAAGTCACAATTAGTGTAGGAATATATACATTACTGCCTAACTCAAATTTGACTCAAAGAGATATTTTAGATTATGCCGATCAAGCTTTATACAAAGCTAAACAATTTGGTAGAAATCGATATTATTATGAATCTTAGGATATACAAATAACATAAGAAGCATTTTAATAGTTTGTTTTAGTTCTTTTACTAAACTTATGCTTGGGTAGGTTAATGTTTACAACGTTATTAAATTCATCCTTTTCAACATCAAAGTTAAAGCGGTATATGCTTGCGTATGCGGTTATACCGATAATAATTGTAGTTTTACTAATTATAATAATTTTTGAAGCAAACCTAAATATATCTATCAGAGAACAAGTTAAAAAACAGTTAAGTGATCAAGCTGAACAAATTAATGCTCAAATGCAAGAGCGTTTAACTGAATACCGTCAGGATATTCATTTTTTACATTCAACCCCCCCTGTCTCAGGTTTAGTGCGTGCAGCGCAGAATAATGGACTTGATGCAAAAGATAGTACAACTTATCAACAATGGGCCCATCGCTTAGAAACCATTTTTATTGCTTTTATTAAGAATAATCAAGAATATGATCAAGCTCGAATAATTAGCGCGGGTAATCAAGGTGATGAGCTGATTAGAGTGGACCGTATTAGTGGACAAATTAGTGCAGTTGACTTAGTAAACTTACAAAGTAAAAAAGATAGAGATTACTTTACTCAAAGTACCAAACTTGCTGATGGAGAGCTGTATATGTCGCAGTTTTCCCTGAATCGAGAATTTGGCAAAATTCAGTTTCCTTATCGCCCGACTTTGCGTATTTCACTACCCGTTTTTTCAGAAACAGCCGAACGTTTTGGTTTTTTAATATTAAATATTAATGCTCAGCTAGTTCTACAATCTTTGACCACAATGATAGATAAACAATTCCAATTAGTACTGACTGATAACCAAGGATACTATTTGGTGACTCCCAATGAAAAAGAGAAATTTAGCCGAGATCTTGCTCCAGAATTAAAATGGCAAACCACATACCAGACTAAAGAAATTATCAGTGAAGATTTTACAAAAATGGTTAGGAGTGACAATCAAAATATATCGTTTTATGCCTATCAAAAAACAGTCAGAGTGGCTGGAAATACTGAAGAAGGATTTGTTCGTATTCGAATCCTAGCTCCTAGCCAAGTGATATCCGATTTGGCAATGGAACGCCGAAAAATTGTTTATGCATTCTTACTAGCGATCACTATTATTTTGCTAGTTGTACTGGTTATCTTGTCTCGTAGTATGCGTCGTAATAATCAATTAGCTGAAGCTAGAGCATTGTCAGCCGCCATTATTCAGGGCTCAAAAAATGCTATTATTAGTGTCACTTCCGATTGCATCATTACCAGTTGGAATAAAGGTGCAGAGGCTATTTTCAAATATCAAGAGCATTATGCCTTAGATAAATCACTTATGACCCTATCCTTATTTGAAGACATTAATATTCAAGAATATATACAAAATTTGTCGGAAAATAATACTCGTCAGGAAGTCAGTTCGGTAAAGTTTGATGGGAATAAGCACAACACATATTTAAGTTTATCATTATCGGCAATTGTAGGAGATAACCAAGGTTTTACTGGTGTGGCTATTATCGTCAGAGATCAAACTATTGAACGCCAAGCAGAAGAGAAAGTTAAACTCGCGAACTCTGAATTAGAGAAAAAAGTAGCTCAGCGCACGGCAGAATTACAAAAAGCAAGTACAGTAAAAAATGCTTTCATTTCAAATATCAGTCATGAAATGCGAACCCCACTAAATGGTATTATGGGGACGCTTAGTTTGATTCAAAAAGATCCTCTGACTGAAGATCAAAAGCGTTATTTAGAAATGACAGGAGTAAGTGTTAACTCATTAGCCGTGTTAATTAACGATATACTGGATTTATCTAAAATTGAAGCTGGTAAATTAGATTTAGATTTTAAGGCCTTCAACCCAATTAAGTTAATTGAAAGCTTAAGCTGTAGCTTAGCGGTCAAGGCTCAAGAAAAAGGTCTGGAATTTATTGTAGATATCACAGATCTTCGCTGTCATTCTATAGTTAGTGATCCCCATAGGTTTTCACAAGTTTTAACTAACCTTATCAATAATGCAATTAAGTTTACTGATACGGGCTATATTAAAGTTAAAGCTTACAGCGAATTAACGGATGATAATAATCTGCGTTTATGTTGTTCTGTGTGTGATACAGGTGTTGGTATTGCTGAATCGAATAAGAACAAACTTTTTCAAGCATTCTCCCAAGAAGATACTGAAGTGGCCGCAAAATATGGGGGCACAGGTTTAGGCTTATCAATTTGTCGGCAGTTAACCAATTTATTAAATGGTGATATTACTTTTGATTCAATAAAAGATCAGGGCAGTAGCTTTAATTTTTATATAGAAATTCCAAGTATTGATAGTAAATTATCGTCACCAGAAAAATTACTCGAGGATAAATTTTGCGAAGTAATAACACCTTCTACAGAGTTGAGTCCTTGTCTTTATAGAATGCTCGAAAGTTTTGCCGCTAACTGTATAAAAACTAGAGGGATTGAAGCTTGGCTTTTAGATAAAAAAAGTACGCCAAGTGAGCAAATAGATTTACTGCTAATTGATTTACACTCTCCTTACTTGACTATTTTGGACACTAACTGGCATAAGATGGTTGAGGTTAATAAAAAAGCACCTTTAGTTGCTGTTTTACTCAATAGTGGCGAACCTATTCCCTTGATGCAACATTTCAAAGTAGTCCCTTTAAATAAACCAATTTTAGTCTCTGAATTTGTTAAAAAATGTGTAGTCCACAAAGAGCAAACGAGTGCCACTCTTCCCTTAGTAAATAGCAAAGTAGAATCTGCGCTTATTTACACTGCTGGCGACAAAAATAAAATTACAGGTGCCAACATATTAATAGTCGACGACAACGAAATTAATATAGAAGTAGCAAGTGGTATATTATCAGAGTTACCTGTCAATATATTTAGGGCAAGAAATGGTAAACAAGCTTTAGAAGTTTTGTTTAATAAAAGCAATGAGGGGATAGAATTTCATTGTATTTTGATGGACTGCCAAATGCCAATTTTAGATGGTTATCAAACTAGCGAAAAAATTAGGGCTGGTTTGGCAGGAACGAGATATAAAAAGATACCCATAATTGCGATGACGGCAAACGCTATGTTAGGTGAAAGAAAAAAATGTATGAATGCAGGTATGAGCGATTATATAACTAAACCTATTCATATGGAGACATTAATTACCATAGTTATTAAATGGACCTTATCCATTTATCAAGCAGCTGCTGTCTCCCAAAACAGCGAAGACAAGATTGTGGAAGTTGAGCAAATAAACAAAGATAGTGCGTATGATCCTAAGGTATGGGACATAAAAAGCGCATTAGTTCGTCTAATGAATAATGTAGATTTATTTAAACAAATTTGTCTTATATTTCATGAGAAATCTTCAGCTCAAATGGAATCACTTAGTAAGTATGTTACAAATATGGATTTCGATAAAATAGGCAAAAAAAGCCATGCATTGAAGGGCTCTGCTGGAGATATTGGCGCTACAGAGTTACATAAACTTCTGACTGAAGTAGAAAAACAGGCTAAACAAGAAAACGCAGTGGAAATCAGCTCATTGATGGAAAAAACCCAAAAGAGTTATGAAAATTTTATTGCCAAAGTTGATGAATACTTAAGATAGTAGAATTAGCTGGGAAAACGAAACGCAACCGTCAATGAAAGAGGCGACGTTTCGTTATTAATAAGAATTAGCAAACCTGTTGAAGCATTACGGCGTTGCTCCAATAGCAACTAGCTCTTTTAAACTGCGATGATAAATTTTGCCATCAGCGTAACTAATAGAATTTAAACTCCATGTTTCACCTGAAGGTCCTAGATCATTCACACTTAATAAGGCTGATGTATCTAATACAGGCGCATCGGCGTCAATTGCATAGGTAATACCAAGCATGGTATGAAAATACAACACGCCGTTAATGTTGGTAGGACTCCCCCAAAAAACCGGAAAGTTTGCACCATCAGATTTAGACCTAGCATTACCAGCCACATCTCGTCCATGGCTGTTAAGCGTACTGGTTTTAACTTCAACTCCATAAACAAACTCATCTGCTTGATCTGGCTTGCGGATCACAGTGACAGGCAACTCTAAATATTCTGTTTTACCAGATTCGATATGTACACGAGCCATGGAGTGGGATGGTCCCGCTTTGCCATTTGGCTGTGCACGGCGATTACGCATATGTGCCGTGGTGGTAAGAAAATAATGATAACCAGCTGCTACTATGTTGCTGTGCCAAGCAGGATAAACATTAATAAAATTGTCTGGCCCTGCATTCACCCGAGGTGACCAATCTTTTATATCGCGGATATTAACGTTTTTGTAGAGCTTATGGGACTTGGTAATTGGGTCCCAAGGGCGATAGTCGACATTGTTAATCATAGATGTTTTCGCCAACATCTCTCCGTTTGTAGCGTCGATAACTACATGTGACTCAGTGGGGTTTAGGTTGAACATATAGGCATGTTGTTTGTTCCAATGTAACACCCAAAGTACTTGCCAAGCATGGGTATTAGCTAACTCTTTGCCCTCGGGTAATTGTTTACCATCCTCGCCTGTTCTGGGTTCAAAGCGCCAAATGGTTTTGCCTTCTTCCCCTGCTGCAAGACTAACTAAACTTAAGCCAATTGGCCTTTCTGGTACGCCATGATGCCCACCCCGTCCAGTTAAAATAGCGGGGCGCCCGTCTGGTGCAAAACCGAATACTGACGTGGTATAGGTGGTCGTGCCGTCTTCGGCTTGCCATAAAGTTTTACCTGTTTTTATATCAATGCCACGGAGATAGTTCCAGCCAAATACTTCTTCAGGGTTGCCATCTCTAGGCTCAACATTTACCACTACACCATTATACAAAATAGGCTCATGCTGTTTATTGAATGGATAAGCGGGGCGATCCCATGGAGTCCATTGACGACTCCAAATTTCTTTGCCTTCAAAATCAAAAGCGGCCATGGCACCACTGGCATTAGTGAAAACAACTAGGTTACCATCGGTGACAGGCGTAGGGGTAGTTGAGTCAGAATAAGCATAAAGCATCGGGCTTTTAACTGAGCCCGGAAGAGGTACCGACCAGAGGATTTTACCTGTTTTAGCATCCACGCAGTGGCCTTCTATTTCAGCACTCATTAGTTTTTCATCACCAGCATCCTTGGTAAATGTGGTCAAAAACAGTCGATCTTTCCATACTGTAATACCACTTTGTCCGCCGTTTGGCAGTGAAGTACGCCATAAAATATTTTGATCACGGCTAACACTCCACTTGGTAGCGGCAGGCGGTCCTTCTGCTGTCCATGAATGATTGGGCCCTGCTGCCTGAGGCCAAGTATCTATATTATCAATTGCTATATTAGCGGTTGTGGCACAACCACAAATCAAAGCGCCCATAGTTAGCACGAATAAGGATCTTGCGTAAAATTTTTTCATCATTGACTTCGACGTCCCCTAGGCTTTAATTGTTTTATATATGATTGAAAGTGTAATATATAAAATTTCGACATGTAATGAAATTAAAAATTATTTAAACCTGTTCAACCGCTTATTACAGTCGTCAATAAGTCCTTTGTTAAATAATATTTAAATTATCGCTTTTTATGTCATCTTTTTTGTTTTCAATATAGAATGATGTTTTAAATATAAATTATTATTTATTTTACATGTGACTTAAATCATTCTTATAACCTCGTTGATTTAATTTTAAATGGTGACGTTGGTATTTAGTCTGAAGATAGAAATAACAGTAGCTGGCTGGATTAAGGGTGACCCTTATTTTATATGTAGCTCTACAATAATATTAGGTAAATGAATATGAAAAAAATGACTCTAGCAGGTATTGTGTTGTGCGCATGCCACTTCATTAGTTCGGCTGCGCAACCCGCCACATCACAGCCAAATATCATAGTGGTGATGGCAGATGACATGGGCTGGGGAGATTCAGCGACTTATGGGCATAAAACCATTAAAAGCCCCAACTTAGATAAACTTGCCTCTCAAGGAGTGAAGTTTACCCAAGGATACTCAGCAGCTGGGGTTTGTTCACCCTCTCGCTCAGCCATTCTCACAGGTAGAACACCCTATCGTAACGGAGTTTGGCGTCATCTTTCGGGTAATCATTCAGCCCATTTACGCAGCAGTGAAATAGCCTATCCAAAATTATTCAAAGCAGCAGGTTATACAACCGGTCATTTTGGGAAATGGCATTTATTATCTAGACAGCAATTTCATAATGCGGAATACCCTCAGCCAAATGATCATGGTTTTGATTACTGGTTTGCCACGCAAAATAATGCCAGTCCAAGTCACAAAAATCCTGATAATTTTATACGTAATAATAAAGCCGTGGGCGAACTTAAAGGATACTCGGCACCATTAGTTGCTGATGAGGCAATTAAATGGATAGAACAAGGCCGAGATAAATCTAAGCGATTTATTATGTCGGTTTGGTTTCATGAACCACATAAGCCAATTGCGACTGATATTAAATTTTCAGAACTTTATCCAAATGAAAGTGCTAAAAATAAGAAATATTTTGGCAACATAAGTCAAATGGATTTTGCCTTAGGCGAGTTGATGAAAACACTCGATAAAGAAGGGCTTAGGGATAATACCTTGATTATATTTACTTCTGATAATGGCCCAGTAAAAAGTGAAGGCGGCACCACAGGGGGATTGAGAGGTGGTAAACGCGCAGACTTTGAAGGCGGTATCAGAGTGCCATTTATTGTTCGCTGGCCTGGTCATATTAAAGCGGGTACAGAAAGTGATACACCTATTATAGGCTCTGACATTTTTACAACGGTATTGGCTGCAGCAAGTATTAACACACCCAAAGATCGCACCATTGATGGTGTTAACTTTTTACCTGCATTGGAGGGTAAAGAGCTTAAGCGTACCACTCCATTATTTTGGCGAACACATGTATCTTCTGCCGAAGATCGAGTTGCGGTGCGAGTTGGAGATTGGAAAATTGTGGCTAACGATACCTTGACAAAATTTATGTTGTTTGATGTTCAAAAAGATTGGCAAGAAAAGAATGACCTTGCTAAGGCTATGCCTGAAAAATTCGAAGTCATGAAAGCCAAACTAATTGCCACTTGGGAAAACATCAAAAAAGAAGGACCAAATGAATGGTGGGAAAACGAAAAAAATCCCCCCATGAAAGGTGCGACACTTAATTATTAATATCCCTTAAACCTGCCCTATAACTTTCTACTACTGACCGTTTATAGGGCAATTATCATTACTTTAAAATACGAAATTAATGGAATCGAATAATGTTTTTAAAAAGTATTTCCAATTTCATACTCTTATCTAGTTTTATATTATCTCCTACTGCAGTTCATGCAGATGAAAACAAGCCAAATATTATATTCATAATGAGTGACGATCAGGGATATGGTGACGTATCTGCATTTAATCCGAACAGTAAAATTAATACACCGGCCATTGATCGTTTGGCACAAGAAGGCATGATGTTTACCGACGCTCATAGTGCTTCGGCTGTATGCACCCCAACACGATATGGGGTAATGACTGGGCGTTATCCGTGGCGAACTCGTTTACAAAAGGGGGTTTTGGGTTCTAAATCTAGCAAATTACCAGATGGCAGCATAAGTGTCGGAGATGAGCCTTTAATCGACGCAGCAACCTTAACAGTGGCACAATTTCTAAAGTCTCAAGGTTACGACACTGCCATGACAGGGAAATGGCATCTTGGCTTTAAATATATATTACCTAAAGGCACTGAAATAGATAAAAGTCGCGGTAAGCATAACGATGCAGTGCCTGTTGGCACCCAAATAATAGGTGGTCCCATTGAACGTGGCTTTGATAAGTACTGAGGGTTTCATCACGCAAGGCAAATGGGCACTTGGATCGAACAAGACCGCGTGACTTATAACTTAGAAAATACCGATGAAATGTTAAACCGTATTACCGAAAAAGCGGTTAATTATGTGTCTGATCCGGCACGAAAAACCACTCCGTTTTTCTTATACGTGCCATTAAGCGCGCCCCATAGTCCAGTAGTACCCAGTAAAAATTGGATTGGTAAAAGTGGTATCAATTTACATGGCGACTTTGTGATGGAAACGGACAATTCTGTTCAGCGAATTTTAAATGCTTTAGATAAAGCCAAACTGACAGACAATACGCTGGTTATATTTACCACAGACAATGGTACATCGCCTGGAGCGAGAATAGAGCAGTTACTGGCTGTTGGTCATAATCCCAGTGCCGACTTACGAGGGCATAAAGCCGATATATGGGAAGGAGGGCATAGAGTACCTTATATTGTGCGTTGGCCTGGTCAGGTTAAAGCTGGAACCACTTATGATAAGACGGTAGTGCATAATAGTTTACTGGCCACTAGTGCAGATATATTAAATGTCACCTTGCCAAAAAATGCTGCAGTCGACAGCTTTTCAATTTTGCCTGCGCTACAAGGTTCTAACGAAGAAACTCAGCCCGTTGCTATTTTTTCCTCAATATCAGGTCACTTAGCTGTCCGAGTGGGAGATTGGAAATTAGCAACTTGTAAAGGTTCATGTGGCTGGAGTGTTGGAGGTGACAACAAGCCTGAAATGCAGTTGTACAACATGAAAACAGACCGCGCTGAAACTACTAATTTGTACAATCAAAAACCACAAATAGTGGCGCAACTTAAAAAGCAATTAGAACAAGCTGTGAATAATGGTTACACAGCCCCCGGTAAAACTGGCAAAAATGATGTGGCTGTCACTATCTATAAACCCAGTAAAGTGGTGGTGAAAAAGTAGGCTTATTCAGGCAATGATAGAGATTGATTAACGCAACCTCTTAGTCGTTAAATAGGCATTAATTTTCTGTTGTAAAATTTTGCCGCCACTTGGCTATGGATCGTATGTTTACAAAAACTTTACATTAATCACGATGTTTTATATATAATCTATTAGTTAGTATATGCGATTTGCACCAAATAATTTAACTCTAAATATTGCAACTAATGAAGCGTAAATATATGTATATATTCGTTAAGTTAGTTACTTGAGTTCGATATCGTTTAAATCGTTATGTAATGACGGAGTGTTAAATCTTTTAATTATTTAGGGTAAACGTTTACCTTACGTTGCTTTAGCTAGCTAACACACACAATAAATGGAAATTTAAGTAGAGATGATACTTTGAATATTATAAAAAAATGTATTTCAGTTAGCGTATTTACTTGTTTCATTGCACAAGTAGCGTATAGCCAAGTAAATGTTGTTCATGCCATTTCTGCAGATGATTCAGGGTTCAGTAAACAATCAAGATCAAGCACGCAATCAAGGGAAGAAAGCTACTTTGCTACATCTCCAGACAAGAGGATTAACCTTGTCGTTTCTTGGGATACAGGTGCATCTCCGCAATATACGGTTAGTTTTTATGGTCAAGCGATACTTTTACCATCCAATGTCAATATGCTGCCACAAAAAATACAGCAAGGAGAACAGCAAGCAGAGCATGATTTGGTTTTAATATCAGAACAAAAAATTGACGAAACTTGGTCTTTACCTTGGGGGCAATTTAAGGAGTCTCGTAACCAGTATAATGCCGCAAGTTTTAAGCTTATTAATAAAGAAACTCAGGAGGTTATTAGTACTCTAGAGTTTCGTATCTTTAATGATGCTGTTGCCCTAAGGCATGTTTTTGACAGCCCTAAAAAGTCTACTAATAGAGTTTTACTAGAAGATACCCAATTTAAGCTTGCAGAAGATGCCTCTTCGTGGAGCTATAACGGCATGAAGCCAACAAAAAAAATAAAAAGTATTTTAAAAAGTAACACTGAAATACTAGCAATACCCACGACTTTAACCAGTGGAAACTTACCGGCATTAGCCATTCAAGAAGCGAGTCGCTTTGAAACGGCTATGATGCAACTTGAAACTGTAGCGGGAAGCGCACAATTGGCGGTAGTCAGTGAACCTATTGTAATGAGTAACCCTCCTTCATCTACTGCGTGGCGTGTGATTCAAATTGCAGATACTGCTGGCGAACTCATCACATCTCAAGTTTTGCTCAATTTGTCACCTGAATCTCAAATCAAAGATACTTCTTGGATTAATACCGGAAAATCGTTCTGGGATTGGCGCGTACGAGGTGAACAGTACGGTGAGCATACTTATGGGTTAGATAATGAATCCCTTAGTCGTATGATAAATTTTGCCGCTGAACATAATATGCAATATGTAATGATAGATGCAAACTGGTACGGTCCTGAGCATGACGTTGAATCTGATCCATTTACTGAAATTGATGGTTTAAATATCAAAGCCTTAATCAAACAAGCAAATGAAAAAGGTATCGGTTTTATTTTATACCTCAATGATAAAGCCAGTAAAAATAATGATTTAGATAAGCTTTTTGAAACCTGGGCGAGTTGGGGAGCTGCCGGTGTTAAATATGGTTTTATGAAATTAAACGGTAAAGAAAAAGTTTTAAAAACCCTGAATATTGTTGAGTTAGCTGCTAAGCACCAACTACTAATTAATTTTCATGATAAACCCATTGTGCCTAGCGGCATGCGAAGAACCTGGCCAAATTGGGTAACCCGTGAAGCGGTTCATGCCCAAGCCGATGGAAAAGAAACCTATACACCAAGTGGTTTTGTGGAAATGGCACATGTGAATGCATTAGCAGGACCTTTAGATATGTCTAACGGTTTCTTTAAATTGAATGGTTTAAAACAAAGCCGAAATTATGTCAGAGCTGATGTTAATTCAACTGTAGCCAGTGAAGTTGCACGTTCGTTGATTATTTTCTCAGGTTTAATTATTTTTCCAGACGCGCCAGAAGAGTATTTACGTAAAAAAGATTTGTTCGAGTTCTTGAATAAAATGCCGGCTACTTGGGATGAATCTAAAGTCATTTCTAGTGATATTAGCCAACATATAATCACAGCAAGAAGAAGTGGTGAAGATTGGTTTATTGGCGCTGCAATTAATGAAGCCGGTGGCACGTTACCACTTGAGTTGGACTTTCTTACTCCAGATAAAACTTACCAAGCCAAAATATACGCAGACGCAACAGATAGTCATTATATAACGAATCGTGAAGCCTATGACGTTGCTACTATTCAGGTAAAAAAAGGGGATTCTCTTAAGATGAAGCTTGCCCCTGGTGGCGGCCAAGCGATCTGGCTTACCCCAATCATGTAGTAAAAAAAAAAAAGACAATAATAAGTTTTTTTGTCTTTTTAGTTTCGCTAGGGACGTATGTTTCCTATATGAAAATCTTCGTTAACTTATGAAAACTCAGCCTGTTGCAGCCGAGATATTCATAAACTGTGATAAAGACAGTTGAAAATATTCTTATACATTTTATTCAGAACTAAATTAAGAGAATTCTTATGAAAAAACTATTTTGCTATTGCCTGTTATTAGCTGCATTTACCTTGAACACAAGTTTAATGGCGGCGCAACAAACGCCTCCTAATGTGCTTATCTTCTTTATTGATGATTTAGGGTGGACTGATATTGGTATCAACGGTTCTTCTTTTCATGAAACACCAAATATTGATGCGTTGGCAGTAAGTGGGGTTAATTTCAAACATTCCTATTCTGCTAATCCGGTGTGTTCACCTACCCGCGCAGCATTGATGACAGGTAAAGCCCCACAACGCGTGGGTATCACTCAATGGATTTCACCAAAAGAAACTACCCACTTACCTTTATCAGAAGAAACTATTGGTGAGGCTTTTCAAAATGCGGGTTATTACACTGGTTACATAGGGAAGTGGCACTTAGGAAAAACAGATAATGTGCAACCACAATATCAAGGTTTTGAATACACCAAAGCTGTTAACCGTGCAGGACAACCGGCATCGTTTTTCTATCCATTTGGCAAAGATAATCGCCCTTCCAATGTGCCTGATTTGGAAAATTATAAAAATGGAGATTACCTCACTGATGCGCTTACCGACAAAGCGATAGAATTTATTGATAATCAAAGTGAGCGTCCTTTCTTTCTTACGCTTGCGCACTACGCTGTTCATACGCCTATACAAGCGCCTCAATCTTTAATCGAAAAATACACCGCCAAAAAACGGGCAATCTATGGCGACAAAAAACCTGCTTTAATAGAAGAAAAATACCATACATTGGCACAAACCCAACAGTCAGATCCTGCCTATGCTGGCATGATGGAAAACTTAGATACTAATGTCGGGCGAGTTATTACACATCTGAAAAATAAAGGGCTATATAAAAATACTATTATTGTGTTTACCTCAGACAATGGTGGGCTTGCCCATCGTAAACGTATGGACACACCCACTAGTAATGCGCCATTGCGCTCTGGCAAAGCTTGGACTTATGAAGGTGGCATCCGCATTCCTACAATTATCGCTTGGCAAGACAAGATCCAACCTTTTACCAGTAACAACCCAATAATCACTATGGACATGTATCCAACATTGTTAGACCTGGCTGGATTACCACTAAAACCTAAGCAGCATCTTGACGGAAAGTCATTAAAACCCCTTCTAGAGGGAAAAATTCACTCTGACGAGGATCGTGTTTTAGCTTGGACTTATCCACATGTACATGGCAGTGGTCATCAACCTTCAGATGCCATTTTGAGTAAAGAATGGAAACTAATCCGTTTCCAAAGTGATGAGCCCACTGAGCTGTATAATCTTTTATCCGATATTGGTGAACAAACTAATGTCGCCAAGCTGTACCCCAATAAAGTTAAAGAGTTGGAAGCACAATTGGATCAATGGCTCAATAAAACGCACTAGTTAGGTGTTTTCACAGACAATTCACATAGAAGTTGGAAAGTAAACACATGAAATTAATTACAATATTTATCTTTATCGCGGCCTTTTATAGTGCTGTTTTAATGGCTAAGCCAATTGTTATAACTGATCAAAGTAAAGGTTTTATCGTCGAAAATCTAGAAATGGTCAAACCCGATAAGTCCGGAATGTTACTTGTGCGTGAGGTGCAACTGCCTGCGTTTAAACAGGGGGCTTATTATCGCCCTTTTTCGGAAATTGGGGCCAGAGGTAGTATTGCCCGAGGTAATAGAGTTGAAGCCGTTGCCTTTACATCCATTGCTGAATTACAAGCCTATCAACCACCCGTAACACGAAAAGACCATAACAATGTACAACAAGGGCAATTCATACTGTTTGAATTACAGAATGGCCGTTATCTTGCCTTATTGCCTATGGCATCAGAAAAAGTCTATGGCCAGTTTTTTGTTGAGAATGAAAAATTATGGTTGAAAACAGGTAATTTTGGGACCAATCCTGTTTCAGGAAAAATACCGCTAGTGATTTGGGCGGTTGCTAACTCGCCATACGAGGCAACTGAAACAGTTTGGCAACAAGTGTTTGATTCTGGCTTTGTGGCTGCTCAGCCCCGTGCCAACAAAAGGTTTCCGGAAGAACCATATGGTTATCTGGGTTGGTGCTCTTGGGAACATTATAAGAAAAACATTTCTGAAAAAGTCATCTCTGATGCATTTCATACTTTGGAAAAAAGTGATGCTCCAATACGCTGGGTGATGGTCGACGACGGCTACTTGGACGCCAAAGGTGGCAAACTGTTGAGTTTCGATGTGGATAAAAAGAAATTCCCCCATGGTTGGCAACCCATTATGGATTTGAAGAAGGATAAGAAAATAAAATGGGTGGGTATTTGGAGAAATTTTGGCGGCTATATGACTGGCGTTTCTGAGGAACATACCATGAGTGATATAAAACCATTCTTGGAAAATACCAAGCGCAAAGGTACTGTGTTACCCAATGGCACGCCACAAGGTGCAAAAGCTTTTTATGATAAGATGATCTCAAATACTAAAAATAATGGTTTTGATTTTGTAAAAGTTGATTTTCACACCCGTACTTTCGACAATTATAAAGGCACTCCAGATCCTGTTGCTACAATGCGTTACAACAGCGAAGCCCTTGAAAATGCTACTCACAATATGGGTATTCCTCTTTTAAACTGTATCGCACAGCCGAATATTAATTCACTGCAAACAAAACACAGTGCACTTACTCGTTCAAGTCCAGATTACAATCAAACTGACAAGAATAAGAATAAGTCCAATACCTATCAAAGTTTCGCTAATCATTTATGGATGGGGCAAACCGTTTGGGGGGATCTAGATATGTTCCACACCCATGACAAACGTGATGTTAATTCAATGGCTATTGCTCGAGCGATTTCTGGTGGGCCTGTGTATATTTCAGATGAACCATCAAAGGTTATACCTGAAGTACTTTACCCTTTTGCTTATGAAGATGGAAAACTATTACGAACCGCTGCACCTGCCACCCTGTTACCTGAAAGTTTCTTCATTCACCCCTTTCGTGATGAGCAAGTGTTTCGCGTAGTTGCGCCCATGCAAGATGGTGTAGCTGCCATTGCTTTGTTTAATTTTACACAAAGTGGCAAAAGCCTCAGCAGTGGATTTACTATGAAAGACTACGGTCATGCTGGTGAACTACTTCAGCCTAATAATGGACCATGGTCAGCTCCCAAAGAAGGGGTGTTAGTTTATGATCATCAAACCAAAACTGTGGTGGATTTAGATAAAGAATTTTCGACCCAAATCGCTAATTTTGACGCTAAGTTATTCTTACTTTATCCCAAAAAAGAAGGGTGGGCGGTTATCGGTCGTACTGACAAATACCTTCCTGCGGCAGCAGTTACAATACAATCAGTTGCAGCTAACAATATTAGCTTTACCTTAGAAGAGTCGGGTCCGTTGATGATATGGAGTGAAAAAGGAGCACCCAAAATGCAAGGAGCGATATTTAAATCCATAGGGAATAATTTGTATCTAGCTGAATTACCCGTTATCACAGGAAGCCGAGTCATTAATATTAATCGTTAAATATGCAGCAGTTGCTGTTTTTTAACTTAAAACTTAATAGGTAGTAGGTAATAATAATGTTTCAAAATTTATGCAAATCCGGTGTTTTTTATATAAGTTTGTTGATTTTACTGACGGGGTGTCAAACCAATAACCTCGATAATAAAAGCATACTTAGTAAACATGTTCGACATGACAACACCAGTAAGCCTAATATTATTTATATTTTAGCGGATGACTTAGGCTATGGTGAAATCGGTGCCTATGGCCAAACAAAAATCCATACACCTAATCTTGATAAACTCGCTAAACAAGGTCTTAAATTTACGCAACACTATTCAGGCTCTACAGTTTGCGCACCGACTCGTTCCACCATAATGGAAGGAAAACATACTGGATACAGCACAGTTCGCGGAAATAAAACCCTGGGGGAAAATCGTCAGCGAGGCAATTATCCCTTGCCAACGGGCTCGCGTACCATTGCTCATATGTTTCAAGAACAAGGCTACAAAACCGGTATTTTCGGAAAATGGGGACTGGGTGGAATAAACTCAACTGGTCATCCTGCTAAACAAGGCTTTGATGCGTTTTCAGGCTATCTAGATCATAGGCATGCCCATAACTATTTTCCTGATTATATCTATCGTTTTGGCAATGAAGTCGAGCTTAACAACAAGGTTAAAGTGCACGGGTTAGGAAAAAATCCCTCACTGGATTATAAGAGTTATCTTGGGAATGATTATGTTCCTGACCTCATGCTAGAAGATGCAATGCAGTTTATGAAGCAGCATAAAAACGATAAATTCTTCTTATATTATCCATTAACTCTTCCCCATACAGCTTTACAACCTATAGAAGAAAGCTTGCAACAATATAAAGGTCTATTTGAAGAGGATGGAAACTTGAAGGGAAAGCCTACGCCTCATCAATACCCAAAAGCGGCTTATGCAGCTATGGTGACCCATATTGATAAACATGTTGGGATGATACTTGCGGAACTTGAAAGGTTAAACCTAGACCAAAATACTATAGTGATGTTTTCCAGTGACAATGGCGCTGAGCAAAACAAAGCATATAACAATTTCTTTGGATCCAATGGCGGTTTAAGAGGTTATAAACGAGATTTATATGAAGGCGCTATTCGAGCCCCTTTACTTGTAAAATGGCCCAACAAAATTAAAGCTAATTCCACAACTGAGCATATTTCAGCACAATGGGATTTAATGGCTACTTTCGGCGATATCATTGATGCAAAACCTAACGCCGACACTAATGGCATTTCATTTTTGCCGACATTATTACAGCAACCCCAGCCAAAGCATCACCATTTATATTGGGAGTTTTGGAAACAACAAGGTCTACAGGCTGTGCGAATGGGGCAGTGGAAAGGAATTCGTTTGAATGTTAATACAAATCCAAACAACCCAATTGAACTTTATAATCTGAGTAACGATCCTTTTGAGAAACATAATGTTGCTAAGCAATACCCTGAGATAGTCAAAAAAATTGAACTTGCGATGTTAGACCGAGCAATTTCACCTGAATCGTCTTGGAATCCGCCTAGTGAGTAGAGAAACGAAAGGGTATTTTTTTATTATAAATAGGGCATGATTATTATAAATGGAGTTTTATTTATAGCGTAATTTTATAAAATATAAAGGCCCAGCTTATGCTAACTAATATAAGCTGGGCTTTGTTTTAGAGATTTATGCTACAGGTTTAAATCTTATGAGTTTTCGTTAGCAAACTATCTAATATTTTTAAGCGACGTTGCTGATCTGCCGTAATACCATGATTTACGCTCCAGTTTACTTTAGGGTTTGCTACGCCTTTGTTAGTGCGTTGCTCAGCTATAGCTTTGCGAACAGCTGCATGTATTTTGGCAACTACCTCAGGGTGTTGTTGTGCCACATTAACTGTCTCGCCTTGATCTTCTAACAAATTGAAAAGCGCCACATGTTTATACCAAGGTTCGTTTTTCTTAGGGGTGTAAAACCCAGCTCTTAGTTTTTTCATATTCGGGTTGCGCTGGCGAATTTCTGCTATTTCAGCTAACGATTTATAGGTAAGCTTCCACTCACCATGTCGAGCAATTAAAGTATTACTCAAACTACTGATAATAACATCTCGTTGCTCAACCGTTGCTTTTTGGTCTTGTAACTGAGGTAGAAAACTCACGCTATCTACCGCATAAGTTGGGGTAGGTTGGTCTAAAATATCAGCTGTTGTAGCAATAAAATCTTCTAGGGTAATATTCTCGTCTGCTCTACGATTTAATTTACCTTTAATCCCTGCTGGCCATTTGACTAAAAATGGCACTCTATGCCCACCTTCAAACAGCGTGGCTTTTTCACCACGTCGCCCGTCGTGTGTGTCGTGCCCCACTTCTTTAAGTTCGGTTGTTGCACCTGGATAAGAACCGTTATCTGCAGTAAAAATCACCAGAGTATTGTCTGATAGTCCGGTTCTGTCTAATGCGTCTAATACTTGCCCAACAGTCCAGTCAACTTCCATCCGAAAATCGGCATTAGGACCTAATTTACTTAGTCCTTTAAATGCTTTAGAAGGCACTATTGGAGTATGGGGGGCGGTAAGTGGCATATATAAAAAGAAAGGTTCATCTTTCTTTTGTTTTTCTATTAATGCGACTGAGCGTTGGGTGAATTCTCCCAGTAGTTCAGAGGGATCAAGATCTGGATCCGCAAAACCTGAGCGATTTCCAAAACGATTTTTACCTTTAAGGTGTTCTGAAGGTATTTTTGTTGCTTTATTATTTACAAGATAAATATAAGGGGCAAAGTCTAAGCTACCTGAAATACCAAACCAAGAATCAAAGCCATGGTCTGTGGGGCCACCATAAAAGGGGGCGCTAAAATCGATATTTTGATCTTCTGTAAGTGATGGTGACTGGTCTAGGCTTTTTCTGGACTCCATAACTGAGCCATCTTTCATGGTCCAACTAGTTCCAAGGTGCCATTTACCTACCATTAGAGTCTTGTAACCTTGACTACGCAAAAATGTGGCAACGGTTTCTTGACCTTCAGGCATGATCCGAGAGCCGTAATTAGCTGCTAGTCCTACTTTTTCTCGCCAAGGATATCGACCGGTCATAATTCCGTATCGTGTCGGGGTACAAATAGAAGAGCCAGAATAGGCTTGAGTAAATGCCATGCCTTCTGCTGCAATACGATCTAGATTTGGGCTTGGTATTTTTCCCTTGGGAGCTATGGCTTGAATATCTCCATGCCCCATGTCATCTGCTAAAATATACACAATATTAGGCTTATTAGTTTCTGCCAAGACTGAAGTCGATAATGCAACTAATGAGCAAAGAAGAGGTAAGTTGTTTAACAATAGTTTTCTTGCGGATATTTTCATTCTTATTCCATATATTTAACTAAAAATTTAATACTGAAGGGCAAAGCATATACTTAATCATTCATGGTCAATTTTCTCAATATTTAGCTTATAGTGCCCTGGTTAAACGCCCCATTTTAGATACATCTAAGGCTTCTATACCTAAAGTAATGGCTGGGCTACCTTCTTTAAAACCAAAGTCACCATTGGCAGCATCAATAAACATGGGGTCGGCAAAAACACTACTTTGCTCTTTACCAACCGCTCTTAATTTGAGTAGATGTTGGTCTACCCAATTAGGATTGCTGGCGTGGTAATAAAGGTTAGCTTCCATATCAGTTTCTACTAATAATGGTTCGCCGTCTTCAGAACGTGCGATTGGTCTTTCTCCATGGGCATTGCCGCCATCAGGATGAGCAACAATAATATTATGATGAACCTTAGAGTTTGCGACGTTTACCCATTCAAAGCTGATGTAACCCCATTTAGGAGCAGTTAACGAACCGACAATAAAGTTGTTTGTGATGTCGTTGACACCTTTAGAGGCAATTCCGGCAGAGAAGCCATAATTGTTAGCTAAAATATTGCCGTGAATGGTTGTTTCGTGCTGGTCATCGTCACAACGGATCGCTGCAGGAAAACTATGCTCTAGGTTGTCATGGATATAGTTGTATCTAATAATGTTGCCTGTTCCGGCTCCAGAGATATAAATGGCATTGCCATCTGAAAGTTTCTGTACAGAGTGAGTAATCTCATTGTATTCAAGTAGATTGTGTCTTGAGTGATTAAATTGTTCTCTGACTTTCCAACTTTCATAGGTTTCTTTAGTAGAGTCCACAATACTTTGTGGGATTTCATTGCGACGAAGGGTTCTACCGCCTTCACCATCAATTGAACGATCGGGTTCTATACGGTTTGTCACCAAAATAGCGGCATAACCACTGTGATGTACATAATTATGAGCGATACGATTATGGCCACTCTGCCAAGCCCAAATGCCAGGTGAATGCCAAGTGATTTGGCTAAAGTGATGAATATGGTTATCGATAATTTCATTATGATGATTCACATCTTTAGTACCGGCCCCGTAACCCGCTAACAAGATTCCTGCCTCGCCTAAATATGATAAGTCATTATTGATGACTTTATTACGTTGTGCGTGTAAGTCAAAGCGAATACCGCTGCCACCAGAATGGATAAAGGTATTGTTACTGACTTCACAGTCTTCAGCGCCACGAAAACGTAACATGGCAGTTGGTCGGTCAAACATATCCCAATCATGCTGTAATCCCCAGCCAAGGCGCTGCTCTTCATCTTTCCATGCCCAACGATCAGCATGACTAAAGGTTAGACCTGAAATCGCAATTCCCCGTACAGGTTTATCTGTTTGTTGATCGTAATTAATTTGACCTTCAACCCGAATAAGTTCGCTGGTAGTTGGTGCTACAATTTGTTGTGGTTGGCCACTTTGGTCTGGATCACTTGGCCAAAGGTAAATTTTACCCGTCAGGGTATTAACTACCCATTCTCCCGGCTCATCTAACTTTTCAAGGGCATTTTCAAGCCACACTGTGGCGAATTCAGTACCATGCACCCAGGGCGGTAATTTGCTCATGTTATAGGTAGCGGATACACTGGTTTTGGCGATACCAGACTCTTCATCAACACTTTCAAGGGGCAACATATTGATCATCCACGCTTTGGACGGTCTGATATTAATTTCGACATCCTTGACGTTTGACCAATTTTTTAAAGCTCCTTTGGGAAAATGAAGTGTTTTTTTATCACCCGGTTTACTGGGTAAAAAACCTTGACCACGAGCACGTTTTAACATGCCTTTGGAGTTGTATAAGGTATTAAAGCTGTCAACACCTGCTGGTATATCTGCTACCCATACCTTACCTTTGGCGTTGTCGGGTAAGTCAGTTAAATCCGCTGCAGCTAATTTCCAACCTTTGATGGAGGCCGCTCCACTCACAACAGGTGTCTCGCCAGGGTAAGCGGCGATAGTCAAATGTGCAGTGTTAGCAGTGGTTCCTGCCCCATACTGTGTATTTGATTGCTGTATTAATGCTGTTTCTCTACCATCTTGTAAACCTAGGACTAAGGTTTCAGTAAGCTGGTGAGTGCCTGCTCTAAGGTAAATAGTGATGGGTTTTGAATAACCAGACTGTCGAAATTTTCTACTTTGTGCAACAGCTTGAGGAAGTGTGGCAAAAGGAGAATCTATAGCTCCTTTGGCAGAATCTGAGCCATTAGGAGAAACATACAGAATCAGTTCTTCTGTTGTTGGTTCAGCTGGCTGTTCGGAACATGCGAATAATATAGTGCTTACAAAAATACATAATAGATATTTAAATATAAGGTTCATAATTTATATGGGTCCATGTTTTAACTATTGTTCATCGTAAATATAAAAATTCGCTTAGGGTTTAAAGCTGTCAGTACGAAATGGCTGAGCAGGTAAACCGGCACTGTTAATTAGATTTACATTAGGAGCACCAGAAAATGCATAACGCACGTAAAGTGGTTTGCTAATTTCGTCACTGCTCAGCTCCACAGCATTACCGATAATTTTTGCTTTTGCTCTAAGCCAATTTTGATCGTCGTTGGCAAGCCAAAATTCACTAGGATCTTCGCCATTGGTAGTCGTTAAACCATGGCTATGAGTAAAATTAACGGTTATCTTGCCAGCAGACACACGCGTGTTCTTTAATACAGGGCCTTGAGCTTCAATATCTTGTTGTAAAGTATCCCTAGCTGCTAATTTGGCAAGGCGTTGGCCAATAGGTAATTTGTCTTTAGGATGTACATTGGTTGGGTTGCCAAGGTCGATAGTATTCACCACAGACACATTTTTTAAACTTTCAGCGGCTAATTGTGACTCGCGCATCCAAGCCCATGAATGTGCATTAGGGTGTTCAACATCTGTTGTTGGACTAGAGGCCAGTAATTTTTGGTAACGGGGTAACATTACAACTAAGAAATTCATGTCTTGGTTGTTCCATTCTTGGCGGTAACGTTTTATCCATGCTTGCAATGCTTCTTTATACTTCAACATGCCTGAATTATTTTTGAACCAAGGAGTGCTGACTAAACCATCCATACTTTGAGTATTACGTTCGCCTTGATACCAAACTAATCCTCTTACCGTATAAGGAGCGATAGGTTTCATCATGGCGTTAAATAATATATTTGGTTGGCGGCGCAAATATACATCATCTTTTTTCGACCATGGGTTAGGTTGAGACAAGATACTATCTATATAGCCGATACGATGGGGGTTGCTATCAAATTCTTTCATTATGGTAGCAAAATAGGGGAGTTCGCTGGTGAGATCTCTAGGCATCCAAGCTTCTAATGACGAACTGCCCCAAGCTGTTAAAATAATACCTACAGGAACTTCGGCCCGTTGCTGTAAAAAATAAGCAAAAGAAAAAGCTATGGCACTATCGGGAATATCTGCTTGCCAGCTACCTTGCATACTTGTTTCTTCTTTAAAAGAAACAGTGCGTTCAACAGTAAAACTACGAATGTGTTTAGCTGTTTTCCTTAGTTCCTTAATCTCTTTTATGCTGTTAATCATCATCTGCATATTGGATTGACCAGAAGCAATCCATACTTCACCTACCACAATATCATCAAGTATTATTATTTGGTTATGACTAGATGAAATGGTCATGCTTTCAGGAGTAAAACTCCCTTTTAACGGCGATAACTGTAATTTCCAATCGCCATTATTATCACTAATCGTCATTTGTTTTTGATTAGAGAAAGCCACCGAAACTTTGCTACCAGCTGGTGATTTTCCCCAAACCGATATAGGTAAATCTCTTTGTAGCACCATGTGATCTGTAAAAATTGAGGCAACTTGTAAGCTTTTATCAGTGCTACTTTCAGCGCTATTTACTGCGCCTGAAAAGCTGAAGCTGAACACAAATATTGTTAAAAGTTGAATGATCTTGTTTTGCATAATTTTGATCTTTTATTCTTTGGGAATTACAGCAGTAACATAGGTTCTGCACAGGCTGTACTTCAACTTCTCCCCTTCTTTCACATCTAGTAGGAGTACAAAGACAAAGTAAAAACGTCCCAGCTA
The DNA here is from genome assembly GCF_009796765.1 of Paraglaciecola sp. L3A3. Lineage (NCBI taxonomy): Bacteria > Pseudomonadati > Pseudomonadota > Gammaproteobacteria > Alteromonadales > Alteromonadaceae > Paraglaciecola > Paraglaciecola sp. L3A3. The sequence continues at coordinate 5,202,087 of NZ_CP047023.1, forward strand.
TAGGTTAAAAGTCAGTTTGACATGAGTGTTTTGTATTTACAATATTGTTTTGTATTTGGTTTGACGCGTTCAATTTATATTAGCAAATATATTTATAGCCAACATGCTCACCACACGATGTTTTATATGTACAATAACAATCCATATATGATATAAAGCATGAGGTTGTTATCCAATTTGTGAACTTTATGAAGCCGTTTATCAAGAACTGCAGGGTTCGCTATTTATGTTTTTCAGAATTTAAGGGGTGAATGAATGAGCGCTAGATATATCTCTATTGTCGCTTTGGTACTGGGTTTATTGTCCCAATCAGCTGCTGCACTTGAAGAATCTGCCCTAGTCAAATCTATGGTTCCAGGACCTTTTCTTTTACCTTCACCAGAAGGTACTTGGACTTGGGGTATGGCACCGATTTATGACGACCAAGGAAAAGTACATATATTCAATTCTATTATTCCTAAAAGCGGAACTTGGAGCAAACATAGTAAAATTGCACATTGGGTAGCTGACCAGCCAGAAGGTCCATATACCTTGTTGGGCGATGTGTTTGCTAGTGATAGTGCCGCTTATCATAATCCACAAATTTCAAAAGTTGGTGACACTTTTGTATTAGTATTTTTATTAAATCATTACAAAGATGAAAACGGTTCAAAACAAGAAGTTGGTATTGCAACGGCTAAATCTCTAATGGGCCCTTGGCTTGAGAGCCCACATAATCCAATTATTAAAGCCACAGCTGAAAATGGTCAGCACGCTTCTAACCCTACCTTTGTTGTTGCTCCAGATGGCGAGTTTAGAATTTATCATAAAACAATGACCACGGTTGATGGAGAAGTATTTCGTGAGATCTCTCTTGCAACAAGCAATAACATTGCAGGCCCTTATATTGTTTCTGATAAAAACCCAGTGCTCAGTTACGCAGCGCAAAAGGTAGATATAGAAGATCCTTACGCTTTTTATTACAACGGCATGTATTACATGATTGTTGAAGATCGCCAAGATGTCAGTGCTTTATTAGCAGGCAAACATACAGGCAAAGTTCGCAAAGGTGGATTTAGACCAGGACTACTCTATAAATCGAAAGACGGGTTTGATTGGGGTACGCCAAGCATAGCCTATCAAACTAACGAAATTTATTTTGGACATAAACTAGCCCGAAGTGAGCGCCCTAGCATCCTATGGAAAGACGGCAAGCCTGATTATTTATACCTTGCTTGTCACGATGATGATCCTAGCGCAGGGTACATTCTGAAAATAAACGGTTGGAATGGCGAGATGATTAAATAAGGTTGCAACTAAATAAGGCTGTTATGCCAACAGCTAGCGAGCCCTTTTAAAGGTGTTATTCCCTAGGAAACATTATGAAAAACAGAATGATTAAACTCATGAAGATTAAAAGTACACTTTGTTTGGTTAGTTTATTAATTTCGAGTCAGGTATTTGCAAAAAATGCGGATAAATTTCCAGAGTTCTCTTGGGACACAATGCCTCTTTATATGCATGTTTGGAAACAAACTTCATACACAGCTGCAGAAATTGAATTCCTTGCAAAATTTCCGCTTATTACCTTAGAAAAAGCACAAGGCCAAAAAGAAGGGACGGTGCAACAAGGTACCTTAAAAGCAGCACGCGCGATTAAAGAGCTCAATCCTAAAAGTAAAATCTTATACTACAAAAACATAGTCATAGACTGGAAAAGCGGGGTCAGTAAACAACTAGAATCTATATCAGGCGGATACTTGCAAGCTCCTGATGGCTCATATCCAGTTGTCAATCCAAATAGCAAAGCCAAGTTTTTTGATATATCCAAAGAGGAGGTTCGTCGGTGGTGGATCAAAGACGCCAAGTCAATGTTAACGGATCCTTCAATAGACGGTGTATTCATTGACGCTAACATTAAAGTACTTATTGGCTCTTATTTCGGTAAAGGTAAAAAGTTAGGCGATGAAAAAGCTGATGCACTGATTGACGGTTACCATAAACTGTTAACGGGTATTAATAATGAGTTTCGTGACGACAACATAATACTCGCCAATATACTCAGAGCTCGTTTTGAAAATGCGGGGCTTGAGTATATGGAATACTTCGATGGCTCATATTTTGAAGCGTTTGAGCATAATGTAGGTGGTGTTTCTAAACCTGACTACGTAGTAAAGGGTATAGAAGCAGGGCAAAAAGCCGCTCAAGATGGAAAAATCTTAGCTTTTACTGCAGGTCTAGGTAAGGCATTGGCAAAAGATAGTTCAGGTATAGGGCTAGATGAAGCACGGGGTAAATTGGCTAGTCTTGAGCATGTTCAAAAACGCTTAGATTACCTAATGGCTATCTTTTTAACTATGGCTGAAAAGTATAGTTATTTTTTCCCGACCGATGGTTATGGCGTCACAACTGATAGAAAGGGCAATCAAAGAAATAGAACTTGGATGCATACTTTTCCAGCTTTTAATAACAGATTAGGTGCACCTAAAGGCCCAGCTAAAAGAAACGGTTATGTCTTTACTCGAGAATTTGAATATTGTTCGGTTTACCTTAATGTAGAAACAGAAGAAGCTACATTAAAATGGAAATAATCAAGGGCTTGTTAATAGGCAGGGTTTCAATATGAAAATTTGCCTACAAGCCTTAAACTTAAACAAGCCTTTGTGGCTGGTAGTCATTAGCCTAATATTTAGCAGCGGTAACTCTCAAGCTAGCTCGACAGAGTTATCGACTAAAAATTCATTAAGTTCGAAGGACATTCCTTATGTTCTGTTAATTTCTATTGATGGTTATAGATGGGATTATACTGAGAAATATTCTCCCTCTTTTATTGCAAAATTTAAGAAGCAAGGGGCTTCCCTGAAGTCACTTCGTCCATCTTTTCCCACCACTACTTTTCCTAATCATCTTTCTATTGCCACGGGAAGATATCCAATGAATCATGGCATAGTTAGCAACAAATTTTATAACCCTGAGTTAAAACGTTCTTATTCCATAAGGGATGCTGAGTCAGTTGCAGATAGTGAATTTTATCATTCACTGCCAATTTGGGGGCTGGCTGAAAAACAGGGTGTAAAAACAGCACCATATTTTTGGCCTGGTAGTGCCAGCCATATCCAAGGAGTAAAACCGAGCTACAATATTGAATATGAGCATAAAGCTTCTCACGAAACCAGAATAAAAACCGTTGAAGACTGGTTTAAATTGCCTGAGGAAGTAAGACCTCATTTGGTAACGCTCTATTTTCATGATGTTGATGGTGCGGGTCATGGACATGGCCCAAATTCAGATAAAGTGCAAAAGGCTATTGAAAAAGTTGACCATTCAATTGAAAAGCTTGTCAATAATCTTGAAAAACTAAAGCTACCTATAAATATAATTATCACCTCTGATCATGGAATGGCTGAGCTCAAGCCTGAAAAAATCGAAACTATTTTAAAAACGACTGAACAAGAAAAATTGTTTGCTGATTTTATGATTCAAGGCAATGGTTACCTAGTAAGTTTCCGTAAGAGAAAAGATATTGATGCAACGGCTTCTGTAGCTTTACTTAATAGCGCCGCATCCCATTTCAAATGTTATACACCTTCAACCACACCAAAAGAATTACATTATAGAAATAATCCTAGTATTGGTGACATTGTCTGTTTGGCTGATAGAGGTTGGTCAATTTCTGCCAAGGTGCCAAGAGTTTCTAAAGGTAGCCATGGCTGGTCTCAATATGATGGCATGGATATGCATGGAATTTTTTATGCTTTGGGGCCTAACTTTAAAGAAAATTTGCAAATAGAGACCCAAGAAAATGTCAATATTTATCCTCTCATTGCCAATATTCTAGGTCTGAAAATTGAACATGAAATTGATGGCAAGCTTGAGAATATGCAAGCACTGCTGAATTAACAGAATAAAAGTCGATATAGTCATTTTAGCGTATCTGTTTAGCAAGTATATTTAACATAAAAATCAGTATGTTACCTGATTTATTTGTAGTTCTATTTGGTACCTTGCCGATAACAAACGTAAAGCCAGTTCGTTAACTTAATAACTTACAAAAATTTACATTTCTAACAGTTGACTTGTTAAACAACTCTCTGTATCTTTTTATATATAATAAAACATTTTTTATTATTTGTGTTTTAAAAGTAATAATCAATTTTATATTCAGTCAATATCGATAGATAAATGTCACTTACTGAAGCGTTATTCAGTATGAACTGGGCCCATATTTATACAGGTGGATAAAGTAAAGATTATTTGTCCATGAGAAAGTTAGTTAAAGGAAAGGTTATGAAATTAAGAGTTTATTCAACTCAACTTAGAAAGCTGAATGTTTTTATGTTGGTCATCGCTGGAGCCATAAGTTTAGCAGGATGTGGTGAAAAGAGCAGTTCAGAAGTAGTTGAACAAGCTAGCGAAACCGTCACTACCGCTAAAAAACCTAACATCATTTTGTTGATGACAGATGATCAGGGTTACGGCGACTTCAGCATGAATGATAACCCTATTGTGCAAACTCCAAATATTGCGGAGTTAGCGGCTGAAAGTCAGCGTTTTACTAACTTTCATGTTGATCCTACCTGTTCACCTACTCGTTCGGCTTTATTGAGTGGTAAATATTCATTACGTGCGGGAGTTTGGCACACTGTAATGGGTCGACATATGCTGTCAGATCAACATCATATTTTACCTGAGATATTAGGTGATGCAGGTTATAAAACGGCAATAATCGGTAAATGGCATTTAGGTGATAATTATCCCTTTAGACCACAAGACCAAGGGTTTGACCATGTGTTAAGTCATGGTGGTGGCGGTGTTGGTCAAGCACCTGATTATTGGGAAAACGACCAGTTCGACGATACTTACTTTTTGAACGGCAAAGAAAAGCAATATTATGGTTTTGCTACCGATGTGTGGTTTGATGAAGCCATTGATTATATTCATAAACAAGCAAAACAAGACGATCCATTCTTTTTATATTTATCGACTAACGCTCCGCATACTCCTTGGCGCGCACCAGAACAATATATTGAACCATACAAAGCTTTAGGCCTAGATGATGATCTAGCTAAATTCTACGGCATGATCACTAATATCGATGACAATGTGGCACGCCTTCGCCAAGCTATGCGTGATGATAAAATTGAAGATAATACTATCTTTATTTTCATGACTGACAATGGTTCATCAATGGCCACTAAAAGCGATGGTGAGCCACTTACTAGGCTTTCTGCCGAAGTTAAGTTAGCCATTGAAGCTAAGACAGGCAAAAAACTAACTACCTTAAATAGCTATATGCGTGAGGGAAAAGCTTCTACCTATGAGGGCGGACACCGTGTACCGTTTTTTATTCGCTGGCCAAATGGAAATTTAGGAAAACCAGGTGAATTTTCTGACTTATCTGCTCACGTTGATTTATTGCCTACTTTACTCGATTTAGTCGGCATTGAAGATCAAAGTATAGACACCGACGGTATTTCTCTGGCGTCTTTATTAAAAGACGGAACTGCCTTACCTGATAGAACTATGGTAGTGACTAATCAGCGTGTATTAAACCCAAGCCCACAACGTCCTTATTCTGTGATGCAAGGTAACTGGCGTTATGTGCATGGGGTAGAAACTGGCGGGGTTGAATTGTTTGATTTAAGCAATGATCCTGGACAACAAAATGATATCAGCGAGCAACATCCAGAACGTGTTGCGGCTATGACAAAAGCGTATGAAAAATGGTGGCAGCATACTACAGGTAAAGGCACACCTACTACTCGTCCGATTGTCGGTTCAGACCATGAGAATCCCTCTAGATTGACAGGTATGGATTGGTTATCTCCTAATACTGGACAAGTACCTTGGTGGCCTGGTTTTGGCACCGATAAATGGGGCAAAGGTCATGGTTGGGTGGGTAATGAAGATAAATTCATGGTTTCACCTTGGGCATTAAAAGTCGATCAAAATGGCACTTATTCCATGACTTTATATCTGCATGATATTCCAGCAAACAAAGTGATAGGCAAGAGTTTTGCTCACTTGCAACTGAATGGCAAAGTCATCACTCAACCAATTGTTGAAGATGCCACATCAGTTCGTTTTGAAACGACCTTAGAGGCTGGTGATCTAGATGTGCGTGCTTGGTTCGATGATAAAACCGATGATAGCGACTTAGATAAAGGCTTACCGGCATTTTATATGTACGTTGAAAGACTATAAGTCAGCAACAGAAAAAATGAATATTAACTATAAAAAAACATGTATTTATGCTGCTTTATTAAGTTTGTCCTTACTCTCTATGGCAGCATATTCAGCTGTTGGTTGCAGCAGTGAAGAACTCGCTGCACATAGAGCATTAAGCGAAGCAGAAAAAGCCAAGGTTTATGGCTTCGAAGGTTCGGGTATCCCTTGTTCTACCCAAATGAAAGCGCTAACGAAAGAGTGGCAAGCAATGAACCGCTCTGCAGCTAAGCAGAAGGGACGTGAACGTTTTAATGAAAACAAATACGGCATGTTCATTCACTGGGGATTATATTCATCATTAGGCGGCATTTACAAAGGTGAAAAAACCGAAGAGGGACGCGGTACTGGCCCATCTATTGGTGAATGGATCATGCGTCGTAAAGAAATTCCTCGGGCTGAATATGCTGAGTTAGCAAAAGACTTCAATCCACAAAAATTTAACGCCGAAGAATGGGTGGCCATAGCTAAAGCCGCAGGCATGAAATATATCGTCATGGGAGCAAAGCACCATGAAGGTTTTGCAATGTTTGATTCAGATGTTGATGACTTCAACCTAGTTGATGCCACACCATTTGGTCGCGATGCAATAAAAGAAATGGAGATAGCGGCGAAAAAAGCCGATATCGATTTTGGTGTGTACTACTCAAATTCTCTTGATTGGCGCTCGGGTGGTGATGGTGGCATGCAAGACTATGGTCCTGCGCCTGGTATTAAAGCTAGACGCAGTGCGATGCCCAATACTTGGGATCCTAGCTCGATTACATTTGACGATTTCATTCAAAAAAAATCAATTCCACAAGTAAAAGAATTGTTGGAAAAGTATGAGTTAAGCCAAATTTGGTTTGATACACCTATTTATATTCCAGCCCAATACAGTATGGAATTTTATAAAACTGTGTATAACGCAAACCCTGAAATATTGGTAAATGCCCGTATTGGTAATGGTTTTGGCGATATTGGTACCCCTGGTGATAATGTCATACCCGATGAAGCAAGTAGTAATACTTGGGAAGGTATTGCCACCACTAATAATACTTGGGGTTTTAAATCCTATGATACTGATTGGAAGCAGCCAATTGAATTATTGTACTGGTTGGTGGCGAATGTCAGCAAAGGTGGAAACTTCTTATTAAATGTAGGCCCGGATGGCGAAGGAGTCATTCCTGTTGAATCAGCTAATATCTTAAAAGAAGTTGGCCAATGGTTAAGTATGAATGGTGAGGCGATTTACGACTCTCAGCCTTGGCAAGTTGATCATGAAGGTCCGACTAATCTTAGTATGAAAGGCACCAAACATAGAGAAAACAATAAAGTCGCTTTCGACTTTAAAGACAATGATTTTTGGTTTACCAGCAAGGCTAATAAAATTTATGTGATTTCTTTAGCTAATCCCAATACGAATAAAGTCTCGATTAAATCACTGAGTGGCCAAGAGATCAAAAGTATCCGGGTATTAGGACAAGATGACAGGGTTAATTGGCAGCAAGGCCCTGATGCTATCAATATTCAATTACCTAAAATACATAACGACAGCATTGGTTATGCCTTGGAAATAAGCTTGTAGGCAATAAAAATTAAGGTAGCTGAAGATACTTAATTAATTAGCTAATTTAGCTCAGCTGCCTAGCAATAAACGATAGGAAAAATTATGACATTCAGTAAATTAAGGTTAACCAGTGTTATTACGGGCCTCTTTTTAGTACTAACCACCTCTGCCACTTATGCCAAACAAACTGAAAAAGCAGTGGAAAAACCGAATATTATCTTCATTTTTGCTGATGATTTAGGTTGGGGAGATATTAGTAAACACGGTCATCCAGATATACGTACCCCCAATATAGACAGATTAGCTGAAGAAGGTTCTGAGTTTTATCAGTTTAGCGTTTCTAATCCAGTATGTTCTCCTAGCCGAGCTGCAGTATTAACTGGACAGTATCCGTCAAGAAATAGTGTTCATCGCCACTTTGCAACCCTAGAGCATCATCAAAACTTCGCTATGCCTGATTGGTTAGACAATACAGTTGTAACTATGCCAAAAGTGTTGCGACAAACAGGTTACAGAACGGCCCATTTCGGTAAATGGCATTTAACCAACAGAAATGTAAAAGATGCACCATTGCCTTCTGAGTATGGGTATGACGAAGCAGCTGTTTTCAACGGCCCAGGTCCACAAACAGATACCTTTAAACTCTATGATGATGCGTTAGATTTTATCAAGCGTAATAAAGACAAGCCTTTTTTCATCAATTTATGGATCCATGAAACCCATACACCTCATTACCCGCCAAAAGATTCCATGGCTAAATATACTCACTTAAATGAACAGGACCAAGTTTACGCGGCTGTGGTTGATGGTGCGGATCAACGTATCGGTAAAATTTTGAATTTATTAGATGAATTGGCCCTAACAGAGAACACCTTAGTGGTCTTTTCTAGTGATAATGGCCCGGAAGTCACAGGTCCTAAAAGTAAATATTTTCACCCTAACGATCCAGATGGAAAAGTTGAAGGTATCGAACCTTTAGGTACCTATTTTAGTGTCGGAAAAACCGCAGGTCTACGTGGTCAAAAACGCGACACTTATGAAGGTGGTTTACGTGTGCCTTTTTTAGTGCGTTGGCCTGGACATGTGCCTGTGGGACGGGTTGATACTCAGTCGGTGGTTACTGCAGTTGATTTATTACCAACTTTTGCTGATGTAGCAGGGGCAAAGTTACCAGAAGGTTATCAATCTGACGGTCAAAGTATTCTACCTTTATTGCTAGGTGGTACTTTAGAACGTGAAAAACCTATGTTCTGGCAATGGCAATACGGTAAAGCGTCAGGCAAAAAGCCAATGCTTGCTGTACGCGAAGGTCCTTGGAAACTGTTTTTCTATCAAGATAAAAACCAAATTGAATTATATAACTTGATGACAGATCGTGCTGAATCTATGAACGTTGCTGACCAATACCCACGGATTGTAAATAAATTAAAAAACTTAGCGCTGGAGTGGGATAAAACCTTGCCTACAGCACCACCTAAGTCGGCACTTTCGCAGCAAAGAAAAGTAAATTAGGCAATATTGAAGCGCAGTATGTTGTTGCAAATAAACCAGCGTGAGTTTTTGCATACAGCTCAAGCAAAAAATGAGTTCACCTGTCGAATAAGAAACAAATATAAAATAGTAATAGGAACACCAATGATGTTAACTAAAAATAAAATTGCAGCAACATTAGCAAGAGTGATACTTGTATCAACTGTCTTATCTGCACCTGTATATTCTCAAGACAGTGAGGTTGAAAAAACACAGTCTATGGATGAAATGTGGGGTGACAGCAGTTTAGATAAAGCTAAACATGCTAACGCTGAACGTGGTGCGTGGTTTTCTGAAGATAAATATTCTATGTTTATTCACTGGGGGCTTTTTTCAATTCCCGCTGGTGAATGGAAAGGCAAAACCTATTACGGTATTTCTGAATGGTTAATGTCTGGTCGCGTGGCTGGTATTCCAAAAGAAGAATATAAAGAATTAGCCAAACAGTTTAATCCAACAAAATTTGATGCTAAAGCTATCGTGCAATTGGCAGTCGATGCCGGCATGAAAAATATTGTTATTACCGCAAAACACCATGAAGGTTTTGCTATGTATGATTCTAAAAGCAGTACCTATGATATTGCCGATGCCTCTCCCTTTAAACGCGACCCATTAAAAGAGCTGGCTGATGCCTGTGAAGAAGCGGGTATTGGCTTGGGCTTTTATTATTCTCAAATGCAAGATTGGTATGAACAAGGTAGCGCCAGTATTCCTTGGTCATCTGAAAAGCAAGAAGGGGACTTTACCGAGTATTTTGAGCGAAAGGTGGTTCCACAAGTTACTGAATTACTCACTCAGTATGGTCCAATTCGCACCGTTTGGTTTGATACGCCTGGAGACATGACTAAAGCTCAATCTCAAAAACTAGTTGATCTAGTGAGAAGTTTACAACCTAAAGCCATGATAAATAGTCGAATAGGTAATGGGGTGGGGGATTTCTCTACCTTAGGTGACCATAGCCTTTCACAAGTTAACCACCCTGGCCTTTGGGAAACCATTGATACTACTAATAATAGCTGGGGTGATGCTTGGTATGACAAAAATTGGAAATCAGGCACAGAAATATTACACCGTTTAATTGCGACTGTAGGTCGTGGCGGTAACTATATGCTTAATATCGGCCCAAGAGGTAATGGTGAAGTACCGGAAATGGCAGCTAAAGGATTACGCCGTGCAGGTAAATGGTTAGCCCAAAATGGCGAAACAATCTATGGTGCTAAAGGATCTCCTTGGGGACGAGCTCAATCATGGGGCGATATTACCACTAAGGGGAATGAACTTTATTTACATGTGTTTGATTGGCCTGAAGATGGAAAAATTAATTTATCAGGCTTGAGTAATGACATTGTTTCTGCACGTGTAATTAACACAGAAGAGCCTGGATTGTTAAGCGGTTTATTTAATAAAGACCAAGGTGAAGTGAACTTTGCTAAGCAAACCAATGGTTGGACCAGCTTTACTTTACCAGCAAATAAACCTGAATCTTTAGTACCGGTAATTGTTGTCGAGCTTAAAGGCGAGCCAAAAGTAGATAAAACTATTGGTATTGATCCAAGTATTGAAACAACGCTAAATTCAGCTTTTGCTAGTTGTAATGGTTGTACTAATGAAGAAATTCGTTGGATGCAAAAATTCGGGGATTGGAATTATGCTAATAATCTGCGGACTTGGAAAGATAATGGCAAAGGTGAATGGCAAGTTGATGTAGCTAAGGCCGGTGATTATTTCTTTGAAGTAGAATATTCAGCCGATGAACTAGTTGATTTTAGCGAGTGGATATTCTCATTTAATGGTGAAGAATTAATGTTACAAGCACTAGATACTGGAGAGCGCAGAAACTCTAAGCGTCAAGGCGGACATAAAACTCTATACCGTTACCGCACTGATGAAGTAGGCGTTGTGAATCTTAAAGCAGGTAAACAAGCGATAACAGTAACACCAAAAGGTAAGGTCGTTTCAGGCGGCATCAACCTTAAAGCTATCCATTTAACTCCGATTGTTGAGTGAGATTTTCATGAAAAAAATTATGTTATCTTCAGTAGTTAAGGTATTAATGTTAGTGGGTTTGTCTTCTTGCTCGTTAACAGAGCTGGCTAATGAAGAACAACCTCTAGCTAAACAGCCTAATATCGTCATCTTGTATGCTGACGATATGGGGATGGGGGATTTAGGAAGTTTTAATAAAGACTCAAAAATCCCAACCCCCAATTTAGATCAATTAGCAGCGCAAGGCATGCGTTTTACAGATGCTCACTCTTCATCAGGCATTTGTACGCCGTCACGTTATGCCTTACTAACTGGGCGTTATCATTGGCGTAAATTTCACGGCATAGTGCAGGCTTTTGGACCATCGGCATTTTCTCCAGAAAGATTGACGCTACCTGAAATGTTACAACAAAAAGGTTATGACACAGCCGCTATTGGTAAGTGGCATTTAGGTTGGGACTGGGATGCGGTTCGTAAAGAAGGACGGCCTAAAAAAGGTGTGACGCCAGATGATTTTGATTGGGATAAATCTATACCTGGTGGACCATTAGATAACGGTTTTGATTATTACTTCGGTGATACTGTAATTAACTTCCCGCCTTATGTTTGGATTGAGAATGATAAAGTGACTCAAACGCCAGACACTATGGTTGATAAAGATCTTTGGATAGTCAAAGAAGGTAATATGGAGTTTCGCAAAGGGCCAATGATCACTGGTTGGAATCCTTATGAAAATATTCCTACCACAACACAAAAAGGTGTTAACTATATTAAGCAGCATGCAAAGAATGACAAACCTTTCTTTTTATACTTTGCTTATCCGTCACCCCACGCACCTATTATTCCAAATGACAGATTTGATAATACTTCTAAAGCCGGCCCATATGGCGATTTAATGGTAGAAACAGATGATTCTATTGGCCAGTTATTACAAGCCATAAAAAGTGCTGGGATTGAAGATAATACCTTAGTGATTTTCAGTTCGGATAATGGGCCTGAACATTATGCTTATTTACGAGATGAAAAATTTGAGCACTGGTCATCGTATCCTTATCGAGGCTTAAAGCGTGATATTTACGAAGGTGGACATAGAGTACCTATGATAGTGCGCTGGCCTAACAATGTGCCAGCTAACAGCAAAACTGATGAGTTAGTTTCACAAATTGATATCATGGCAACACTCGCTAATCTGGTGGGTTTTGACTTACCTAATGATGCCGCAGAAGACTCGTTTAACCAACTGCCACTATGGACGGGTAAATCCCCAGTCAGTAGTCGTGACTCTCTGGTACATAATACTTTCGCCGAGAAATATGCCATTCGTAGTAATGATTGGACCCTAATCGCTACCAAGACAGGTAATGAGAATAGTCGTTTAGAAAGATTTAATTATTCTGATTGGCAAAAAAGGCATGGTTATGTGAGTGACGATAATGTTAAAGGTCAATTATTTGATATGGCTAGTGACAGTGGGCAACGCCATAACCTAATTGAAAAACATCCTGAAAAAGTCAGTGAATTACAGCAACAGCTGACGACAATTCAAAGCCAAGGCTGGTCAGCCCCGCATGCCAAGAAGTAATTATTCTTTTAAGTTAACTTATCCTAGCTGATTAGACAGCTAGGATTTTCAAATGACAAAAACACAGTAATCAAGGTGCTTTATGAACAAGTTTTTAGGATTCATCTCCATTATAATGGTGAGCTGCAGCGTGCAGGCAATCCAATCAAACAACACAATTAATAAGCCTAATATCATCATTTTTTATGTTGACGATTTAGGTTGGCAAGATTCTGAATTAAACGATGTGGATGAACCTACGCCTTGGGAAACGCCTAATATGGTAGCGTTAGCAAAGCGTGGAATGAACTTTTCTCAAGCTTATTCGTCTGCACCTACTTGTGCACCATCAAGAGGTGGTTTGATATCTGGGCAGCATCCTGCTAAAACAAATTTTACTCATGTAAGTGGTGCGGGTATTCCTAAAGCAATTAATAAACGCAGCCAATTAATTGCTCCATATTTTAATGATCATCTTAGCCCTAAAACCTTGACATTAGCTGAAGCATTAAAAGCCAATGGTTATAAAACCGGCCATGTTGGTAAATGGCACATGGGTAGTTACGCGAGTAATTCTCCAGCGGCCTATGGCTTTGATTTTTCATTTGAAAAAAGAGGGGCACATACAGGAAGTAAAGCGCGTCATAAAGACTTTGACAATAAACAATTTCCTTTAAGCAAAGAAAAGTATCCGCCATTTAGTAAGAAACACCCACAAGGTATTTCATATCCACTTGATTTAGTAACAGAGAATGCACTTAACTTTGTAACCGAGAATAAACAACAACCATTTTTTCTTTATTTAGCCCACTGGATGGTACATGTACCTATAGTGACTAAAAACAAAGCTTTACTTGAATATTATACAGACAAGTTAGGTATTCCTTTTCCTCAAAATGCTGATCCTATCACTACAGAAGGTCAAACTAATCCTTATTATGGTGCCATGGTAACAACAGTTGATTGGAGTTTAGGTCGTTTAATGTCATTACTTGAAACAACTGATGATCCACGTAATCCAGGAAAAAAACTAATTGAAACCACTTATATTTTCTTCTCATCAGACAATGGCGGCGCAGAAAGACATGCCACTGAAATCATCACAGATAACTTGCCGTTAGATAAAGGCAAAAAACATACTGAAGAGGGTGGTGTTAGAGTACCTATGGTGGTGACAGGACCTACAGTTACTCAAGATGTAACATATGATGGTATGGTGAATCAGCTTGATTACTACCCAACAATTTTAGAATTAACTGACACTAAAATTTCTCAACAAGACAGCGATAAACTTAGCGGACTTAATTTATCTGCGGTGCTTAAAGATAAAAATAAACAAGTCACTGATCAAAATGGCGAAGTGCGAAAGAACTTATTCTGGCACTTTCCACATAATCTAGACGATTCAATGCGTGGGGCTATTCGTCAGGGTGACTATAAACTTCATAAGTATTACCTAGATAATCATTATTCTTTATACCGATTATATAAAGATGGTAAGCGCTTTGATATTGAAGAAAAAAATGACCTAGCGGCACTGCCTGAATATGCCCAAGTGGTAAAAGAATTGGCAACTAATTTGGAGCAATTATTAGCAGAAAATAATGCCATTTATCCTAACTTAAACCCTGAACATGAGGATAATATAGCTACGAGAAAAGCTGTTCCTGTCGTTGTTTCAAGTACCTTTAACAAAACTAGACGTATGGCTGAAATCACCTTAACAAAAGGAAAAACGCCGTTAAAAGAAGCCTATATATTGGTTGAAATAGCTAAAACTAAAGGCAGTGATAAACGGGAAAAACGTGGCAAGTTGGTAGTGACGTATAAAAAGTTGCCAGTTGAAATTGACTCTAACAAAATGACAGTTTCAGGCCATGTTCCAGAAGGTCATGATGCTTACCTTTTTGTGTTAATTGATGAAAATAATTTCTTAGTAAAAAGCGATAAGTACAAATCCCTTTAATTTTTATTGCCGTTAGTCGTCAATTTTTAAGGATTGGTATGTATAAAAAATTAATCTTGGTGATAGCTTTTTATGCCGTAGCCTTATTTTCAGGGTATGCCTCAGCCGCCGAGAAACCGAATATATTGTTCATTTTTGCTGATGACCAAATGTATAAATCATTGGGAACTAACAATAAGGATATTAAAACTCCCAATCTTGATAGTTTAGCGGCACGGGGAGTCAGTTTTACCCATGCTTATAATCCAGGTTCATACTCACCAGCTGTATGTATGGCGAGTAGAATGATGTTAAATTCTGGAGCTTTTCTTTGGCAAGCGGCTAAATATCCCTCTCGTAATAAAATTGCTGCTAACAGTACTAATTCCAACAGTGCCTATTGGAGCCAATATATAAAAGATGCAGGTTACGAAACCTATATGTCAGGTAAGTGGCATGTACCTGTTTCGGCAAAAGCACTTTTTGATCACAGCACTCATATTCGTGCTGGTATGCCTAAACAAACACCGATTCGTTATCGCCGAAAATTTATCGAAGGAGAAGCTGACACATGGTCTCCCTATGACAAGTCAAAAGGCGGTTTTTGGCAAGGTGGTAAACATTGGAGTAAAGTACTTGCTGATGACGGTCAAAACTTTTTAGAACAAACTAAAAACAGTGACAAACCCTTCTTCATGTATTTGGCATTTAATGCCCCCCATGATCCACGCCAAGCGCCAAAGAAATTTGTGGATATGTACCCAGTTAAAAATATCACAGTACCTGAAAATTTCTTAACAAGTTACCCCTATAATGAACATGCCGGTGCGCCTGAAACCTTAAGAGATGAACGCTTGGCTCCACACCCACGCACTAAATTCGCAGTACAAACGAACTTACAAGAATATTATGCTTCGATTAGCCATTTAGATGAACAGGTAGGTCGTATACTTAAAGCACTCGAAGCAACAGGGAAAGAAGAAAACACTTACATCATATTTACCGCCGACCATGGTTTAGCTGTAGGTGATCATGGTTTTATGGGTAAACAAAATATGTATGACCGTAGTATACGTGTTCCCTTATTTATCGTCGGCCCAGGTTTAGCCCACGGCAAGCAAGTAACCGCGCCTGTATATCTGCAAGATGTTATGCCTACTTCGATAGAACTTGCCGGCGCTAAGGTACCTGAAAATGTAGCCTTTCATTCATTGCTGCCTCTTGCAACAGGGAAAACCGATAGTAGTGCTTATCCTGCAATTTATGGTGCTTACACCCATTTACAACGTATGTACCGCACTGAAAAATATAAATTAATTATTTATCCCAATGCCAATGTGGTGCGTTTGTACGATATGGCAAATGATCCCTTTGAAATGCATGATTTGGCCGAAGCTAAAAATAAACCCGTTAAGTTGATGGGACAATTATTTAGTGAATTTCTCGAACTGCAAAAAGCAATTGATGATCCTTTAGATGTGAGTCAGGTATTAGCTAATTTTCTAAATGGAGTACCTGCATTACCTTTATCTAAAGGCAATGCAAAACACGAATAGACTTACTGATTACAACAACACTCGAAAACAACCTACTAGTAAAAATGATGATTAGTAGTTTGACTTATAGTCGCTTACGTAGCATGACAATGATGTGTTTGGCCAACCAGAACTAAACTTTCTGGTGCTTGAAAATATCAATTGTTATTTGTTTCATTCACTGAATACCAGTACTTAGATTAGTAACAGGAAACGTTATGAAAAAAATTAAATTATTGCATTTTAAATTACTAAATTATTGGAGATTAAGCATTGCCCAGCTTAGATTTTTCCAATTAAAAACAGTCTCTAAAATGATCATTTTTTCAATGCTATTTTGTCTTAATTTACCCCAAGCATTGGCTAACGAAAGACCAGAGAAGCCCAATGTAATGTTAATCCTAACCGATGATTTAGGCTGGCAAGACGTAAAACGTTACGATATTGATAAACCTTCACCATTCGAAACTCCTAATATCGATAAACTAGCTGATGAAGGCGTTCTTTTTTGGCAGGCTTATTCTCCGGCTACCACTTGTTCACCTTCTAGGGGAGCTATTTTATCTGGTAAACATCCTGTACGTATCCAAAGAACTAGCGTAAGAGGTGGGCATCCCCCTTTACCATATAATCAATCGTCTCCTTTAATTAGCCCTTGGATGAAAGGGGCGTTAGATTCCTCTGAAATAACAATTGCGGAATTGTTGCAGAAAAATGGTTACAAAACAGGCCATTCAGGCAAATGGCATGTTGGAGTTGCTGGAACGGATATACCTTTGCCTACAGAGCAAGGATTTGAGTTCTCAAAACATGGTTTTGGGGCGCATAAGCGCATGCAGGATAGAACCAAAGAATTTTCAACCACAGATACTTCTGAGCCATTTTACTTAGATGATAAAGGCTTCCCATTTGATGACATCACCCAAGATGGCCTTGATTTTATGGAACAAGCTAAAAACAGCCCGTTTTTTCTGTTTTATTCTTCTCGCTTAGTACACACCCCTATCCAAACAAGAAGCGAAGTATTATTACGTAAATACTATGCAAAATTGGGCGTAGAGTATCCGAAAAAACAAGATGTGTGGGACGAACAGGGTCAACAGAATGCTTATTATGCCGCTATGGTTGAAATGATAGATCACTACACCGGTTTATTGATTAAGTACTTACAACAAACAGATGATCCAAGATGGCCAGGACATAAGTTAATTGAAAATACCTATGTGATTTTCACCTCAGATAATGGTGGTATGGAACAACATACAAAAGAAATTATTACTGATAATTATCCTTTAGATAAAGGCAAAATAAATGCCAAAGAAGGGGGGGTGAGAGTACCTCTGATAATTACTGGTCCAAATATTTCAGCAAATCAACAATCAAATGTGATGGTTAATGGTGTTGATTTTTATCCGACAATACTAAGTTGGACTGGCACGCAAAAACAAGCCAAACAAATTTTAGATGGCGCTGATTTATCAACTTTACTGAAACAAGATCCAACCGATCAAAATTTAGTGATAGACCCTTGGACTGGAAAGGTTAGAGATACCATGATGTGGCATTTTCCCAATAGTTCTATGCAGTCTACGATCCGTATTGATGGTTATAAATTAATTCGCCAATATGAGGCTTCTGAAGAAAAAGCCACCTTAGAATTATATCAACTATATAAAAACGGTTCTAAACGCGTTGATATTGAGGAGTCTGTAAACTTGGCTGAGAAAATGCCACAAAAAGCCAAAGAGATGGATCAGCTCTTACAACAAAGGTTAGATAAATTAAATGCGAGGTATCCATATTTAAACCCACTTGCTAAGACGCCTTTACCTAATAAAAGTAAAATACCGACTGTAATTAACCATGGCATAGCAGGTGAAAATGTTTGGTTAACCTATAAAAATAATGGTGCCAAAGTGGTAAAAGCAGAGCTTATCTATACAACCAATGGAGGTGTGCGTGGTGAAGTTTGGTTGCCAATTACTATGCAACACAAGGATGGAAAAGTATCTGGAACCTTACCGGAAGGAACCAGTCATTACGTTTTTAATCTAATTGATGAAAATAATTTTTTAATTAGTTACCCAGAAGCTGGATATCAAAAATACACTAAAGTGTTTGCAAGCAAAGCTATTCCGGTAAAATAACTTATATGTAAAGAAGCACTATAGTGAAATTTTGTAGTGCTTCTATCTACTTTCTTTGTTGGTTATCTCCTAACAACTTTATGTTTATCTTGAATTAATTCTGCTGCCTAAGGAGTACTTGTCGTTCATTGTATAAATAAAAAGTCTTGTCTTATTTTTGTAAAAAATAATATCGCCAAAGTTAAATTTAATGTTGCAAAAATAAACAGGATAGCCTTGTGTTTTATGTTTTTTTATACAGTATATTATTTCAAATATAAAAACATACCGACTACAGTCTAAATAAATTATTTTGTGGCAGTTAAAGGAATATATATCTATGAAGCATCAGTTTTATAAAATCATTGTTATCGCCTTGAGTTTATTCGCACTAAATATGCAGGCATCTGCAGAAAATAATGGCTTCAAACCTTTATTTAATGGACAGAACTTTGATGGCTTTTACTTAAAACTACGTAGTGGCGATGAAGCTATGGCGAATAAAGTATTCGCCATTGAGGATAGAGCTGTTCATGTATTTAATGATGAATTTCCTGAAGAATATAAACTCAATACGGGCGAAAATGACACCCATGGTTTGTTTTATACCAAGAAAAAATACAGTAAATATATTTTAAGGTTTGAATATAAATGGGGCACAAAGATTGCCAATAACTTTAAGCAATGGCAGTACGATGCAGGTGTTTATTATCATGTCGTTAAAGATGATGTTTGGCCTGAGGGGATCGAATATCAAATTCGATACAACCACCTAAGCAAACGTAATCATTCTGGAGATTTGATCCGCCCTAATGGTGCTGACTATTTATGGTTCCCTGATGGTAAAAGCACCTTAAAAAATCCCAAATTTGTAGGTTCTGCCCATGGCCAGTCATTTTTACATCCAAACAAAGGTGGCACAGAGACCAAAGTGAAGGGCTGGCTACATTTGGCTAATGAGACCGATAACTTTAATGCTTTAAATGATAAGTGGAATCTAGTTGAAATTATTGTCATGGGTGGTGAATACGCAATCCATAAGTTAAATGGTGATGTGGTTAATATAGCCACTCAACTCAAACCTAGTGCCGGCATTATAGGCTTTCAAGCCGAAACTGCTGAGATTTTTTATCGCAATATAGAAATCAAAGAGCTCAGTGAAAGTGCTCCGATGGAAGATTTTTTGAAATAAAACCCTAGTTTGAATATCGCTAATTTAATAATTTGTGACTTTATCACTTGGTTATAAAGTCACAAATACCTAAACAATCACAACTAAGCAAGTGTGTTTTTACATAAATCCCTGAATGCTAATTAGCTAGGAGCAAGTTCACTGATTTATACACAATGCAGTTAAATCTGCGTAAATACATACAATACTTGCTAGGCACCACTTTATAATTATTATGCAATATATAAAACTTTCTATTTTTCTACTTTTATCATCTTGTGCCCAACATAATGAAGTCAGTATTGCCTCCCTCAACACACCTGTGGCGTTTATTGTACAAGGTGATGCCGATGCGAATATAAATTGGTGGGACAGTTTTGATAATAGCAATTTATCTGCAGTGGTTAGGCAAGGTCTCAATGATAACCATTCTTTACAGGCCAGAGATCTTAGATTAAAAAGTACTGCAATTGATGCTCGAATTGCTGGTGCTGCCCTTTACCCTGACCTAAATTTAAGCTCCAGTGCTACATCTAACTTTGATAACTTGGGCGATGTAAGTAGTGCTTCGTTGGGAATTAGTTCCAGTTGGGAAATAGATTTGTGGGGCAGACTTGACGCCACTGTCAATAGATCTAACTGGAGTGATCAAGAACAAGTATCATTATATCGAGGCAGTGCTAATTTAGTGGCTGGTAATATTACCAATGCTTGGTTAGGAGTGATTTCTGCGCAAGAAAAGAAGTTGGTTTTAGCTGAGCAGAACCAACGCACCAAAGACGCGTTAGCAGTCATTATGCGTCGTTTTAAAATGGGCAAAAATTCAGTCACTAATATATGGCAGCAACAAAAATTACTTAAGTCTATTGAAGTCCAACAATCAAGAAATCAAGCAGACTTATCTTTGTATCAACAAACTTTAGCCTTATGGTTGTCGATACCTACCAATGAATTAAATATCAAGGTTAACCAGGTATTACCTGCACTTCCAGCCTTACCAGTAATTGGTGTGCCGGCTGAGGTATTGAAGTACCGGCCAGATATAGAACAAGCCTTCGCTAAAATAAAAGCGGCGAATGAGAACCTCGCTATTGCCATAACTAATCAATACCCACGTATTTCTTTACGATCTAATTATTCCACATCAAAAAATTCAGTAAGCGACTTGTTTGATGACTGGTCCGGAAATCTAATTGCGTCGCTTGCTATGCCGTTATTTGATAGTGGTGAAAGAAAGTCTGTTGTTAAACAAAGAAAATTGCAGTTAGAAGCACTTATTTAGGATTATCAACAAGTTTGGTTAGAGGCAATTGCTACCGTAAACCAAGTGCTAATCAACGAAGAGCAATTGTTAAATATTGCTGAAAATATCCAGCAGCAACTAGCGTTAGCGCAGCGCACAGAAAAGTTAACAATACTATTGTTGATATATTGAAGGTTCATCATAACGATAAAACCATTATTAATTATTGGCGTCATTTCAATAATAAAAAGGTAATTAAATGCTTAATACTAAAATGTATATGAAAAGCTGTGCTATTTTTTGTTTCTTGCTACTAAGCTTGTTGTCTATTCCTCTATACGCGACATCCTACTATGTTTCTCCAACAGGTTCTGATACTGCAAGCGGAGACGAGTCTCATCCATTTGCAACCATTGTAAAAGCTCGCGATACAGTACGCACCATAAATCAAAATATGACAGCAGATATCACTATAGTATTGAGAGAAGGAACCCATACTCTAGATAATACGTTAACTTTTTATGAACAAGACTCTGGTAGTAATGGATACAATATTATTTATAAGAATTACCCAGGTGAAATCCCTATTATTAGTAGTGGAATAGCTGTTTCTTCTTGGCAACTTCATGATTCCAGTAAAGGGATTTACAAAGCTTATGTGGGTACCAACTTCTACTCTAGGCATCTTTTTGTAAATGGCGTTAGAGCAAAAAGAGCACAAAGCTCAAGCTCACAAATTAGTGGTTTTACATTAAATGCCGCAGAAGGTTTTAATGCACCCTCAACAGGTACTTTTTCCTCTATGTCTAGCTGGGGCAACATTACTGATATAGAAATACGTCAACGCAAAGTTTGGACCATGCAATGGGGGGCTGTTGAATCTGTGACTGGTAACGTAATAACACTTAAAGATGATTTTTGGCGGGCAACTAGACATTATGCCCAATGGGGTATTGGCATGGATAGTATAGACGCCATAGAAAATGCATATGAGCTGCTTGATGAAGAAGGAGAATGGTATCTCGATAGAAGCTCTGGTTATCTTTACTATAAACCTTTGGCTAGCCAAACGAATTTAAACAATCTTACTTTTACACTACCCAGTTTAGAAAAGTTGATTGAAGGAAATTTAGCAGGAAGCGCTACTAAACTGATAGAAAATATTAAGTTCGAGGGACTCACCTTTTCTTATACAACCTCCCTACAGCCTCTTGAAGATGCAGGTAGAGTAGGACACCAAGCTGGAGTTTTGTTTTACAAAAATTCAAGTCTTGCAGAATATGAAGATTTATCTGCCTCAGCTGTTCATTTTAAATATGCACGACATATTACATTTCAAAATTGTACATTCAATAAATTAGGTACCTCAGGCTTGGCCTTTGATATTGGAAGCCAACATAATTTAGTTACAGGCAACACCTTTGCAGATATCTCATCTAATGGTATTAGCATTGGCAATATTAATTTGGCAACAAATTACAATCCTGTAAATCCTGAAGATCGTGTCACCCACAACACTATTTCAGACAATGTGATTTCTCTTGTAGGCCAAGAAATGACTGATTCTGTTGGAATTTTTGGTGGATATGTAAACAATTTGATAGTTGCTCACAATACACTTTTTGATCTCCCGTATACTCCTATTTCAGTGGGGTGGGGTTGGGGAGGCCCAGAAGAAACTAACACTTACAATCCCGATGCAGTTGGCAGTAATTCCATTACCTCAAATCGAATTTACAACTATATGAACGTGAATTTAGATGGAGGGGGTATATACACGCTTGGACGCCAAGATAATTCATCCATAAAGTTTAATTATATTAACGGGCAGAAAAATGTTTATACCTATATATATCTTGATAATGGTTCAGAATACATCAGCGTTGAAGATAACGTTATAAGCAGTGAGGGTGGATCTATTGGTGAGTGGTTAATGGCAACCAATGACGTCAACGAAGTTGCTTATTATGCGAGTAATTTTAATCTTATTCGAAATAATTACTACTCTAGAGAACTTAATATTTTTAGATGTTATTACAGCAACGTCTGTGGGCTCAATATTGCTGTAGAAAATAATAATTGGCCTGATAGAGCCGTAGATATCATTAATAATGCTGGGGTAAATATGGATGCCGTCACTACCCCCCAAGCCAATGTTTTCCAAATATATGGCAAGACCAGTCAAATGGTGTTTGCTCCTCAAAATCACTCAAATACCGCTGGAACACCTCTAGTACAAATGACAAATACAAACACTGACGAGCAAAAATGGGAACTTATCCCCGTCGATGAACGTTATTATTTACTAAAAAATATCGAAAGTGGACTTGTTGTTGTGCCACAAAATCAGTCTACAGTTGCAGGAGCGCCTTTAATTTTAGCTTCTTATACAAATCACCATAGTCAACATTGGGAGTTGTATTTCTCTGAGACAACTAATTCAAGTGGTGTCACCGTTTTAAAAAACAGAGCTAGCAACTTTGTAGTAACCCCAAGTAACTATGCGGCGGCTACTGATACAACACTTATTCAATATACTAACTCAAATAACAGCGCTCAAGTTTGGATGATAGGACAGCAAGCCCCACAGAGTTCCGTTACAAGCGATTTTCATCAAATTGTTGGTAGCAGCAGTCAAATGATGTTTACACCTTCTAGTTCAGTCGCAGCTATGGGAGTGGCGTTGTACAACAAACTGTTTTAGCTACAAATTTACAAGAATGGCAACTCATCGATGTAGGTAGTAACTTGTATAAAATAATCCATAAAAGCAGTGGAGGTTTATTAACGCCAACTCAATTTTCAAGTAATCCTGGTACATCATTAATTATTTGGCTGGATTCAAATAATCCAGCACAACTATGGGAGTTACTTGCTAATACAAACGGCTCATACAGACTGAAAAATCATGTCAGCGGTTTAGTGGCCACACCTAGCGTTCATTCTAGCGCATCAGAAGCAAGCCTAATTCTGTGGACCGATGAAAATAATAGTAGTCAACATTGGCAATTAAATTACTTGCCATAATTTCAAAATGGCGACATCATCCTATAAAATATCTATTATCTCCACGGTTTTTGTTACAAAGACCGTGTCCATTTTCACTCAAACACTCAATGCGATTCAAGACCTGCATATTAAACATTGCGTGAAGCATTACTTACTTAATATTACATTTTTCTTCACAGACGCCGTAATATTAGTAGCTGAAGGCTGAGAATATAGTTATTGCTCTAATCAGCTAGGTTTTCTTGGTTAGTTTCGTGGTTGTAACAGCGCAGCGTAACTATCGAGTAGGTTTATCCCGTGCTGAATAGCATAACTGGGGATTTTTCCTGTCTATATTATTTATCACATGGAAATTCAGATGAATAGGCATAACCTATATCGCTGATGTCTCACTCTGTATGCATACCCAAGTATCGGCAATAAGTATTTGTAGAGCTAAAGCTTTCACAAGTCAGTTTATACAAGTGATTAAGAGCATTTCTACTAGGGGTTCTGAAAAATTATAACCTGATATCAAGAAGTGGTACTTTTTTTGGGGGAAGCCTTAGAGGCTGTCTTCTGCGAGGGTGATTGATTTATCATTCCCCTTTGAATAATAAAAACAACCGTTGGCCTATTATAGCCAACGGTTGTTTATTTATTCGAATGGTCATCCATTCAAGGTTGAAATGATATTATTAAGCCTTACTTTTCCTGTTTCTGGCACTAAGCCCTGCCAACAGTAACAATGTCATTATCCAATTAAATGAACCCGAGTTACGATAAATATCGGCAACAGGTTTAACGTTTATTGCCGTTACGATAACTTTGAATTCATTGCTTACAATACTATCTCGGCCATCACTAACAGTAAGTGTAAACGTAAGTTCAGTCTCTTGAGATACGTCAGGGGCGATAAATTTTCCAAATTCCGTTGTATCACTAACTATCGTTGCTGTTACTTCGGCATCTGCATTTAATTGATTCCATGTATAGGTCAGATCGTCATTTTCAGCATCTGATACAATCGCTGATAAGTTAAATGCTTGACCGCTCGTAGCTACGTGGTCACCAATTGTCTCTATAACAGGTAAGATATTGTCCAGCTCAGTCACGAGTAAGCCAGGGTCAGACACCATACCATTGATAGTTGCGTCGGCATCATTTTTACCACCATCTTGTATCACTAATTGAATACATTGATAACCTTCATTTAAACCTAATTCATAGTTACTATTGAAAGGCGCAGGACAATTGCCGTCAGCCGTTTTAGTTGCAGATGAAAGTGTGTTTTGATCATCTATATAAAAGTCAAACCAGCCATCTAACTGTGTATGTTTTCGGTAAATAGCATGCTCTGGAATGATGGTTTCTAATGGCACAATAACGGCTACAGATTCTCCTATTTTTTGTAAACCTGTCACTTTGAAGTTATTGATGTTAGAGAGAGCTTGATAATGGACGTCGTAATCATCAATGTCTAATTCAAGCTTTGAAACCACAGCCGTTGTTTTACCATGTTTTAAAGCTATGTCACCAATAGATAACTGTAATCCTGGTGTTACCGCTAAGTCTAAACGTTGATCCGTGGAAACTTGCAGCCGAGTAGCGTCTGTTGGAGCGTTATCAAAATCATCAGGAATTCCATCTTGATCGCTATCAATAAGTAAGCTCGTTAATTCAGTATCGACGGCTAGGGTAATAGTGATAGTGGTTGATAAATTGTCGCTATCGTTAACAGTCGCATTTAGTTGATAGTTTCCACTGGCAAGAGATAAGCTACTAGGGTTAAAGGTGTAATATTCTTTAGTTTCACAATTGTCAGTTTGTGAACTCGGTAATTCGGTTAGGTATCCACTAAGGTCGTCAAAGGTAACACAATGGGTGTCAGCCGTATTTAAATCACTGATATTAAGTTTAACACTCACATCGCCGCTACTACCACCAATGACCGATATGGGTTGTTCAACGTCATCGGCATCAAGTTGTGTCACATTATAAGTTACAACTGGGGCAAATGGTTCGTCAACAATTGTTACAGTCGTTGCTGTATTTTCTTGCACGTCAGCATGGCTCGCTTCAGTCAATGTAATAACGATATTATCACCCGCTACCAGAACTGGCTCTGCACTTAAGTCAATTGTAATAACTTTTGGGCTATCCCCATTGGTTAATTCAATATTATGATCAGTTAATGTGCCATTTATGCTAACCGAGTAATGGATCACAACAGGGTAGGCTGGTGCGTTACCTAACAACTTAAATGGTACTGTTAAGGTGTAACTGCCTGCGTCTAATAGCTGAGTTGTCGGCATTTCTATAATAGGGTTAATAAATATAGGCAATTCGATTGACGCTGTATTGTTGTTTGAGTCTGTAGCTGTGAGCGAAATAGTATACTGCCCAGATTTTTTGTTTAACTGAGGTTCAGCGACAATGATTTCGGGTATTGGCTGTTGATTATAGGCATCATGTAAGTCCACTGTTGTTAAACCAGTATTGGCTATATGGGCTTCAATAAAAGACTGAATATTGGTTAAAATACCAGTGGCTTCAATTGTTAATGCTGCTAATGCATCAAAGGAATAGTCATTGGTTAATAAGCTTGTACCATTAAGATAAAAAATAGGTGTTGATTCATCATTCGAGTTATACGGATGCTGATCATTAATGTCTAAAACACCATCATTATCATCATCATCATCTTCTGTTGCATCAATGAGTCCATCTTGGTCAAAATCCTCTGCAAACCTTAGCGGGTCATTATCATCTACATCATAGCCAGAGCCTAAGCCGTTTGCATCATTCCCCCAACCATCTGCATCAACATCCTCCCAAGTGTTTGGGTCTAAAGGATTAAAATCTATCCCATCAGGGCTTAAGTCATTATCAAAATCATCGGTGGTATTTTTTAATGTAATGATAAGGTTGACACTGGTCACGTCATCACTAGCTGCCGCATTAACTGTCACCTGATAGGTTTCATCAGAGAATTCTGCGATCTGCTGTTTTTTAAAGGTAATAGCGGCTGTTTCTTGGGTGATAGTAAATAAGTCAGCATCTTCCCCCGATAAACTTAAAGCAATATCGTCTCCATCTTCATCAATGGCAGTCAGCGTAGTTACGGCTAATTCACCTTCGTTAACATCAACAGGAATATCACCTTGATTTTTACTGTAATTCATACGCAGTACTTTACCAAGGGTGTCATGGCCATCACCGGCTGTATTGGTGTAAACAACGGGACGATTTAAGTTATCGACTTGTAGGTTTACATAATCATGATCAGCTGTAGCTGCAGAACCACCAGTAATATCACTTAGTTCATAAGATATTTTAACCCATTGTTCTCCACTTGCGCTTAATGTCGCTATTTGTATTGGCGCATTGAGGGCTGATGAATTATCGCGCTGTTGATAAGCTATGTAGGGCGTGTTCTGGCTATCAAATGCGATATCCAGAGCATCCGTAGCATAGGCGGTAGCTCGTTGTGCACTGCCGGTATCATTTAGAGTATGCACAAGGTTGGCCTGTCCTACTAAAGTCCAGTTGTTGAACTGATCATTAGATTTATATACATGGCCACCTTTTTGATTTGCATGTTGCAATACTGTGAACATATAAAGGGTACCGTCAGCATCAAATGCCGTACTTAAATAACTTGGATAGGTGACCGTACCAGTTAAACTAAGCTGCCATTCATAACTCTGTGACTCATTATTGAACACCTTACTGTAGTGAAAAATACGGTGGGCGGGCATGCTGCCGTAATTAGGATCTTCGTAAGCGCCAGCGAAACTACGAAAAGTAAAAGTGGGTAAGCCTTCAGGGTTAATCGCAAGATCATAAAAAGGGACCTTGTAACGGCCATCGTTACCAAACATACCAGTAATAAATTGAGAGGGTGTTTCTTTGGTCCAACTGGTTGCGGGTTCGCTTGCGGAAAAATCGTATGAGTATAAGTCACCTGAGGTTGTATTATATGCACTGGTTGATGCCCCGTAATACAAATAGGCCACTCCGTCATTGTTTATGGCCATTTTGAAATGTTTTACTGTTACACCATCAGCGAGTGTTAAGGCAGGTGATTCTCCAGAGGTAAGTAAAGACGGGATATCTGACCATGTTTCTCCGTTATCAAAACTACGTTTGAGTGCCACACCGTCACTTTGAACATAGGCTAATATTAGGCTGTTATCCATAGGGTTAACAACAACCTGCTGAAAGCTGTTACTGGCAATATTTGTGGGCGCACTAATATCTTGCGTCAATGATGTAGCTTGATCATCAGATATAGCAAGATCAACTTTTGTACCTGTTTGGTAACTTGTGACTATTTTATTATTTGCATCAATCGCTAAGGATAAATGGTTAATACCTACTGTTGTTGAAGGTGTAGAAATTAGATCAAAGTGATTGTTAATACTACTATTTTCTAGAAAAAATGGAGCGCTAGCATGGGTAACGCTGAATGGGAGTGTTATTAATAAGGCACCTAATGTACTAAATATATATGAATTTCTTGTTTTCATCATTGTTTCTCATTGTTCTATCAGAATGTGGTTTATTGAAACCACATAAGAGACTGTCTACCGTGTTAAACATCGCTTTTAGAATTGTTTAATACCATATGCTCGTGATCAAAAGTGGTAGCCTAATCGCACACCAACCGATTGTGACCCTAAACGATCGATTTCATAGTGGCGATAATACAAACCTAATGAGGTACTTTTGTATACGTAATTAACGCCCGCTCCTGCAAACCATTGCAGAGATGTGTCGGATGTTGTAACGCTGTACATAATGGGTTCATTTGTTTGTTCATTTACTCCAATTTCATAATTAATTTCATATTGGCTTTCTAGTAACAAGGCGCCAGCCTCTGCCGAGATATTAAATTCAGGGGTGATAGGGTACGAATAGATAACTGAGCTTGTTAGGCCATTACCATAGCGTGGTAAGGCCTTATTTATTTCACCAATCGCTTCATCGGCGTAAGCTGTGTCTACATCGACTATGAATGTACTTTTACCAAATTCCATATAGCCAAATGTTAGTGCCCAATTTTCACTCACTGTATATCCAAGGTCGAGTTGAATACCGCCACTGGGTAAATCAAATGTGTAGTCTTCAGGTTGATGACCTAACGATTCTAAATTAATAAGTGCTTGTTGTTCTGACTCTGAGTCAACCATGGTACTCGTGCCTATGTGTACAAACCAAGGCGACGTTGAGGCGGCTAGAGCGGAGGTGGAAATAACCATCGCTAATGATATTGCGCTTAAAAATACTTTCATTATGCTTTCCTCTTATAAAAACGAATACCATAAACAAAGGCTAACAGAAACATTGCAATTTGCCCCAGTGAACCGCCACTGACATTTTGAGTGAACCTTTTACGTTCTACTTGATTAATTTCAATATCGACCGCCCCTGTACTAATGGCATTTTCAGTGACATCTTCGTGGTTATCACTGGCGTTATCTTCAAGTGCATAATAAACCGTGATCTTTTCTGGGTCGTTTAAAGCAGGTATATACTTAAACCCATTCTCTAGTTTGATAAGTTCGCCATATCCCGTATGGCGTAAATAGTTTTCTCCTGAACTGTTAGGGTCAATACCATCAATAAATCGAATAAAATCACCATCTTCATCAGTTGCATAATCAAGTACATTTAAAGAAATGGCTAAACCTCCTTCTGTAACCAATTTGGGTAATAACGCCACAGGTGGGGCATTGGTATGCTTGACCGTGTAATTAACCACACTGACTAATGTTGGTTCATTGTCATAACCTTCTGCATAAAGCACAAAACTATAATCTCCCTCATCTTTAAAGCTAGGACGTAAAACAACATCGCCAGTTTCTGGTTCAAAGGTTGCAAAACTTTGTAATCCTTCTGTCCGTATGTTTTTAGTCGCGACATATCCAATAGTTGAAGTGCCAGAGATACGGGTATCAACATCTTCTGAAATAATTTGTGTTGGAGTGAATGTTGTACTTAAATTCCACGCTAGATCAACTTGATTGATGGTGATAGTAAAAGTTGAAATATCTTCTTCACCATCATATCCCGTGGCCGTAACAGTACCTGTATAACTATCGGCAGCATCAAAACCTGGTGCACCTGCTAAAGTACCTCTAGTGGCATGTTGTTGGGTTAACCATCCCCAATTTAATGTATCACCAATGTTATTTGTTTCATCTAGTTGAAAAGTGAAGTTTTTCACAGCCGTAAACGTTGGCGTGTAAGTGTAACTTTCATTTTCATTTAACGTTTGTTCATAATCAGCGGCTAACAGTTGCATAGGTACATTATTAATAACAATATTTAAATCGATGCTAACGGGAGTTGCGATTTCATTAGTTCCGTCATTTTTCGCGCCATCAATAGGGTATGCTTTTAATTGGATAGGGTAGGTATCTTGTGTGTTCGTTGGCGCACCTCTGACAGCCGTGTATGCGGCTTTACCTTCAAATCTAGCGTTGGCATCTGTGGTGTCAAACGAAATACCATCTGGTAAGTCACCGGTTATTTCAAAATATGAAATTTTACTTCTAATGCTTTCAAATAATGGTGTTTGATTTTCATCAATTTCTATACTGCAAGGTTCTTCGCAATTAAATGTTTGAAATGAATATCCTCTAGCGGCAACTTGATCGGGATCGGTACTTGCTTCAAAGGAAACAATTACAGGTATCTCTGGTGTCGTATCAATGCCATTAGAAGCACTTATCTTGATAGAGTAACTTGGATAAGTAAAACGAGCTCCGTCGGGGGCGAAATCATCAGTTAATACTAGACGACCCATTGCCCAATCAGCCGCATTAAATTTACTTGCGTCTGTGCCGGTTAAGGTAAAGGTGACGTTATCTAATATAGGAGTAAATGTTTCAATTTCCACATCAAAACTGCCTGCATTATTTTCCCCTTCTAGGACCGATAAATTAATGGGGGTTGTCACTGAATTGGTTATTTTTGCCCGCAATACGCGTGAATTCTTAGTTCGACTACTATCTTGAAAAATCACATAAGGTCTGTCATATCTATCAAAATCAATATCTAAATATTTAGAATATAAATGCCCCACATTGTCTGCTGACAAAGCAAAAGAAGATATAGTCATTTCTCGCCAAACATCTCGCTCTACATCGTCAATTATTTCTTTTTCTAAACGTGCAACACGGATTTTAGTTTGTGTATTACGGGAGTTATAATCTTGGTAAATAATATAAGGTGTGCCTTGACTATCATGAGCGACTCTAGTTTGATTTGGCGCTTGGTTATGGTTGTTGTAAGCACCTGTTTGAAATATCGTATTGATCTGCGTACCGTCACCATAGGCAACATTTTCACTGCCATTTTGGCTATGAGTGACAGTTGTTAATGGATTAACACCTACTCTTACCCATGCGCCAGTTCCTTCATTCGCAGTCTGATCAAATTTATTTGCGGATAGGCGAACGTTCCAAAAGCTTTCTGCAATCACCCAAGGCGCACCTTCTTGGTCAATAGATAATGCAGCCATACGAGCGTTAGCACCAATTAGTGAATTTAATTCAGAGCTATTAACGTCAGCTATACCTACATCTTGCCATGCGTCTTGTGCATACTTTTTAAGGAGTAATGTTCCATTAGTAGCGGTACCAAAATCAGCGGCTTTTTCGTATAAAACATAAGGTGTGCCATCAGTCGATAGCTGGAAATCGATAGTGGTTTTATAGCCATCCCAAGAGTTCTCTGTAGCGGCAATTACATCAGTAAAACCGCCAACAGATTGCCAGTCATTAACAGATGAAGCTGATGATGGATCAAAAGAGATTAATGACAAATAGGCATTTGTTGCTGAGAAGTAATCTGACAATAAAGCGTAGATTATGCCATTTGTATCAATGTCAAAACGTAAACTATGGGCTTTAGTCAGTGGTTTTTCAGCCACTTTTTCCCATGTGCTAACATCATCGACTGTGTTTAAACGATGTACTACTAAGGTCGTGTCGAAATCAATGTAGGCAAGATAGGGTAGATCGTCAGGGCCAATGGTTAGTACCAATGAAATGTTATTGTCGATATGAGGCTTTTCCCAAGTATCGGAATAGTCCTCTGACAATTGGACTTTAGCACGTAATTCATTTGTAGAAACGTCACCAATAGTAGGAGCTTGACCATCAGCGCCATCACCATCGGCAGCAGAAACCCATTTGTTATTCTGTAATTTTAAGACATAGGCTTTATTGTCTTCTAAGTTCATATGGGCGACATAAACAGTATTGTTGCTGTCGATTGCGATACTTTGTTGAATAGCATCACCAGCAGAGGCTTCGCCTAAAAAGGCTAAGTCATCTACAGTTTCGTGCAAACCATAAGGTACGAGTTCATTGGATTTTATTGCGTTATTCAAAAATATAGGTTCAACGGCACTGGTTGGATTTAGGTAAAAAAAGCCTAATAAAACACAAACCATTTTTAGTTTATTAAAAGATAAACGAGCAGTCATTTCTGGCTCCATTATTATTTGTTTGTAGCTGAAGTCATCAGTGCTTCAGCCTTCTCATTATTCGATGTTCGATTTGAAAACATTTACAATATCGTGTTTAAAATGTGCCCGACATTGTGAAGCGTATCGTACGTCCCGTTATCATATTTATAGCTAATCGGTTTTCGTAGACATCGTTATCAACGGGGCTGCCATCTTCAACGCTGGTATGGTATCGATAGGTACTTTCATCGGTTAAATTCGTTCCTTGTATTCCCACTGTTAACGCTTTATTTATTCTATAGCGAGCGGCAAAGTCGAATTGGCCATAGGCATCGTTCCACAACATATCCTTTGTTGAGGTAAGAGGGTTTGATAATGAATCAGAACGATGGTTATAGCTTAGGCGTATTGAATGTCCGTATTTCTCCCAATAAACTGCAGCATTAGTTGTGTGTTTTGATTGGCTAATAAATGATGTATCAATGGTGATAGTTTCCCCGGCCGTATTTGCACCTTGATATTTAGCTTTTGAATCAGCGTATGTATAATTAAATGTTATACCCAAGCCAGAAAGGTCGCCAGGTAGGAATGTAAGGGGGTGGCTGTAGGCTGCCTCTACACCGAGTATTTCAGCACCAGAACCATTGACCGGTTGCACTAAAAAGTACGGATTGTAATATTGGGTAACGCCATCGTTGTCTAGGTAGTCGTATGGAGTGTTACTTGCATCTGACAACGGTTCATTAATGACATCTGTGCGGGTATAAATAAAGGTATCAATATTCTTATAAAATACACCAACAGATAGTAAGGCTGCTTTATCAAAATACCATTCATAGGCGATATCAGCTTGCCAAGCGGTTTGAGCATCTAATTCAGGGTTACCTTCATAGACTGTAGCTTGTTGTGGTTGATTTTGATTTGTACTTTCACGTCGATAAGGTGCAAGCTGATGAAGATAAGGTCGTGACATTGCCCGGCCAATAGCTATTCTTGTGACGGTATCCTCGCCAAGGAGGTATTTTAGATTAAGTGTCGGCAATAAAGTTGTATATTCATTACTTCCTTCACGGTTATCAAATAAATTGGCGCAATCTGAAGGGATATAGTTATTATCTGAAACACATCTGAAGTCTAGAACTGCACCACCTCCATAACCTGTGGCATCAATTTTTGTTTGCACTAGACGCAATCCAAAATCGCCTAATAAACGACCATCTAACGTGTCTAAATTGGCCTGTGCGTATATCGCTGCAAATTCTTGATCGACTGTATAGCTTTGACGAAGATCGATTAACCAGGGTAGATTATTTATATCTACAGTGGAAATATATTCTATTTTTTCGGCTTCGCTTTTACCGATATTCAAATCGGCAATTCTTGCTTGCTCTGATTCATTATAGATTTCGAGCATTTTGGTGTTGATTTGCTCAAAATCACCAAACACCCAATTAGTGACGAGTGATTGATATGGTGTATTACTACCTTGGGCATTACTCATGAAGTTATCAATAGGCGAGGAGCCAGCGAGGCTGCCATCATCTAGCCATATTTTATTCTGAAGTTCAACAAGGTTGGTATAAAAGGATAATCCATTATTTTCTGAATATCTTTCAGTTGCTTGATTAGTATACATTGCACCAAACATTAATGATGTAAAATGCTCAGAAGATAGAAGGTATTCAACATCTAATTGTGCGCTGTATGTTTGATCTTTTTTACTACGATCATGATGATATATGTTGGTTGCTAAATTGTGAGCTGATTCAGGGCTGTAATACCAATAGGTGCCGTCAGTAACATTACCGTAAATATCTTGATTGCTATCGTGTGAAGTTTCACCACTTTGATGAGGCTCTAATAACTCTCCTTGATAATTTGCTTTCGCCCAGATGTATTCCGGCAGTTTGAAATCATTTTCAATAGAAAAACCATGAGCAATACCAGCACTTGTGGTGATTAATTGTCGTGAATCAGGGTAATCCTCATCTGTTAAGGAGTAGCCTAAACGACCTTCAATAATTAAAAAATCATTGTCATACTCAAAGCCAACATTAGCGACTGTTGTTCCAGTTACAACACTATTGTCGGTGATGATTAAACTACGATTTCCGTTGACGTTGGTAGCTCTTGTTACGGTATTCCATTCATCTATTTCAGCGCCTGTAACGACCCCAGTAGCTTGATTGTTAATAAACGCTTCATCAAATGGCTTATAGCCATGTCGTAACATGGAAGAAACTGATCGTGAATCAAGTTCCGTATACATATAATCAGCATAAGCACTCAAGTTTTCTTGCGGTTTTATTTGTACTGTAAGGTTAATACTTTTTCTGGTGTCATCACGGTCTGTATATTGTGAAAGATAAAAGTTAGGTAAAAAACCAAGTTGATCTGTAGCGGTTATATCATCCAGACTGACTTGCTCACTTACGTCTATGTCTCCAGAAGCATCGTAAATTTTACTGGTAGTTTCATCTAAACGAAATAATGTACCGCTAGCGTCTTCAGCATAGGTAAGGCCGCTAGTATCGTGAGAGTAGTAATTATTCTGCCAGCCGTAGGTTTGTAGATAATCTTGTCTACTACGGCGTCTTTCTATAGTGGAGCCAAAAGCGATACCAAGTTTTTTATCTAAAAAGTGACCTATATAGTTAACTGAAAATGATGGGTCAAGCTCTTCAGAAAGTTCATTGTAACTAAACTTTTGATTCATGATGAAATAAGTCCATTTTCTATCTAATGGACGAGCAGTAGTCAAATTGACTCGCCCCCCTAAGCTACCTTCAACAGTACTTGCGCTAGGTGTTTTGATTACCTCTATTCGACTTAACATATCAGCCGACATGGTGTTAAAACTTACACCGCCTTCGTCACTACTGGCTTGTATTACTTGGCCATTCATTGATATTTGGTTCATGCTAGGGGCCATACCACGCACACTAACGGTGGTGCCTTCACCTCCATCGCGATTGATCGAAACCCCAGGCATTCTCTGCATTGCTTCTGCAATATTTGAATCAGCCATTTTTCCAATGTCTTCAGCAATAATGGCATCTACTACACCGTTTGCATATCGTTTGGTATTTATTGCTTTTTCAATAGAGCCTGCATAACCAACAACTTCAATGTGCTCTGTCTCAGCTTTTTGTTTTTTAGCTAGTTCTTTTTTGTCAATTTTTTTAGTTTGTTCTGTTACTTCAACTTCCGTGATGTCAGTTTCTGCAGAAAATGAATAATGCGTAAACATCAGAGCCATTGCATGTACACAAGCAACGGCGAGTTGCTTTTTACGAGGTAGGTGTTTCATTGTGTCCTCCATGAGTGAATTGTTTGCGTGCAGTGTATTTTTATAACTTATAATACCCAACTTACTTAAGGTTAATATGTACGCATGGTGTATTTTTATATTTTATAACATCTAACTTACTTAAAGTTAACATGTGTGTAAAGTGTATTTAAATAAAAATTAGCATTAATTTTTTGGAATGATTTAATAAAAATAAAATTATTGAAACATGCGAATCCTTTCCTGGCGTGAGACTACAGCAGTACATCTTGTTTGAGTTGCCAGTAAATATGATTTTTTTCTATAAAACACACAGCTGTATCTATAATGCTGCATTTGTATTTAATATATAGAAAGTATTAATTTCACATATAGAAAGAATGTATATTAATTATAAATAAACACATCTTTATGTTTTTTTTTAATATTAAACGATGTTTAATATCCTCATTGTTTAAATTAAGGAGTAATAAATGCAACAACGAATTGAGCCAATAAAACAACTGAAATGCTGGGGACTCCTCTCAGTTATTTTGTTGCTGAGTGCTTGTGTGTCTATAGCTGGAAAACATGGATTAAGTGAAATCTCTAACATAGATATCGTGAATGAAGTTGTGTTGGATGTAAATTTTGGTGATTTTTTGGCCAAAAAAGATCTGCTCTGGGATCGCATACCTAACCGTTGGGAATTGGCCCCATACACGGGAAATGGCAATATAGGTTTTTTATTCTATCAGGATAAAAGTAGCCCTAGGAACGTTATATCCATTTATGTCGGTCGCCACGATTATTATGACCATAGGTTACCTTATGAAGGCGACCAATTGTTATGGATTTATCGAGGTCGTTTACCTTTAGGTCATTTTGAAGTGCAATCAAAAGGCAATATACAAGACGTGGATTTAAGGTTAAGTCTTTGGAATTCTGAAGTTACCGGCACAATCACAACAACTAAAGGCTCATATCAAGTTCGTAGTTTAACTCATAGTCATTCAGATGTTATTTATTTTGAAACGGATGCTAAAGATGAGGAAATAACTTTCAGTTGGCATGCTGATGTTCCATATTCATCGTCACGTAAAACCCTAGACAATGGCGGTGGACCAAAGCAGTGGACTAAACAACGTACGGCACCTTATCCATTGCCGCCTAAGGCGACTCGTAGTAAATCTGACAATATAGAATATAGCTTTCAGCCACTGTATCAACACCGTGGAGAAACCACTGTCGGCTGGGAGGTTACTGGTGAAGCAAGTGGTAAACAATATTTATCTACAAGCGTTCATCATAGCTTTCCAGAAAAAAACAGTAAAAATATTGTGACCCAAAATTTACATCAAGGTCGTAAAATGCTGGCCGACCAAAGCTTTTTTAGTTCACACCAAAAATGGTGGCATGACTACTATCCACAAAGTTTTTTAAGCCTTGGAGAGCCAGAAAAAGAAGCTTTCTACTGGATCCAAATGTATAAACTTGCCTCAGCCAGTCGTGGCGATGGTCCTATTCTTGATTTAATGGGGCCTTGGTACCACAAAACTTTTTGGCCTATGGTGTGGGGAGACTTAAATGTGCAATTAATTTATTGGACACATTTGACTGCAAACCGCATGCAGCTCGGAGAGTCATTAGTCAATAATGTTGATAAATATCATGATAATTTAACGAATAATGTACCTAAACATTGGAAAGATAGTGCTAGTGTTTCGACCTTATTTCCACAGGATATGAGTGGTCACGCAGGAGGTGTCGTTCCTGATATGTTAGCTTGGGTATTACATGATTACTGGTTACATTGTGTGTACGCGGGAGACCAAGCAAGGTTACGGGATGGCTTATATCCAATATTAACGAAAGTGGTTAATTCTTATTTTAATTACCTAAAAGATAATCCGGTTGAAGGAGATAACGACGGTAAATTCCATTTCAAAAATACGTGGTCACCAGAGTACCCAGGTGGTTGGGGCCAAGATATAAACTTTACTATTGCCTTATTTAAATGGAGTTTAGAGACTTTATTAACCATTAACGATGAACATAACTTAAATGACCCATTGGTTACTAAATGGCAGGATACCCTAGCGCGTCTGCCGGATTTTCAAATTGACGAAAATGGATTAAGGATCGGTAAAGATATCCCATTTGATAAACCCCATCGTCACTATTCACATTTATTGCCTATTTATCCGCTAGCACAGATTGATATTGAATATCCAAAACAAGCTAAAATGGCAAGAACGTCAGTTGACCATTGGCTGGATGTGACATTTAACCAGCAGCAAAAAGATAAAGCTATGCCTGTTACTGGCTATACGGCCACTGGTGCTAGTTCTATCTATTCGACCTTAGGTGATGCTGAAAAGGCTTATCACTATTTAAATTTTTTCATACAACATAAAAATGTGTCACCAACAACTATGTATGCAGAAGGTAACCCCGTAATAGAAAGTCCGCTTTCATATGCGACCTCGGTACACGATATGTTATTGCAAAGTTGGGGTGGGAAAGTGCGTATTTTTCCAGCATCACCCAAGCAATGGCCTGATGTTGCTTTTCATCAATTTAGAACCCAAGGCGCTTTTTTGGTAACGGCCAAAAAAGCAAAGGGGATAACTCAATTTGTTGAATTAGAAAGTTTAGTGGGAACCCCACTAGTTATAAGTCCAAATATTAGTAATCCGATTATTTATATAGATGGAAAATTAGCGGATAAAGCCCTAGTTAAGCAAGATGAAAGTGGTTTTTACGCCATTGATGTAGCTAAAGGTCAGCGGGTGTTGTTTATGTCCCCAGAGATAACCGCAGCTGATTTGGTGATCAAGCCTCAAAATATTAAAAAATCGCAACAAAACTTATTTGGTTTAAACGATAAAACTACTCGTTTGCCTTCACACGCTTTTTATTACCATGAGTAGCAAGATGAAAGTTTATAAAGCTATTGTTTAACATTAATTTTATGGGGCGGTGGCGGTGCTACTGCTTTCGCCTCTGAAGTTAAGCAACCTAATATTACTTTTGTTTTTTCTGACGATCAGAGATACAAGTCTATGAGTATGACGACAGATCCCGTCACTCAAACTCCTAACCTTTATATTTGGCGCTAGGTTTTGGCTTAAGCGGAGTGGTTTAATGGGCTAGCTGGCGCTAGCGGGTTGATGATGGATCAAAAGCACAGTATCAAAGTTACTCCGTTATTATAATTTTTTTGTTAGTAAATATTTCAAATTATTTACAGATGTAAGCCTTTAATCATTATTATTAAAGGCTTACATTTAAAGCAAAGTCTCCAGCCCGAACTGCCTATCTTAGTTTTATATACAAAACAATGTTTGGTATGGTAATCTCGGCATTTATATACAGATCCAGTTATTAACAATTTATTTAGATTACCGTGTTGGATTGCCTTTAAAAACAAAACAAGTAAGAGAACCTCTTTATGCTTAGTTACCAATATATAAAACATCGAACAACCACTTTTCAAAAGGTTGCTATTAAATGTATGGCCTTATCGCTAACTTGTATTGTTTTAGCATCTTGCATCAATAATAACGAAGTAAAACAAACAACTAATGTAGCTAACCCTAAAGTCGCGGTAAATATAGATTATGCGTCCTTTTTATCGCAGCAAGATATGATTTGGGATCGTATTCCAAACAAGTGGACTGTTGCGCCTTATACCGGCAATGGTAATGTCGGTTTTTTATTCTATCAATCAGAAAATGAAGCTAAAAATGTTATCTCCATTCATACCGGTAGACATGATTATTATGACCATCGATTACCCTATGAAGGGGAGGAGATGTTATGGATCTATAGAGGGCGATTACCCCTAGGGCATTTTAATTTAACCTCTAAAGGCGATATAGAGAAAGTTAATCTTAGACTAAGTTTATATGACGCAGAATTGACCGGTGAAATTATCACCAGTGTTGGCTCCTATAAGGTCAAAGGAATAACCCATAGCGAAAATGACATTATTTATTTTGAGACAGATGCGAAAGCGGGCGAAGAAGTTAATATTAGCTGGCATCCTGATGCGCCTTATCCTCCGGTAAAATCTGCCTTTGATAAAGGCCATGGCCCTAAAGCTCCCAATTGGGACCGCATGAGGAACGCACCATTACCTATGCCAGAAGGGCCTTCTTTTAGCCAAGAGGACAACATGCATTTCAGTCTGCAACCTTTATATCAACACAGAGGTGAAACCACAGTTGGTTGGGAAGTGGTAGGCAAAGCAGCTGGAAAACAATACCTATCTGCCAGTGTGCACCATAGTTTTCCTGAAAAAAATAGTCATGAAACGGTTAAAGCAACACTGTTAAAATCCCGCGAATTATTGGCTAATAATGATTTATTTAAAACTCATCAAAAATGGTGGCATGACTATTATCCACAAAGCTATTTGTCTATTGGTGAGCCTGAAAAAGAAGCATTTTATTGGATCCAAATGTATAAACTCGCCTCAGCTAGTCGTGGTGATGGACCCATTCTTGATTTGATGGGGCCATGGTACAACGATACTTTTTGGCCAATGGTGTGGGGGGATTTAAATGTACAGCTAATTTATTGGACACACCTAACCGCTAATAGAATGGAACTGGGTGAATCACTGGTTAATAATATTGATAAGTACCATGACAACTTAACCGGTAATGTACCAGAACGCTGGAAAGATAGTGCTGCGGTTGGGGCATTGTTCCCACAAGATATGGTATCAACTAATGGCGCTAAAGTACCTGATATGTTGGCTTGGTTATTACATGATTATTGGCTGCAATGTCTATATTCAGGCGATAAACAGCGCTTACAAGACGGGTTATTTCCAATTTTGCGTAAAACCGGCAATAGCTACCTTAATTATTTGCAAGAGAATCAGATGATGTCTGAGGATGGCATTATCCACATTGCCAATAGCTGGTCACCTGAATATAAACCAGGTCATGGTCAAGATATCAACTTTACTATTGGGCTACTTCGTTGGACATTTGAAACACTCATTAACCTTAATGACAGCTACGCTATGAATGACCCATTGGCTACTGAATGGCAAAGAATATTAGATAATATTGTTCCATTTCAAGTTGATGAAAATGGTTTAAGGATCGGTAAAGACATTCCTTTTGATAAACCACATCGTCATTATTCTCATTTATTGCCGATATATCCTTTGGCACAAATAACTGTTGAAAACAAAGAGCAAGCCAAATTAGCACGTACCTCTGTGGATCACTGGTTAGATGTCACTATGTATAGCAATAAAAAAGCTGATGCTATGAAAGTGACTGGCTACACGGCAACAGGAGCAAGTTCTATTTATGCAACTTTAGGCGACGGTGAAATGGCCTATAAATATCTAGACTTTTTTATTAATCATAAAAATGTTTCTCCAACTACTATGTATGCTGAAGTTAAGAGTCA
This sequence comes from Paraglaciecola sp. L3A3, assembly GCF_009796765.1. Taxonomy (NCBI): domain Bacteria; kingdom Pseudomonadati; phylum Pseudomonadota; class Gammaproteobacteria; order Alteromonadales; family Alteromonadaceae; genus Paraglaciecola; species Paraglaciecola sp. L3A3. Next base: position 5,243,111 of record NZ_CP047023.1, read on the forward strand.
TCCAGTTATTGAAAGCCCTTTGTCTTATGCCACGTCAGTACACGACATGTTATTGCAAAGTTGGGGTGGCAAAATCAGAGTGTTCCCGGCAACGCCAAAACATTGGCAAGATTTAGCTTTTCATCAATTAAGAACCCAAGGGGCTTTTTTGGTAACAGCAAAAAAAGCAAAGGGGGAGACTCAGTTTGTTGAATTAGAAAGTCTAGTGGGAACCCCACTAGTGATAAGTCCAAATATTAGCAATCCGATTATTTATATAGATGGAAAATTAGCGGATAAATCCCTAGTTAAGCAAGATGAAAATGGTTTTTACGCCATTGATCTAGCTAAAGGTCAGCGGGTGTTATTGATGTCACCAGAAATAACCGCAGCTGATTTAGTAATTAAGCCTCAAAGTATCCAAGAATCACAACAAAACTTATTTGGTTTAAACGATAAAACCACTCGTTTACCTTCACACGCTTTTTATTATGATGAGTAACAATATGAAAGTTATTAAAGGAATTATTGCCACATTGCTTGTAGTTTCAGGTGTACATGTATTTGCATCTGAAGCTAAGCAACCTAATATTATCTTTGTTTTTTCTGATGATCAGAGATTTAACTCTATGAGCATGACAGGTGATCCTGTCACTCAAACCCCTAACCTTGATCAGTTGGCTAAAGAAGGGGTGTTTTTTAATCAAACATTTATAACCAGTCCAATCTGTGGACCTAGTCGAGCCAATATCTTTACTGCCCAATGGGAAAGAAAAAATAAAATAGGTTTTAATTACCTTTCTAAAAATATTATTTCAGAAGGAAGCTTTCGAAAAAGTTGGTTAATGCAATTGAAAAACGCTGGATATTCAACCGCATTTATAGGCAAAGCCCATACAAAAATCGGAGATAGAAGAGATACTATTCTTCGAGATAATATTGATTTTGCCTATTTTAGACAGGGGCATATAGGCTTCTATTTAGATGACCCTAAAAAACCTGAATTTAGTAACTTACATAATAAAACTCAAATAGAAGGTTTTTTTGAAGCCACTAAAGCGTATTTGACCCAGAGTAATGAGTATGATTATTTTTATAAAAATGCTCACTCGTCGATTAAAAACAGTATTGCGAAAAGAGATCCTAAGAAGCCGTTTGCGGCTTGGATTAATTTTAATTTACCTCACGCTGCAAGTATTGGCGGAATGGGAAGCCGCGAGAGCGATCCGGCTCATTACCGTACGTTATATACTCAAAATCAAATGTCTTTACCCGAAGGTTACCCTGTACCGGAAACCTTGCCCAAAGAAGTTTTTTCCGCGGCAGATCTGATGAAATATTACGATGTTTCTAATCCTAATCAATTAAAGAATAAAAAACTGAGCATGAGCCGAGCGGTTTTTTCAATTGATAAATTTATGGGTGACTTACGTGTTTACCTAACCAGTATTGGTGAACAAGATAATACTATTATTATATTTTGTTCCGATAATGGCTTGCTGTTAGGGGAGCACGGTTTAGGAGGAAAAAGCATTCTTTATGATGAAAACGTACATGTACCAATGATTGTATATTCACCATTTTTTGATAAACAGCTCACAGGAAAAAAAATAAATGAGCTGGTTGTAGGTCAAGATATTCCTGCTTCTATTCTAGACTTTGCAGGTATTAAAGTACCTGAGAGTTACCAAGGTAAAAGTTTCACTCCTCTTATTAAAGGTGATAATGCCGCTTGGCGTCAGGAGGTATTTCTTGAAAACCTATTTACTGACCAAGGCTACCCAAGACAAGAAGCTTTGCGGACCAAAGAATATAAATATATTCGTTCATTTAGTAAACAAAATGATAGAAGTAAATATTTACCAGGACAAACCGCTGAGACAGGAGAATTACCTATATATGAAGAGTTATATCACCTAGTTAAAGATCCAAGTGAACAGCACAATTTAGCCCTTGATCCAAAATACCAAGCTGTGCTGAAACAATTTAGAGTTAAAACTAGTCAAGTATTGAAGCAGCTTTTATGAGAGTAAAGTCATAGTAAATATGTGACTTAATTATCAGCAACTAAATTTAATTAATAATTTACAGGAATAGAAAGTGAAGAAAACAATAAGAGGTTTATTTGTTGTTAAGATGCTTGCGATTGGCGCTGCACTAATTATTAGTGGGTGCTCAGAAAAACAGCAGAACAAAATTCAACAGGGGGATGATAACTGGATAGTTTTTGATATAAACCAGTCCGCATCACAACAAAAACAAACAACTTGGCAGTTTGAATTAAATATACCAGCTAAATACGATGTTCAAATTATTAGTGAAATATTAGAGCAAGAGTCGACGAATTCAGCAGTGCCTGATGTGAATGTTGCGATAGATGGTATTGAGATAGCAGCTGAGCTTAAGCATAGTTTTAGAATTATGTCCGACAACAAACCGCTTAATGTATTTGAGTTTCAAACAGCCCATGAGTTTAAAAAAGACGGTGAACATTCTCTTTCAGTTACTCTTGATAAAAATGTTAAACAGGTTCGTTTAGTACCTAACTATAAAAACCCACTGGGTAGCGGTGATTTTCATAAAGAATGGTTAACCATGCATGAGTCTCCAGAAAAACAAGCCGCTTTAAAGTGGTTTAAGGATGCTCGTTTCGGTATGTTTATACACTGGGGACTCTACTCTGGAGCAGCCGGTGAATGGAAAGGTACACGTATAAAAAAGTCGCCGATCCCAGGGCCTGGTGTAGCTGAATGGTTAATGTTCAAATTTCAAATATCTCGTGAAGAGTATGCTGAGTTAGCAAAAGCCTTTAACCCTGATAAATCTTTTGCTCAGAATATTGCGCGCTTAGCTAAAGATGCTGGCATGAAGTATGTAGTGATTACCAGTAAACATCATGATGGTTTTGCTTTGTTTGATTCAAAAGTTTCAGAATTCGACATGGTAGATGCGACGCCCTACAAAGCAGATTTAATTAAAGAGCTTTACGATGCAGTACTCGCCGAAGGCCTAGAATTTGGCGTGTATTATTCTCATGGTAATGATTGGACAGATGGTACTGATGGTAACTATGCCGAAGTTAAAAAGACAAATGACAAGTTAGGTGTATTTACATCATATAAAGGTAAAAACCTATGGGATCCTAGCCCTAATAGTCATAGCGAATATTTACAAAGTAAAGCTTACCCCCAAGTTGCTGAGTTAATTAATTTACTGCCTAAACTACGAGTCATATGGTTTGACGGTGACGGCTTAATTACCGAGAAGCAAGCCTTTGATTTTTATAAACTTGCTTACGATATGAATCCTAATATTTTAGTGAATCGTAGAGTGGGTTATGACTTTGGCGACTACCTTGACGCCGGCGATAATGTGATCCCCTCAGCTGATGACAACCTTGAAAAACATTGGGAGACAGCCGGCACAACTAATAATTCTTGGGGATATAACGATCAAGATTTTGATTGGAAATCAACCAAGGAACTGCTCTATTATTTTATCGACATTACCTCTAAAGGCGGAAATTACCTGTTAAATATTGGACCAGATGGAAAAGGCCATGTGCCAGCAGAAAGTGCTAAAGGATTACGAGAAATGGGGCAGTGGGTAAAAACCAATAGGGACGCTATTTTTGGCACCACACCTTGGACAGTGCAACGTGAAGGGCAGGATGAAACACTTTTAAAAGGCACCGGACACAGAGCTGCAAAAGGTTTTGTTCGTAAGTTTACTCAAAATGATTTTTGGTTTACGGCGCGAGAAAATAAAGTATATGCTATGTCACTTGTGCCAGCTGTAGGAAAAGTGAGTATTAAATCTCTTAATTCAAGTGCTGGTGATATTCAATCTGTGCGGTTGCTTGGCAGTGAGCAGAGTTTAAATTGGCAGCAAAATGCCAATTCATTAGAAATTGATTTTAGCAATGTTGAAACCGCTGAAAATGGTTATGGGGTTGAAGTTGTATTAAAATAAAACGTTTAAATTAGGATTATGTCAGTCGGTTAAACCTGACTGACATAAATCACTAAAAACCGTTATAAGTGTTAGCTAAATCAGATAATTCGGTGGCTGCTTTACGGACAAAAGCTTCAGTTTTGGCTAGACTTAATGAAATGCCTTTTTCTACTATAAAAGGAACTGTAATACAGGCGATGACTTCTTTAGTTTTCCCTAAAAATATGGGGAAAGATAAATCGGTTAAGCCTGAAACAATAGGGCTTTTTGACCTAGCGTGGCCTTTTCCTAGTATTCTTTGAATTAAAGCTTCACATTCTGCTCGGTCAAAATCATCAGCTGTTTTTTCAAACCAATCAAGTGATTCTTCTCTGACTTCTTCATTCATATAAGATAAAAGTACTCTACCAGAGCCTGTTTTATAAAGGTCAAGGTGATGCCCAACTCTTACCGAGAGACCAACTATAGCAGGGCTTTGGACTCTGGCAATAACAACCATATGCTGCTGGTTGGCAACAGCAATGTGGCATGATTGCATGATGTCAGAAGAAAGTTTTTGCATAATGGGAAATGCGGCTTCTACTAATGTGCCAACAGGTGGCACTTTCATACCTAAGTCAAATAACTTATTGGTGATATGGAATGAATCTCCGCCTTCGTTTCTTGCCAGGTAACCTCTATGCTCTAGTGCCGCAATCATTCTATAGATTTCGCTTTTAGAGCGTTCTAAAGTCGTTGATATTTTAGCAAGAGACATAGGCACTTGAACATCCGCTAACAATTCTAATATTTCAAAACCTTTCTCTAATGCTGGGGCAGAATAACTTCGTTTCTTTTTATCTTCCATTTAAAGAATGACCTCGTTTTTTTATTTTCGTGTTCAGAAACTGTTCCGAGCATTTTATAAGTAAATTCATGTTTTTAAAATATTTAATTTACCACATAGCTATTACGCTACTTTTTAGATAAATACTCTACATTAATGACAATAAGCTTGTTATTTACTTCCCGTCACTTTTTTAAAAAAGCCTAAATATTAAAGGTTCGTTTTGTTAGTTGAATTCTTAAATCTGCTCATTGATGTTTTATATGTGAAATGATAGATTGAATTTAAAATACTCAATATCAGTAGGGATAAAATGAAAATTCTATTAAGTTGTTTATGGCCGACACTTTTTTTAGTGAGTTGTGTAACATCACAAGTTGCAGAAATAGGGGATGTAGAAAAAGAAAGGGGAAACACAGCTATTTCTCAGTCACTGCCTAGTGTCACACCAGTTTTAGATGGTGTACGTGCAGATATGACTGCCTTAGCCAATGCTACCACTACACCTAAAGTTTATGATGCGGTAAAAAGAGATAATGGTATTACTGAACTGTATCTTGAAGGGCAACACTATCAAGGTAAGCCTACTAGGATCTTTGCATTATATTCGGCGCCTCAGACACCTTATGTTACTAAAAGTGGTGAAATTCCTGCGGTAGTATTAGTACATGGTGGTGGTGGTAGCGCATTCGAACAATGGGTGACCAAATGGAATGATGCAGGCTTTGCGGCTATTAGTATTGCAGTTGAAGGACAGACTGATCAGAAGGATGCAAACAACAAGTGGCAGAAGCATGCGTTTTCTGGCCCTGCAAGAGCTGCAATATACGGCGACGCTGATAAACCTATTTCTGAACAATGGATGTACCATGCGGTAAGCGCAACTATTACAGCCCGTAAATTTTTAGCATCTCAGCCCAATATTAGTAAAAGCGATATTGGCCTGTCTGGTATTTCATGGGGAGGGGTTATCACTTCTACTGTAATTGGCTTTGATCCTTCATTTAAATTTGCTATCCCAGTTTATGGTAATGGCTTTCTCGATCAGATGGACAACCAATATGGTCGCAGCTTGGCTGAAAACTTATCCTATAAAAATGTTTGGGAGCCAGGACTAAATATTGAACAATATAAAAACCCTTCATTGTGGCTGACATGGCGAAATGACGTACATTTTGCATTAGATGCTCAAGCAAAAACATATGGATTATTAAGTAATAATGTTGCTAATTCTATCAAGTTGGGTATTAGGCACGGACATATAGCTGGGTGGAAACAACCTGAGTCCTACTTTTTTGCTCATCAGGTTATTAATAATAATGCAAGTTGGGTAGAGAGCCGTGATCTAATCTTGACTGAAGATAATACAGCATCAGCTACCTTTCAAATTAAACTTAGCCCACAAATGTATACGGTGCAAAGCGCCAAGGTAAATTTCACTGCAGGGCAAGGACATACAGGACCAGCAAGTTGGCAAGAAATGTCCGCTAGTTGGCGTGTAAAGTCAAACGGTACGATCACTGTCGAGTTTGAAAATATGCCTAAAGACGTAACCCATTGGTTTATCAACATAGAGGTTGATATAAAGAGCGATAGCCAAAAAATTGATGAAGCATTGACAGTTAGTAGCGCGGTATATTCAGCCAATACCTAATCGGCTCGAAAGCCATTCTCCGCAGTATTACTAACCTGCGGGGACACTTTTTTCTGGTTTATCTAATGACAGATGCTGAGGCCCATTCTCATTCTCATAGTCAAAAGATTACTTAAATACGTTATTTTGCATGTATTTAGTCTATTACTCAATAAACATGTGTATTTTACACCCGCTCCTAACTCATTATAAATTAAGTCTTTTTTATTAAATTCAAAACTTCTTATAAAAATATATCAAATACCTCTTGTTTCAAATGTGAAACAACGTTTATTATACAGAAACATTCAAAAAGAACACATAAAACAAACAAAAAATTCACATCGGAGCGGCAAAATGTCTTTAACCATTCACAAAAAGAATAAGCTAACCAGTGCTATATCAATGGCAATATTTTCAATTGGGGCGTTAAGTGTAAATCTTGTTTCAGCCCAAGAATCCAACCAAACCGCAGAAAATGATGGCCTTGAAGTCATCGAAGTAACGGGTAGCATGCGTGCAAGTTATGAAGGTGCAATTGGTGAAAAACGTATAGCGAATACAGTTGTTGAAGTATTGACCTCAGAAGATATTGGTCAATTTGTGGATGACAGTATTGCTGGTGCTTTACAACGTATGCCCGGTATTCAAATTGAAGAAGATAACGCAGGTACTGACGGTGATCGTGTCTCTATACGCGGCTTAGGTCCACAATTTGTAAACTCATCTATTAATGGTCGAACACTTTTATCCTCAGGTAATGAAGCTGGTGGATTAAGAAAAATGAATTTTAATGTTTTTCCATCGACCATTCTCAGTGGAGTTCGTGTTGCCAAAGGGCAAACCGCTAGAGATCCTGAAAGTGGTTTGGCGGGGCAAGTTGATTTGCAAACATTGCGTCCATTGGATCTTGCAAAGCTTGATAAGAAACAACAAACAGGCACCATTTCTTATAAACATGAACAAGGTAAACTAGGCGATACAGACGGCGGCTTAATTGATGGTGTTTTTGCTTGGAGAAATGAAGCAAAAGATATTGGTTTCTATTTTGGTGGTGTTGCTGGTGAGTCTGATAGATGGACACAACAAGCCAGTGAAACAAAAGTAGTACGAAATCTTTTAGTAGATAATGATGGCGATGGGCTTTCAGATGAAACACTTACTGGTGTCAGTGTTCCGAATGCACATACAGCTAGAACATCCAAGCAAGTTATAACGCGTAAAGCATTTAGTGGAGGCGTTCAATGGCAGCCAAATGAAGATATTAATATTGTCTACGATGCTACTTTTGCTCGGTTTAACAATGAATCACAAAGAGATAATGGTCAATTAATTTTCAATCCTGTTTGGGGCGCAACTGTGTTTGATGCAGACGCAATTAATGTGGATGAAGATAACGTACTTCGCTCAGCTGATTTTAGTCAAACCACAGGCGGAGGAGCTATTCTGAGCAGGGTTCAGGATATGCGCTATTCAAATTTCACCGATAACTTTATCACTGGTTTAAATGTAGATTGGGTTAAAGGTGATTTAACAACTAATGTGGATATTTACTATTCTGATGTGAAATATTCACAAGACTTACGTTTTCCTATTTTTAATAAGAACTTAGATAAGACCCTTGCCACATATGATAATTTTGGGGTGACACCTAAGATAACAACTGGGGCAGATAGACTTGATCCAACCGGTTATACCTACCTGCAGTCTGTTATTCGCGAAATTGAACTTGATGGTAAAAATCATGGTGCAACAGTTAAGTTCAATTATATTCTAGAAAACAACTGGATAGATACGGTTGATTTCGGAGTACATTATGAAAAAACGGATATCCAGTCTTATCGTTCTTTAGCCCCTGGTTATACTAATCCCGAACAAGCTGCTGAAATTGCTGCGGCCGCAATAAGTGGTGAAATTGTGGATGACAACTATTTATCTGGTACAGGTTACGGACCTGCTACATGGTTAAAAGCTGATTTCGATGCAGTCGGTGCTATAGATCCTACGATTTATATAACAGGCATAGATAACATTGGTATTGATGCAGGCGCATCCCATGAAAGTATTGAAGAAATATTCTCCTTGTATGCTCAAGCAAATATTGATTCGCAATTAGCTGGTATGTCTTTAACCGGAAATGTAGGGGTAAGGGCAGTTAATACTAAAAATGAAGCGACCGCATTAACTGTCGGTACCTCGGATGAAGCTATTACTAATACAACCAGTAATGATTACTGGGAATATTTGCCGAGTGTGAATTTTAATCTTGGCTTAACAGATGATTCCGCATTAAGGTTTGGTTTTTCTAAAACATTATCTCGCCCAGAATACGCTGAAATGGCGCCTATTATCAGTGGTAACTTGCCTACAGAATGTGATACTGAGCTTGAAGATGATTGTCGAGGAAATGCGGTATCAGGTAATCCAACCTTAGATCCAATGACATCGTTAAATTATGATATTACTTATGAGTATTATAATGAATATGATGGCGCCGCTATAGCCAGTGTGTTTTATAAAGATGTATCTGATTTTATTATTGATGACTTAACTTTTGATCAAACATTAGTGGGTCAGCCTCAAGATATATTATTTAATGTAACTCAGCCGGTAAACTTCTCAGATGGTGAAGCAAAAGGATTTGAATTAGGTTTTTATCAACCCTTTGATAAGTTAATTCCAGCCTTAAAAGGCTTTGGTGTATCAGGTAATTATACAAAAGTTAAAAGTTCATTCGATGAAGATGTAGGTGATTCAGGTTTTGGTTTCCCAGGTTCATCTGAGAATAACTATAACTTTGTCGGCTTTTATGAAAAAAATGGCTTTGGAGTACGTCTAGCTTATGTATATCGGGATGACTTTTTCCGTAGTTTAGCAGGACAAGGGTCACAAACGTCAGATGCCCGTTTTACCCGTTACTCTAAAGATATGAGCATCAATATTAGATACGCATTTAATAAAAACTTCTTGGTTATGTTCAATGGCACAAACTTATTAGATGACGTACGTCGAGACCACATTGGTATAGAGTCTAAGTATTTAGATTATTTTTATACTGGTAGAGCTTATTCTTTAACAGCAAGATATAACTTCTAATATAACTCGTACCAACACAAAAATAGTAAACAAAACGCCTTATAGCTGTTAAATGACTTAAGGCGTTTTTTGTTTAATTAAAGCACTTGGATAATACCATTTTTAACCAAAATACAATCCATATTAGCAGCTTCAGCGGCTTGCCTGCCTATTTCTGTATCTTCAAACACTACACATTCAGTCGGCTCGACGCCAAGTAACTCCGCCACTCGAAGAAAAGTGTCAGGATGAGGTTTACCATTGGTCACGTCTGAAGCCGTCACCAAAACAGGAATTTTTTTATCTAAACCAGTTTTGGCCAACACATCTAGAGCATGCTGACGTTCTGAACCTGTACCTATACCCATTTTTAGCTTGCCTTGATAATGATCGACCACAGCACAGGTTTGCTCAATTATGCTGGGTGTATCTGCGATGGCAGTCCAATATTCACGCTTTTTTGCCGCGACTTCATCTGGATCACAGTTCAAACTAAATTTATTATTTAACAAAACAGCAATCTGTCTGGTGGGAACACCGCCTAACCCATGCATATACTCAGGATCAAAATCGTAGCCAAAATGTTCACAAGTATTCTGCCACGCTTTTACATGAGCGCCCATAGAGTCGATTAAGGTGCCGTCCATATCAAAAACGATAGCTTTATAACGAGTCAAATCCAACATTAATCACAGTTACCTTGTAGTTTATAATTCTGCTACAGATTGGCGTTTCCGCTATTTATTTGCAAGTAATGAGTTAAGCTATAATGATATTGATTAAAACTGATTACACTATTTTACAATCTACTCATATCATTTAGTTTGAATTTTCAGTAGGCTAAACTGTCTATGTTATGAGTACACAAAACAATATACAGGAAAGTTCATGAGCGAAGAGTCTAACAAGTCATTAGTCCCGCACTTCACTATAGCTGCGGTAGTTATTGCAATTATACTGGCAGTTTTCTTTTGGCCGAGCGAGCCTGAAGTAGAACCTGCTCCGAAAATAATTGAGCCCGTTTTACAACCAAAAGCGCCTGAGCCAATTGTCGAACCTGAAATAACTGAGCCCGAACCTTATATACCCGAACCAGAGCCAATCGAAGAGCCTGTTATCGAAGAGCCAATACCAGAGCCTGAACCTTTAGACACAAGTGATGGTACAGTAAAAACTAAGTTACTCACCTTAACTGATTATGATGCTTTTGCCCGTTTATTAATTGACGAGTCGCTATTACAAAGATTTGTAGTGATGACTAATACCTTGGCAGATGAAAATATCTCAGCAAGTCATAGTGTATTAGCTCGTCCAGAAAAGGCTTTTCGTACATACAGACAAGCAGATAAAGACTGGATTGACCCCGCTAGTTACAAGCGTTACACCCCCTATATTGATATATTTGATTCAATCGAAACAGCCTCTTTACTCGAGTTATATCAAGAGTACAAACCTGCTATCGATGACATTTTTGCAGAAATCAGCAGCCCTAGTGACGACTTCGAAGAAAAGCTGGTTGAAGCCTTAGATATTTTACTTGATACCCCTGAAGTACCAGCACCTGTCGAAGTTTATACCGACAGTGTGATGTTTAAATTTGCCGATGAAAGATTAGAAAAGCTTTCAGCGCCACAAAAACAACTATTACGCACCGGCCCAGAAAACATGCGCCGAATTAAAGCTAAATTACGCGAAATTAAACAAGCTTTTGAACAATAGTCTTTATCACATAGGTAGAAATTTTCTGTGCTTCTCCAACTTGGATTAGCACACAATTTCACTTTTTAAATACCCTGAACTCGGATGAAGAATTGTCGTGTCAATTTAATTTTTACCAAAGATTTCACGGTTTACAGATACACATTCATTTTGATTTACATCAACACTTACTCGATGGCGATATTTTTGTGGATAACAAGGCGGATTTTCTAACAATAGCTGGCTATTGTTAGAAAATCTAACGCAGTTAAGCGCAAAAAAACGTTATTGAGATGCTCGGCTTATCCAGTATTCAGGTTAACTAATTCGGCAACACTTTTCGTGTTGCTAATCCTTTCTAACATAAGCAATACAAAAACCAGCAATTAAACTGGCAAATAATATTACCAATGCTATATATATTGAATGTACTGATAGGTTGCAGTACCCATTCTAGTTGAATGAAATTCTGAATTATTCGGTACAAAGTGGTGTATTAAAACATATACATTCACGCCACCACCTGATTTGCTTTAAACAAATTAGGTTTTAATAATGCAGTCACCTGAACTTATATCCAGGTATAACCAAGGAAATTGTCATGGCAATAGGAGAAGAACTTTCCAGTATTGACTTTAAATCTATGATTGGTGGGCCTTTAGATGCTGTTGTACGAGCCCAAGCCCAGTCAGCTCAAACCTCGGTGGACTTTATCAAAGCAGTCGGGTTTGATGAAGATACCAACGAACCAACTATGGTGACATTTAGTTACATGAAAGCGGTAGAAATAAAAGATGCCGACGGAAATGTAACTTCAGTAGAACCGAAAAAGTTTGATTTAACAGTCCCAATACTCACTATGTTACCTATCCCCTTTATTCGGGTAGAAGAAACAACTATTAGCTTTAACGCAAAAATAAACTCAGTACAGGAGTCTACAACATCATCATCCAAAAGCCTTAACGCAAGTTTATCTGCCAAAGGTGGATGGGGACCGGTCTCAGTCAAAGTTAGCGCGAGTTATTCCAGCAAAAGCGCAAAATCCAGTTCATCCAAAATTGAACGAACATATAGTTTGTCGGTAAATGTAAGAGCAGTTCAAGATGAATTGCCCGCAGGAACTGAAAAACTATTAGGTATTTTAGAAAACTCTATAACGGAAGTGGAATCGGCAGCTTAATTTTAAGGGGCATTTTGCCCCTTTCTATTTTGAGTAAAACTACAGAGGTTGGATATGTCAGAATTAAGTGAAGTGTTAGGTGCTGTGATGATCAGTTTAGTTCATGCTAGGCGTTTAGCAGATGAAGAAACAGCAGCTGTAGCTGAGTATTATAAAGATAACCCTTTATTAGAGGGCATGAGCTTACCCAGAGTACGTGTGCCAGAATTAACCATAGATATGCCTATTACATTTGAACAGCATATCCCAGCCAAAGATGCCGAACTAGATACACCAAGTAATATTCATAAAGCACTGATGGAACAATTTAAACAGAGTCTAGATGATGAAGATATTCTGAGTAAAACCAAAAGTTTTCAGGCTTCTTTTGATAAAGAGTCAAAACTGGCTTTAGACAAAATATCTGAAATGCAGCGTTCAGGAAATACTCGCGTTACCCGTGAAGCATTATTGAGAAGTATTGATGATGCTTTTGCCAAGTCACTGAAAAAGAATACAGCCAATAAAGAAATTCCATTTGAAAAAACCCAAGTAGTAAACAAATCAATTAGGCATAAGCTATCTCAAGTGGCATTAAAATCTAATTCTTATCCTTTGTCTTTAGTCGCTAACGCAACGACTAGCTCAATCAAAGAGTCAACTAATCCAGCCAATAGCGTAAGGTTACAAATAACCTTACGTGAAGAAGGATTAGAATGGGCAACGAGTAGTCAGGATGGCAAAATCAAAAATCGCTTACAACCTGAGTAAATTATGCGCTCTATTGCTAAAGAAAAAATTATCCAGCAGCTGTTACAGTTAACGAATATCACTGACCAATACATGTTATTAGATCCTAGTTATCCACAAAAATCTTTAACTTGGTTAGTTGAGACTGAAAAGCACTTAGAACCGCTTCGTCTGCCTGTTGTATCAAGGCTCGCAACCTTAAGAGGTATGTTGGTAGCCTGTGACGACGGATACCAAGATCCAAATATATCCCAATCATCACGCAGCAAACGTAAGGCTAAGAGAGCTTTAACTGCGCAAATTATCAGCCAAGCGGAACAAGCTCTTAGAGAAGAGGTTGACATTATTGATCACGGTTTTAGTGAATTAATAGACAAGTTATCTCAGTTATTAGCCATTAGATTTGCTCAACAAGAGCTACCAACAACCCCACAAGTGACTATGGGATACGTAGACAATATCTGGCGATTACTAGGCGACAACCAAGAAACCAAAAGCATGTATAGATATATAGAAGCGAGAGTTGGAGAAACTGATCGTCGATATTTATTACAAACACTATTAGACAACATGTTATCTCATAATAACGAATAACTAATTAACGACCTTTCTTCACTACATATCTATATGGGCTTTTGTCAATATCAGTTGCCACCAACTCATGTTCCATAAAACGGCAAAAGCTAGGAATATCACGAGTGGTAGAATGATCATCCGCGGTCACACATAAGGTTTGACCCACTTGCATTTCGCGAATTTTTAACCGCACCATCATTACCGGTTCTGGGCAACGCAGACCTAAAGCATCAAGTTCAAAATCAGCGTTATCGAAGAAGTTTAATTCACTCAAAAAACTAAATCCCGTAATCGACTCTATACTGTTGAATATTAGCCAGATGTTCAGCCATATCTGTCTTATCCGCTAAATATTCAACTAGGTCAGCTAAACTAACAATAGACACTACTTGAGTATTAAAATCACGCTCGACTTCTTGAATGGCCGACAACTCACCTTGACCTTTTTCTTGTCTGTCTAAAGCAATCAACACCCCAGCTAACTCAGCATTATTCTGTTGGATCAACAACATAGATTCACGAATAGCAGTACCCGCAGTAATGACATCATCCACCAGCATAATCTTCCCCGCTAATGGGCTACCTACCAAACTGCCGCCTTCACCATGGGTTTTAGCTTCTTTACGATTAAAACAATAAGGCTTATCTACGCCGTGTTTATCGGCTAGAGCAACGGCTGTAGTGGTAGCAATGGGAATACCTTTATACGCAGGGCCAAACAACACATCGTAATCAATATTAGCTGATTGCAAAGCTTGCGCATAAAACTGGCCAAGCTTAGCTAAATCACCACCGGTATTAAATAAACCAGCGTTAAAAAAGTACGGGCTAGTACGCCCTGACTTAAGGGTAAATTGCCCAAATTTTAAAACATTTCGAGCAAGGGCAAATTCAATAAATTCTTTTTGATAATCCTGCATAGTTAACTCTAATTCTGGTGGTTTAATTTAAGGCTGATTTTTGTTCGTCAAATAATTCACGAATACCGTGTTTAGCTAACTCTAACATTTCGTTTAATTCATCAAAGTCAAAAGGTTCGCCCTCGGCAGTACCTTGTACTTCAATCAATTTTCCTGTGTCTGTCATCACAACATTCATATCTGTTTCAGCATCAGAATCTTCAAGGTATTCTAAGTCAGCAATAGCCACACCTTTGTAAACGCCGACAGACAAAGCTGCAATCATATGTTTAATAGGATTGGTTTTTAAAATCCCTTTGGCGCGCATCCAACTTAAGGCATCAGCTAAAGCTACACATGCTCCTGTAATAGAAGCAGTTCGAGTACCGCCGTCAGCTTGAATAACATCACAATCAACTACTATGGTGTTTTCGCCTAATAATTTCAAATCAACCGCAGCACGCAAAGAACGAGCGATTAAACGTTGGATCTCAAGAGTACGACCACCTTGTTTACCACGAGCAGCTTCACGATCAGAACGAGTATGAGTCGCTCTTGGTAACATGCTGTATTCTGCTGTTACCCAACCTTTACCTTTACCTTTCATAAAACGAGGCACACCTTCAGTCACAGAGGCATTACATAATACCTTGGTATTGCCAAATTCAATTAATACTGAACCTTCAGCGTGACAGGTAAAGTTTCTAGTAATAGTTACAGGGCGGATTTGGCTTGCAGTTCTTCCACTCGGACGCATGGTGTACTCCATCAATAAATTTGCGGCGAATTATAACCACAAAGTCTTTAAGCGTCCTGAATAATTAACCCAATTATTTGTTCCACTCTAATCTGACATAGAATTAAAAGTGAATGACACTCGCAGATAAGCCATTCAGAGGTATAATAGCCACACTTAAACTTTTGGAGTGATTTTGATGATTTACAGTATGACCGCCTTTGCCCGCCGAGAACTTAAAGCCGAGTGGGGCACAGCTGTATGGGAGATTCGCTCAGTTAATCAAAGGTTTTTAGAAACTTATTTTCGTTTACCTGAACAATTCAAAAGCATGGAGCCAGTGCTACGCGAACGTTTTCGTAAAAGTTTACAACGAGGAAAAGTCGAATGCGCCTTAAGATTTGTTGCTAACGATGCGGCCGTTGGACAATTAAGCTTAAACGAAAATCTCGCTAAACAGTTAATGCAAGCAGCGGATTGGGTGCAAAGCCAAGGTTCTACAACTGGTGTAAACCCGGTGGATATTTTACGTTGGCCTGGAGTGATAGCTGCCGAAGAAGCTGATATGGACAGTATTCAAGGCGACATTCTAAAAGAATTCGATTTAACCCTAAAAGACTTTATTGCCGCCCGTGCCACCGAAGGCGCTAACTTAAAAGTGATGATCGAACAACGCTTAGACGGTATTCAGGTTGAAGTGGATAAAGTAACTGGCTTTATGCCAGAAATAATTCAATGGCAACGTGAAAAAATTCAAGCTCGTTTTGCAGAAGCCAAAATTGAATTAGACGCCACCCGTGTTGAACAAGAAATGGTAATGTTAGCGCAAAAAGTCGACGTGGCCGAAGAACTAGATCGTTTAGTATCACACATAAGTGAAACCCGTAAAATCCTCAACAAAGGCGGAGCTATCGGCCGCAGACTTGATTTTATGATGCAAGAATTTAACCGCGAGTCTAACACCCTAGGTTCAAAATCAATTAATACCGACACGACCCAATCAGCGGTAGAATTAAAAGTATTGATTGAACAAATGAGAGAACAGATCGCGAATATAGAATAAAATTTCATAACGACCCGTAAAGTACTTATACAATTGAAATATAAGTACTTTATAAAAATACTCGATTCACCACATTTCAAAAACTCTTATAAAAGCTCACATCTTATGTTGACAGAATTGTAGACAGAGATTGCTTTAACTCTTATAGTTGAACTTTACCTGTCAACATATAAGTAGCTAGTAAAGTGTCAATCAAAACAGATAAACAAATCAAAGCGCTATTGAAAGTGGGTAAGCCAGTTAAGAAAGCTTGTGGTAATGGCCTTTACTTCAGAGTCAGTAAAGAAGTAACTGGCTTTTGGCTTTACAAATACTCATTTAACAAAGTTCGTAAAGATATGACTATCGGTCGCTACCCTGAGATGTCGTTTGCAGATGCAAATAAAAGAATCCTTGAGCTTCGCAATTTGGTTGCTAGCCATAAAGACCCTCAGATAGAAAAAAAAAGAGAGTCACAAAACACCTTTAGAACTGTTGATGATTTGGCTCAAGATTGGCTAGTGACTAAAGCTAAGAAGGTCAAAAACCCTCAAATTCCCATTCGTGTATATACAAAAGATATCGCGCCTTTGATTGGCAAAATGGCACTAACCGATGTGAGCCCTCTCGACGTCCGTCGGGTGATTGAAAATATAAATGAAAGCGAAAGGCCTTGCATTGCAAATGATGCTCTTGGATACATGAAGCAATTATTTAGACACGGCATTAAGTTAGACTTTATTATCAACAATCCTGCGTTAGTCTTTGGCCCAGAAGATGCTGGAGGTAGTGAAGTATCCCGAACTCGATATCTTTCTCAAAAAGAGATAAAAGAAGTATTTAAGCAAATTAATATTCATATCGAAACCATCTGTTATGAAAATAAGTTAGCCTTTTTCTTATTGCTTAGTTTAGGTGTTCGAAAGGGAGAATTAATTGAGTCAACTTGGTCTGAATTTGACTTCGATAAGCGAATTTGGAGTATACCGGCAGAACGAACTAAGACTAACACTGCATTTGAGATTCCCCTTTCTGATAACGTATATTCAGTGTTTATGGAGTTAAAGGTATTTGCAAGAGGTTCTGATAACGTTTTTCCAAATCGTCGTGTTAGTAAGCGCTCTAGCCATATAAGTGGTGACACGCTTAACAGGGCATTAGATAGACTTTTTGACCTATCAGTAGGCAAGTTTGAAAGGTTTACTGTACACGACCTTCGTAGGAGCTTCAGAAGCCTATTGGCAGAGCTAAAGGTACCTTCTCATATTGGTGAAAGATGCTTGAACCACAGAATCAGAGGTGTTGAGGGCGTATATGATCGATATGACTATTTTGACGAACGAAAAGAGGCGCTTGAAAAAATTAGTAAAGAATTAGCATTGTTGGTGGAATGACAACATTTATTTAAGTATAGCAATGCGATGACTATTTGAACTCACAGAACAATGCGGAATTGTAGCTATGTGCCATAAGGAGCCATTCAACTTATAATAAATAAACGTCACAGACCCCATCAATTTCAACCACGGGGATGTTCGTAACTCTGCCCCCGTAAATTTATCCGTACCGCTCAAAAAAAAGAACCACAAACACGGCGGGAAACACAATTGTAGTAGGGAGTATCAATTAGACTGATTTGGCTTTTTCGTGGCTAAGGCATAACAGACCATCCGTGGTTGTTTGAATACCTTAAAGTTTAGGACATAACCATTAGTTTGCTTCTTTTAAAGATGGGTGTCATCTTTGGTTTTTTAACGACATATACAAAGAACCCGAGCCTAAAGCGCTGTTAGTTGTTTATGTAGACTACTTTAAACGGACTGCTATCGATGCTTCATCTTGGAAATATGATGCCCAGCCAATGTGCAACTTAAAAGAACCTCCCGACCCGAGCGCTTTGCAAGTGGCACCGATATTATTTTTAGAGTTGGCTTTGATATACGTTACAAAAGTGCAGACGTTTCTTCCATCCCTACGAGCGTTAATAATTACATCAGCCGATTTTTCTGAAGTATTAGATATCGTTGTAGTTATATATCCTCCGACCGATCGAATGTTGCCATAATTTAGTCCCTCGGACGTTGGATTTCCGTCACAAGCAGTTAACGTTATAAAGAAAAATAATGCGGCTAAATATTTGTTCATTAACACATCCTTTTAATAAATTATCACCGTCAATAGATAGAACATCCAATGAAACTTGCAACTATCTTAGATCCTCAAATTCAAATTAACAAGTATTTGGATTATAAGTAAAATAAAACGTCTTTTTCATAAAATGAAAATATATTATTCCTCATATTTTCCATATTGACATCTCCCTTATATCCTTGAGGGAGTGAAGTCGGTTGTTTTTCGTCTATTACTCAACTTTTTCACATAATTCAGAATTCAAAACAAGCGCCTCCCACTGTTGTGCAAACCAGTTTAAATATTGCTTTTATTCAAACAGACTTACCTGAGGCGGTGTTCTACTTTGTGGGGGCAATGCTTTGATCAATGTCTGCTGATCGCTCGAAACCGAACTTCGCATTTGATTAATCGTCATGCTGACGCAACTATAAGATATGAAATATATGAGCAGCTTTTTTTAAGAAAGCATAGCTACCATGGTCGGTTCTTACACCTAGGACTTTGATCTTAGCTTACCCTCTTCAATCACTTTTTCGATGAATGGTTTCATAATTGCTTTGAAGAGATTCGCTCATCACGTACTTTTTGCCACCGTAGAAAGGCTGTCAGCTTTTGACTTACAAAGGTAGTTAGCAAATCCCTGATCGATTTAATGTTTCACCTTCGATTTCATGTTTAATTACTGCGAATTCTTATGGTTAATCCATTGACGCCACAGCTACCTATATTTATAGTTGAATACAAGCTATACAAAGCACAACCAGCGTTGCTATCTTGTAAGGAAGACTGTAAATATGAAATACGTCACTTATCTCCGGGTTAGTACCAAAGAGCAGGGAAAATCGGGGCTGGGCTTAGAAGCCCAGAAACGCGACATAAGACTTTATCTCGACAACTACAGCCCAACTCCATACAAAGTTATCGAAGAATTCTTAGAAATCGACTCAGGCGCTAATTCAGCAAGAGCTACTTTAAACGAAGCAATCAATTTGGCTAAAAAACATGACGCTACACTATTAGTGGCTAAGCTTGACCGTCTAAGCAGAAAGGTATCGTTCATCGCTTCGTTAATGGAAGATAGGAAGCTAAATTTCAAAGTAGCGACAATGCCACATGCAGATCCTTTCCAATTACACATTTACGCGGCCTTAGCGGAACAAGAAAGAGAGTTCATCAGTAAACGTACTAAGGCCGCACTTGCCGAAGCAAAAGCCCGTGGCGCACGTTTAGGAGGCTTAAGAACAACAACTAATGAACGTAATGTAGCCAAGCGTAAACAAGCTGACCAATTTGCTAAAAGCTTATGGCCTATAATTGAGCCGATGACTTTAACTTCGGTTGCTTACTCTGATATTGCAAAGCGATTAAACCAAATGAATGTTCAAAGTGCCAACGGAGGCATGTTCTGGGCAAGCACAGTAAGTAATATAGTGAAAAGAATGAATGAAGTACCAACTATAAGAAAATGAAATATAGCATATATAGCGAAATTTCGCGGTAAAAACCGAAATTTTTATTTAGTATTATTACCAAATATGGAAGGTAGTTATATATCATATTAGTGGCAGTTCGGACTATTTAAGTACTTTAATTATAGCTCTTCTATTTTCTGGACCACCGCTTATTCTCAAACCTGCATGCACCCACCAAGATGAAGTATTTAGGTGTCCATAGATCTAAGGAAAGGCGCGCGAAGCGCGACCTACTCTTTATTAATTACAATGTAAAGTTCATAAACTAATCACTCTCTAATAACACGTGCACTATCGGACTTTTTAGAGGGTTTCACACTTGGTTTACGTCCCTCTTTCTTTTCAGGAGTAGCACTTCCATGCGCTTTTTCCCAGTGCTTATGGTCGAGATTCGACTCGGCTTTTTTATGCTCTTTGTCATCATGTTTGGGCTCTTCAGAGAGAACAGAAAAGCTAAACGACAGGGTAAATAACAAAACTAAATATTTATAAAATTTCATAATTTTCATCCTAGTTTATTGAGGCTGGTCCACGCGTGCCCACGTTAGCTGCTTTTGCCTTTGGAAGCATAGAGTGAAATGGGCTTGAGTAATCATACAATTTCGTTCGTTCATAATCTTCGACACCTGAAGACTTTTCTTTCTCTATAATAGCGTTCAATCGTTCAATTTCTTTGACCCTAATTTTGTATACATTTGATATATCGCTATCGGAATAACCCAAGCTAATTAGTGATGTTCTAACAGCTAACCAATCCAATGCTTCTTTTGTTGTAGAAGGTTTTATTTGCCCTTCCCATGGAACTGAAATTGCTATTTTTTTTCCACTATTACGATAAAAATCACCTGATATTAAGCCAAGAAATAAAGATACTGAAGTAAATATCAAGCAAGCGCCTACAGAACTTTTACTTAGAGTGAATTTTTCACCATCGTTTGACAGATACTCCGTACCAACAATGGCTCCAGCCAGGCCAAATATAGCTGTCAAAAAATGTCCGACAACTGGAGAGTTCGATGCTCCAATTGTAAATCCAATAAAAACTGAAAATAGGATAAACCCCACATGTAATATCAAGCTAAAACTCCTTGTTTATTTCTAACCGTTCTTAGCGATAGCTAAGCGCGTAACTTATGACCAGTCAGCTCGATATATTCAAAAGCTAAATCGACACTACCAAAAGATCTTACAAGCATTCGCTTTGTATGAGTCAGGACTTCTTTCTCTGAACTTAAGCTTAATAATTGCAGCCATGTTTTCACGAGTACGATAGGTGGGGTAGATTGCGGCACGAAGTTCTTCCTTGAAACTGATATTGAGATCTAAAGTTAGTCTAATGCAATTAATTCGTCAAATGAATGACAGGAATATTTTCAAGACATCACTCTGTTTTGCTATATCTCCTAATCAAACTGTTATTACCGCAATCAGTCATATTGATATGGGCCGTAGTAGAGAGCATTATTACCCCAAGCATGGGCATGAACTAATGAAGTTAAAGTCCTCTACCATTCAATTAACCTAACGTTATTAAACGTTAACTAATAGCGAAGGCAAGGGTTTGATCTGGAGGAAACAGCTAGCAAGTTTTCAAGCTGAATATGAAAACGACTATATTTTCTGTTCACGGCACCGCAAGCCATCTAACCCATCTCGCACCCATAACAAGTACTCCGTTAACGAACTCCACCACAAATTCAGAATTTCCATTTCCTATTTAAATCGCTACTATGGTAAAAATTGGTATATATCGAAGTTTATTACTCTTTGTAATAATTAATAAAAAACTCTCATCTAACACGGATATCGTTAATGCAGCACAAGCTCTCCTTACAACAACTTGAATCATTTCTTTGGAAAACAGCAGACATTCTGCGCGGCAACATGGATGCCTCTGAGTTTAAAGATTACATCTTCGGCATGATGTTCCTCAAACGCTTATCAGACTCTTTTGATGAAGAGCGTGAAAAAATTATCGACTATTATATTGGCAAAGGTAAAACCGCTGCCGAGGCGACTGCACTGGCAGAAGACGAGGATGAATACGACAGCACCTTCTTTATCCCGCAAACCGCACGCTGGGATCACCTAAAGGACTTAAAGCACGATATAGGTGCCGAGCTTAATAAAGCCACCGAAGCCATTGAAGAGCACAACAGCTCGCTTGAAGGGGTGCTGGTGAGCATCGACTTTAATATTAAAAACAAGCTGTCAGACAAAAAGCTCCGCGACTTACTTTCACACTTTAGCTTGCACCGCCTGCGTACTGCTGATTTTGAGCGGCCAGACTTGCTGGGTACCGCTTATGAATACCTCATTAAGATGTTTGCCGACAGTGCCGGTAAAAAAGGAGGCGAGTTTTATACTCCCAGTGAAGTGGTGCAATTACTGGTGTCGTTGCTCAAACCTCATGCGGGTATGCGCACCTACGACCCTACAGTTGGGTCAGGCGGCATGTTGATTCAAATGCGCAACTACCTTGCCTTACACGGTGAAAACCCCGCTAACTTGTCGTTGGCAGGGCAAGAGATGAACCTGAATACGTGGGCAATTTGTAAGATGAATATGTTCTTGCACGGTGTGTTCAGTGCCGACATTCGTAAAGGCGATACCTTGCGTGATCCGCAGCATAAAGACCAAGGCCAGTTGATGACCTTTGACAGGGTAATCGCCAATCCTCCGTTCTCTCTCAAAGGCTGGGGTAAAGAAGAGTGTGACAATGACGGCTATGGACGATTCCCTTATGGCACGCCGCCAAAAGACGCCGGTGACTTAGCCTTTGTGCAACATATGATTGCCAGCGTAAACAGCGATGGCATGGCAGGCATAGTGATGCCCCATGGGGTACTGTTTCGCGGCTCAAGCGAAAAAGCTATACGCCAAGGCATACTACAAGATGATTTATTAGAAGCCGTGGTTGGTTTACCGTCTGGGCTATTCTACGGCACCGGTATACCAGCCTGCTTGCTTATCATCAACAAAAACAAACCTGCAGCACGTAAAAACAAAGTGCTGTTCATCAACGGCGAGTTAGAGTTTCAGGAAGGCAAAAACCAGAACACCTTACGCCAGTGCGACATAGACAAAATTGTGCAAACCTTTGATGATTACCAAGACATCAAACGCTACGCCAAAGTAGTTGATGTTAGTGAGATTGCTGATAACGACTTCAACCTCAACATTCGCCGTTATGCTGATACTTCACCACCACCTGAAATCTTTGATGTACGTGCCATCTTGCACGGTGGCGTGCCAGTGCGTGAAGTGCACAATGACTACATTCAAGAAGAAATCCTTGAAGGGTTTGATGTGAGCGTTGTGTTCGATAGGCGTGATGGAGAGTCCTCAACGGAACAAGGGTATTACGACTTCAAACCTGAGATTACAGCCAAAGAAGAATTGCGCACTAAGGTAGGTGACGCCAGTGCTAGCGTTATCAGCCAACTTGAGCGTTGGTGGGATAAGTACCACGTTTCTTTGCATCAGCTTGATGAGCAGTTAGCCACCGCTGAGTCGGTGATGAAGGGATATCTGGCGGAGTTGGGGTATGAGTAGTGAGGCTCCAGAGGGGTGGATCAAATGTAAGTACGAAAGTCTTCTAAAAGGCAAACTTACTAATGGTCTGTATAAACATGCTGATTTCTACGGAAAGGGTAACGCCAAAATTTTAGATATTGGTTATTTGTTTAATAAAGATAAAACATCGTTAGAGGGTTGTTCCCAGATAGAGCTTACTGAGACTGAAAGAGCTAAATATAAACTTCAATTCGGAGATATTCTTTTTAACAGAGTATCCGTTAAGCCAGAAGGTGTAGGTCTTTGCGTGCTAGTAGAGGAACACGACTTCGATCTTGTGTTCGAGTCGAATATTATTAAATCCACTTTAAATTTAGAACATACCAACCCGCTATATACCTCATATTTACTTAATTCAGAAGTTTTACGCAAAGCAATTTTTATACGTGCGAAAATCACCGCTCAAGCTAGTATTGGACAAGAAGATTTATTATCCCTTGAATTGCTTTTACCCCCCCTCCCAGAACAACAAAAAATCACCCAAATACTCACCTCCGTTGACGAGGTGATTGAAAAAACACAGGCGCAAATTGACAAATTAAAAGACTTGAAAACCGCCATGATGCAAGAGTTACTGACCAAAGGGATCGGGCATCTTGAATTCAAAGACTCGCCCGTGGGGAAGATTCCGGTTGGGTGGGAGGTCAAGACGATAGAAGAGGTTACGACTGACGTTACTTATGGACTCACTGTTCGTCCTAAATATATAAATGTAGGTGTTCCTCTGGTATCTGGGAAGGAATGCAAAGATGGTTGGTTAGACTTTTCCATTTCAAACAAAATATCAGTTAGTGATTTTGGTGCATTAAGACCTCGAAGCTTACCTAAAGTTGATGATGTTATAATGACAAAAACTGGAACCGTAGGCAGGGTGGCACTGGTTCGTAAAGAATATCCGGCTTTTGCAATATCACAAAATGTTGCGTTACTCACTCCGAATAAATCACAAATAGTTCCTGAATTTTTGGAGTTATTGTTAACCTCTCAAAAGATTAAAGAACAAATTCGGTTGGGAATTTCTACTTTAAGCATTCCCGATTTGCAATTAGGTGTTCTTAAAAACTTTCAAATTTCATTGCCGAACCAAAATGAACAAAAAGAAATCGCACGCATCATCACTTGCACGAAGACAAAAATAAATTCTTGCAACAACAAGTTGAGCAGCATTCTTTCATTAAAAAAAGGCCTAATGCAAGACTTGCTCACGGGCAAAGTACGCGTTAACACTGACCAATTCAACTCATCGCTCTCGGCAAGCTAGATGCAGGTATACAAGGAATAGTATGGATCAAGATGAATTAGACAAGGTTGAACAACCCGCCATTTCTCAGTTACAGCAACTAGGCTGGACTTATGTGAATGGCGCACAACTAACTCCAGAAGCGGGAGCAAGACCCTACCAGCGCGACGTGGTGCTCATTCATCATCTTGAAGCCGCCATCAAACGCATCAACCCATGGATAAGCGACGAGAACTTACGCAAAGTTTCACGGGAGATTACACACCCTATTTGCGCCGGGTTGATGGAGTACAACCATGCGTTTTACACCACATTGGTTAACTACCAATCGGTTGAACAAGACTTAGGTAAAGGTCGCAAAGGGCAAACCGTTAAAATCATCGATTTTGATAATATTGATAACAATGAATTCATCTGCACTAGCCAGTTCAAGGTTGAGGGCGTTAATCAAAACATCATCCCCGATATAGTCTGTTTTGTGAATGGCATACCGCTGGCGGTTATTGAATGCAAATCACCCTATGTCACCAACCCCATCGCCGAAGGCATTAACCAGTTACGTCGTTATGCTAACTTGCGTTATCCGAATGCTGATTTGTCGAAGTGTGAAGGCGCTGACAGACTGTTTTGGTACAACCAATTGATGGTTTCAAGCTGTCGTGACCAAGCCAAAGTGGGCACCATCAGCTCAGGTGGGCAACACTATGGCGATTGGAAGGATGCTTATCCCTTTACTGATGATGAGTTGAGTGGGACTAATACCACAGCACAGCAGAGACTATTGGCTGGACTATTCAACAAGGCCAGTTTTCTTGATATTTTGCAGAACTTTATTATCTATGAGCCGGTTGAAGGCAAGTTGATTAAGAAGGTGGCGCGCTATCAGCAGTTTAGAGCTGTGAACAAGGTAATAGAGCGCCTTAAGACAGGTGCTACCCGTAAAGATAAATCAGGCATTGTTTGGCACACCCAAGGCTCAGGTAAGTCGTTAACCATGGTAATGCTGGCGGTGAAAATGCGCCGTGACCCTGTGCTACAACAATACAAACTCGTATTCATCACCGACCGGACGCAACTTGACGAACAGCTATCCAGTACCTTCCGTGATGCACAAGGCGAAACGGTATATAATGCAGATTCTGTTGCCTCGTTAAAAACCTTGCTCAAGAAAGATTCCTCGGACTTGGTAACAGCGATGGTGCAGAAGTTTCAGGACGCAGAAAAAGAAGGCGGATTCACTGACCTAAACCCCAGCGATAAAATCATCGTGTTAGCTGATGAAGCCCATCGAACTCAATTCGGCGGCCTTGCAATGGTAATCAATGCCGCATTACCAAATGCACCCAAGATTGGCTTCACTGGCACACCGCTACTTAAAACCCAAAAGATGGGTACTGCGTTTGGTGGATACATTGACCAATACAAAATCAATGAAGCGGTTGATGATGGCGCAACGGTTAGATTGCTGTATGAAGGGCGTGAAGTAATAACCGATGTGTCTGGTGAGTCATTAGACAAATTATTCGACGAGTATTTCTCTGAATACACTAAAGAGCAGCAGCAAGAGATTAAGAAAAAATACGGCGTAGAGCGTGCGGTTCGAGAAGCCCCAGCACGCATACGCTGGGTTTGTATCGACTTACTTAAGCATTACCGAGAACACATCCAACCCGATGGCTTCAAGGCAATGATAGTAACTGGTAGCCGTCATGCCGCTGCTTTGTATAAGAAAACTTTGGATGAATTGGACGCTCCCCCATCAGAGGTCATTATTTCAGGCGACCATAACGACCCGGCTGAGCTTGCCCAATACACGGACAAGGCGCATCAAAAGAAAGTCATAGCAGATTTCACCAAGCCACTGAAAGAAAACCCAACGGCATTTTTAATAGTTAAGGACATGCTGTTAACGGGGTTCGATGCGCCAATCGCGCAAGTGATGTACATCGACCGCAAACTACAAGACCACACTTTGATGCAAGCCATAGCCCGTGTTAACCGGACTTATGCTGGCAAGTCGTGTGGGTTTGTTGTTGACTACCATGGTCTGTCTGACTACTTGATTGAAGCGTTAGAGCTTTTTAGCAGCGAAGACGTTGACGGTACAATTCAATCACTCAAAGATGAAATTCCTAAGCTTAAAGCCACGCATACTGTTGCAATGGGGTTCTTCAAAGATGCAATAAAAGCTAATGGTCGAGATATAGATTTATGTGTTCTTGCCCTCAAAGATGATGTGGTACGAGCACAATTTGAAATCGCATTTAAGCGTTTTGCGAAACAGATGAACATTGTATTACCTGATGTTGGCGCTTCGCCCTTTGTTCCCGATTTGAAGTTTTTAGGTAAAGTAAATAACGCAGCACGTAACCGCTATCGTGATGAAGGTTTGGACTTGTCAGGTGTGGGTGAAAAAGTACGGCAACTAGTTGATGAGCATATTCTGAGTACCGGAGTAGTCCCCAAAATACCGCCTGTCGATTTACTTGCAGCTAACTTCAAAGAGAAGCTTAACGAGGTTAAATCTGACGAATCAAAAGCCTCTGAAATTGAGAGTGCCATCAAGCATCATATAACCGTTAAACTTGAAGAAGATCCTGAGTATTACAAGGCGTTAAGTCTTAAGTTAAAAGACATCATTTTAAAGAACGCTGGCAAATGGGAACAGCAGCTCGAACTTCTTCTGGAGATGGTTGATAACATCGAGGTAAACCATAAGAAAGCCGCTGACGATATTGGCTTATCAGAAACCGAATACGCGTTTTACAACATATTGATGGCTGAAGTGACCGCAATCCAAGGGAGTGATGTGGTTGATGCAGCCACTTTTGACGAGATAAAATCTACCACACAAACGTTAGTGGATACCTTTAACGAAGCTACGCAGATAGTCGATTTTTTCAGTAAACTTGATGAAGTAAAACGCATGAAGAAAGAAATCAAACGCACCATTCTCGACCAATCATTTGGTGAAACGAGCCTCGTGAAAGTGGTGCAAGAACGTTTTATGGAATTGGGTAAGACCAAGTTCAGTGGAAGCAGTAAAGGCGCAGGTCACTAACGGTGAAACAAACTGAGTATGTTCAAGGTAACGGTTTTGTTGCCCAAGTAAACCGCACTGACCGATGTAAGACCGCCACTATCAAAGTGGAGGCTGGTGTAGTCGCTGTAGTTGTGCCTCGTACTTTGACCGAAGAACGGATAAAGAAGTTACTTGATGACAAAAAACTTTGGATACAACAGAAGATCGCTTTACATCCTCAGGCGAAGGTGACAACTGAGAAGCAATATGTGTCGGGCGAAGCGTTTAGTTACTTGGGACGGAATTATCGACTCAAAATAACTGAGGGTGAACTTACCCCTATCAAGCTCGTACAAGGTCGCCTAACGATATCAGCACCCAAAGGTGCGTCAGAGTCTAAATTAATTAAATATGCGCTTACAAGCTGGTTTAGGCGTCGTGCTGAGCTTAAATTACGAGAAAAGCTAATACGTTACTCGCCAATCGTGGGCGTAGAGACAAACGGCTACAAAGTGAAAGAATTCCAATCTCGCTGGGGAAGCTGTACCCCGCGAGGACGAGTCGATTTCAACTGGAAAATTATAATGGCACCCAACCGCGTAGTCGACTACGTAGTGGTACACGAGCTATGCCACCTTAAACAACACGACCACTCACCACAGTTTTGGAAGCTGGTGGAAGGCATTATGCCCGATTATGCAGAATGCAAAGAGTGGCTTAGGGTGAATGGGGCGAGACTTGTCGTTTAAAACTCTGATCTAACTAATGACAGAAGACATAGAGAGCTTTAACCAATTGAGGAAATGTAAAATAATTTTTAACAATGATCACTATTAGTACCCAAACTCTTATTAGATTTATCTATAAGGTCAGGAACACATTAATTTTTAAAATAGTACTAAAGGAATTTGTAATGCCGCCTAATAAACCAGACTTACCTGAAAACAACGCAATAAAGGATGAAGGTACTGAAATAATATTTGCTTTAGTTGGTGCCGTCGGCACTGAATTAGAACTAGTTACGGATACTATTAAGAGAGAACTTGCTACTTTTGATTACCGCACTGAGCTAATAAGAATTTCCACTGATATTATTAAAAATTTAGTAGAACTACCTGAATCCAACACTCCATTGGAGGAAATTAATACTTATATGTCTGCGGGTAACAAATATAGGCAACTGTCTGGCAGTAATGCTGCGCTTGCAAACGCTACAGCAGCAGAAATTTCAAATCGTCGTTTAAAGGAAAAAGGTAAGCAAGTTCCGTTAGATAAGACAGCATGGATAATTCGCTCTTTAAAGCATCCAGAAGAGCTTGAAACATTGAGAAAAATATACGGAGATGGGTTATTTGTAGTGGGCGTGTATTCCTCAAAAGAACGCAGAG
Source organism: Paraglaciecola sp. L3A3 (assembly GCF_009796765.1). NCBI lineage: Bacteria > Pseudomonadati > Pseudomonadota > Gammaproteobacteria > Alteromonadales > Alteromonadaceae > Paraglaciecola > Paraglaciecola sp. L3A3. The sequence continues at coordinate 5,272,269 of NZ_CP047023.1, forward strand.
AAGAATATTTAAGTACGAAAAAAAGAGAATCTGATCTAGAGGAAGCTGTTGAAAGTCTAATTGCAAGGGATGCAGATGAAGGCTCTATCAGTGGGCATGGACAACATACAAGGGATACTTTTCATCTATCTGACTTTTTTATTGAACTAGGGCAAAGCAACGATAAACTTAAAAATCAAATCGGTCGAATGCTAAATCTAATCTTTTCAAATCCATACCTTACGCCAACATTTGATGAATACGCTATGTTCATGGCTTTTTCAGCATCAACAAGATCAGCTGATCTTTCTAGGCAGGTAGGTGCTGTATTATCAAAAAATAAAAGTATTATATCTACAGGAGCAAATGATGTTCCAGCATATGGAGGAGGGCTATATTGGCCTTATTACGACAACGCTGACCACTCAATAAAAGATGTCGAGCTTGGACGTGATTATATGCGAGGTGAAGATTCAAATAAGAAATCAAAGATTGAAATAACAAACCAGATACTCAAAAGCTTTGATGACCCAGTTCTAAAACGTAAAATTACAGAAGCTATTAAAAAAAGTCGAATAGATGACTTAACTGAATATGGAAGGGTTGTTCACGCTGAAATGGAAGCGATACTAGCTTGTGCTCGAACCAACAATAGTACGCTAGAAACAAGTTTATTTTGTACCACTTTTCCATGTCATAACTGCGCTAAACATATTATTGCGGCTGGTATTAGTAGAGTCATTTATGTTGAACCATACCCTAAAAGTAGAGCGATAGAATTCCACAGTGATTCTATTTCTGATAGTGGGGAAGTGGAAGGAAAGGTAACTTTTGAACCCTTCGTTGGCGTTGGACCAAGAATATTTTTAAATCTGTTTTCTAATAATTTAGGGTCGAGTGAACCACTAATAAGAAAAAATAAATCGGGAGAAGTAGTGAAATGGCATCCACATTCAGCTACATTAAGATTATCACCGCGAGTTCTTGATTACTTACAAGCTGAACTACTTGCTTCGGCTTTAGCTCATCGTGAAGCTCAGAATTATGAAAATAAAAACACAATCAAGGTTGAATAAGTGAAAAATCAAAATAATTCTTTAAAGCAACATCTCGAATATGCCAAGACTGAGGTTGAAGCATGGCCAGAGTGGAAGAAACAGGTGTTAGAAACACGTGAATCAAACTCTCAAAAACGTATGCTACTGGAAAGTAGCAATCAAAAACTTGTTATAATTTAACAATTCAAAATACAAGCAGTAAGCATTTTTCAAAAACGAAGATTATTGCCTATTACTGCTTGTTTAGTTTTTCCAATGCCTATTTGATAAACAATCATACCGATTTTGCTTTAGCTCAATAGGAATGTGTTGAATATGTACCGCTTGTTCGGGAGTTAAACACAAAACTCTCATACGATATTTAACAGTCGAAACTGGTATACCATAGTGTTTGGCAAAAGCCGTCATCGAACGAAATGATTGACCAAATGCATTAATTGGCTTCCCACATCTTGCTTCAATCGCTTCCTTTGACGTGAGCCATACAAAGTTCTTTGGGCCATATAGCTTTGAGCCATTGATCTTACTCAAACGTAGTTTTTGATTGATGATTTGCGACATAGTAAACTCTTTAAGTACGTCTCGTTTAAACTCGTCGTAGTCTAGCCATCTATGGCAAAGCTGTTTTCTCTTTGCTAAACCAAGGTGCCTTCTAAAAAGGTTGGTACCTGCATCCGCATGAAAGCTATGTTTTCTGGCACGTTCGGGCATCTCTTCACCATTTCGAATACGACTCTCCGCGCTGTACCAACGCACTGCACCATTTGTCTCTTTCTCTATCGATTTACCCGCTTCTGTTATGCTTTTATAACTTACTCCGTCAATTTCTATCGGCTTCCCCCTAGAGCCACCTAACTGTCCACCAGCGCTGTTGTTGAGGCCATTAGGTGCAAGGGTGTTTAAAAATTTAATATAGTGTCTCTCGCGTTCTGCCAGCTCAGAGACAGGCACCTGACTGTCTACTATCCCTATGAAGAAAGTTTTATCCCCATAACGTCTTATTTCTTTATGGATTAGAAGTCCTGACCCATTACGCGCACTAGTTTTGTGTTGATTAAACCGACATTCAGGCTCCGATGTTGTTAAACCGATATATTCTTGTTCACACTCTGAAGAAGACAACTTGTAAATCCAGCCGTTGCCGTCTTTAGGTGTGTATTTTTCTTCCGAAATAGCTCTATCGATCGTAAAACCCTGCTTAAGCCTACTTAGTACCAGTGATTTAATATCAAGCTTACCTATCTCCATCAACAAGCTAGGTACACTTAAGAACTGTTGTCCCTTGATGGCAGGGTACTGGGTGCCGTCATAGATAAAAGGTTTGGCACGTCCACTACCTATGAAGTATTTCCAATGTTCTTCGGATAATGAGCCAGCTTTGTGAGAAACGCCTGTATGCGTTTTTAACGGCACATCCCGCTGTTTTCTAGCAAGTGTAGCCAATCTATCTCGAAAGACGGGATAGGGCACCACAGGGCTCTCTAGCTTATCATATTCATCCCTTACATCGATTGCCTCACTATTGATATTCATCCGTGTACGCCTGCCGGCATATTTCGCAAAATAAGCGTCTGGTTTAAGCGTTGCTACCTCTTTCAACAGCGCCGGTGTCAGAGGCTGTCTTTTAATAAGCCTTTTGCACCGCTGCTTAAAAAGTGTTTGATCAACTTTGAATGTCTCTATCGAGTGATAATATTTAGTTAGGTCGCTGATACTTGATTTCATTTTAATCTCTTGTCGGTTTGTAGAGATTAAAATGTAGAAGACAAACACCGAACTGCAAACATCAGTTTCACATAAGCATTTGATATATAAGTATATTATGTAAACCTTGACATAATATACAACTATAAGGTTTGAATAAGTTACAAGCTTTTTTTTAGAAGGGGTAGCTGCCTATAGAGCTTCACTCTTATAGGACTTCGTTTATCCGTGCTTGCATGTCACCTGGGTCAATTTCGACTTTGATTTCTTTCTTAATCTTATCTACCAACTGGTTCAATGCTACTTGCTTATAATGGCAATCAGTCCATAACCGCCTCACTTCTTTTCTAATTCCCATCAAAGCAAAGTTTTTATTTCCACATCTAGAAATTGGTTTATCTAATTCCTTTGATAAGTAGTCTGAACTTGAACCATCAAGATGCATAACGATTTTTATGATAGAATCTTTTCGAAGCCCGCCAATAGTTTCGTCTAAACGCCCAACTACATAATTAAACTGAATCTTTGTAGCGTTATTAGATCCGGTTGCTAGTCCTTTTAAAGCTTTTACAATTTTGGCTTTGTTTTTACCTTCGAAATTAGATTTATCTTCGACTATTAACATATGAAAGTGAAGACCATAGCATTTATCTTGTGAGGGGCCCTCAGTGACATTCTGGGACGCCCTCTCAATCTTTCTTGCGTAAGAGCGCTCTAATACAATAAAACCTAGTAAAGGGCTATTTAAGATCGTTTTTAGCTTTCTTAAAACCTTCTTACTAATGTTGCTTGCCGGTGAGTCTTGTTCATGTAGATATAAACTCTCCTTATCACTTAGCTGTGTAGTAATGAGTATTAGGTCTTTCTTTTCGACCTCAGCAATTTTCTTTAAAACTTCAAATGAATAAGTAAGGTTAGGGTTATGCTTAAAACCATTATCATTCTTAAAAGAAGAGACAATACTAGGAGTGTAATAAGGCAAAACAGGACCAATAGACTCTAGATAGCGCTTCTGTCTATTATCTAAGTAAGTGTTATAAAGTTTATTATCATTAGCAGTACCATATACCTCTAAACCATTACTCTTAGTTATCTTACCTATTACTCGCCGACGAGTGTTTCCATTTAACGTGTTTTGCGCTTGAGCCTGTAGCTTGCATAGGTTAGATAGTAGTTCTTTTTGGTTTTTTGAACATGGCATTGTTACAAAGTCCTAAGTATAAGATTTTAAGAATTGGAAGAAACATGAGTGTTTTGGTGGGAAGAAATGGGAAAACGGCCGCTATCGCGACCGCAGTAAAGCCCCTAAGCAACCTTCAGTTGAAATTCGGTAGGTGCGGTTAGCCAAGCCAATATTTCAGACTCTCTGTAACCGACGGTTCGGGATGTAAGCTGAACAGCTTTAGGGAACTTGCCATCTCTTTCTAAACGCCACAGCGTAGCTTTACTAAGCCCAGTTAAGTCTTGAACGACTTGGCGTCTTAGAAGTCTGTAGTTTGAAATGAGTGTTGATTGAATTTGTGAATTGTCGTGCATCTCTTTGACCTTGTTTGGTTGTATTTGAGATACACACTAATTGAAGAAAACAGGATGTAGAAAAATCCAGAAAAGCGCTCGTAAAACGTCTCGGAGATTTTTAAAAAGTTCTAATTATAATTTAGTATTTTTTGTGAGTAAGTGTCTGTATATAAGGTCCACAGCTGAGTTTTTTTGATAATAGAATCAACAAAAGCAACCGAGTTTTTTTCATTGCCTTTGCCATATTCGCCTTCAATATAGGCCCAAAGAATTTCAATATTTTCTGGATTTTGTATAGGTAATGTTCGATTTTTCATCAAGTAGGTCAGTACGGCGTAAATAACTGGATGAGGCATGTCATCTATTCCATCACAGATCTTAACTCCAATTTCTATGACCGCTACTTTACTTGTTAATAAGGATATAAGATTTTTGAGTGTTTGCCTGACCAAAGAGATGAACTGATTCTCATATACGAATAGACCCTTCCGCTCTAACTTAACCAGCTTCTTTGTCTCTATATAAAACTCTACATTTTCTATTCTGTCTAATGGAAACCGCTTAGTTTCAAAGGTAGCTTGCGCTCCTAGTAATTCAGTCAACGCTTCAGATGAAATTGGATAGGGCTTATTCTTAGTTAGGCTATGTTTACCTGACTGCTCAGTTTTTACGAATTCAAATAATCCAGTGCCGCTTAACTCAGTTTCAATTGATCCGGCAAGAAAATACTCTAACCTGTCAAAGTCTTCTATTGTTTTGAATTCATCTTCAGTTTCATTATCCCCTATGAAAGCCCTCAGCTGATAATGCCTGCCGCAATTGAGATAAGCATATACTAGAGGATTAATATTCTCTTGATGCGCTTCACGTATCATCTCTTGCTCTGATTTTGTAAAGCGAGTAAGTTTATTCATTAACATACATGTATGATTTTAGAAAAAGAAGGGGAGTATATTTGAAGCATGGAAAACATCAACTGTTGACAGATTTGTTGACATAAACCTAATAAACCTTACAATTAAAATATTAAACCATTGATATATAGACATATATATTTATTTACCAACAAACAGATCGCGAATATTGAGTAGACTTTTATCTATCCTAACAAAACCGCCAGCTAGGCGGTTTTGTTAAGATAGACCATATCGACTATTCTCAGATCAACTGCTTTGACTCGGATTGGCAACATCACTAGCTTGCCTAATAACTCAAATAAATAACCTGAATACTGGATAAGCCGAATCTCTCGATAACGATCTTTTGTGCCTAGCGGCGATGGATTGTCTAGCAATAACACGTTATTACGTACGACAATCTGCCTTGCTATACACAAAAATTTCGTCACCGAATAAGTATTCAGGTGAGGTGATTTGGGTGAATGGTATTAAGCTATTGAATTGTAATGATAAATTAAGATTAGACGATACTTCTTATCCAGAACTCAGGTTAAATAGCAAAATCATTAAAAACCGGTACCGTCTATTAGACTTTAGGATGATTGCAGGTGTGGAATTATTACCATAGTCTCTGTCAGCAAAAAATACATTCTTAATGATGCAAATCAAACAAAAAATAAAATGCATATTGTTTAAAAATCCTCAATATTATTCATTAATAATCTTAGTGGTGGGGGTTTTATCATCAGGATATTTATATCAAACGGCTTTAACTCAAGAGCAAAGTAATACATATAATAAATACCAACAACGAGCACAGATACACGCTAAAGATATTGAAGCAGAATTCAAACGTTCATTTTTTCAGGTATCGTCTGTAGCCAATCTTTTTGCATCTTCTAGTTGGGTAAGTTACAAAGAATTCGAAGAGTTCGTAAAAAGTGTATTTGGACATTTTCCAGACACTAGGCGAATCACATCAATTCAAAGAGCTCCAATAAACAAGCGCAAAACATTTATTGAACAAATAAAACAAAACCCAGAAGCCCAATTCGAAAACTTTAGTATATTTAATGCTTCTCCTCAAAATATAATATCTCCTGCGACACCAATAAACGATTATTTTTCCGTTGTAACGTACACCTACCCAAATATCCCGCTAAATACTTTTATCGGAAGAAATATCACTTACTCTTCACCCGTTGGACCTTTAATATATCCTGTGATTGATCATAAAAAACCAACAATTTCAGACTTTATAATGCCTATAGAAAGTATACAAAACGAACTATTTATTCTTTATATTTTCCCCGTTCTAGAAAAAAACAGCCAAAACTTACAAAATAATGAAGTCACTAGTTTAATAGTTTCTAGCCAATATATTTCTAGTTTTTTTGTTAGTCTTACACAGACACAAAGGGAACATAATTTTCATTACCTGCTTAAAGACAAGAATAACAATGTGTTTCAATATCCAGAAAAACAAGCAGACATCACTCAAGAAAAAATAAAATTCACTTTCCCAATTAATTTAGTTAATAACCATTTCGATTTGATAATTACACCTATTGATCAAAAATTAGAAAACACAAATAGTTTACTATTTGAACTATTTATTGCTGGAATATTATTATCTTTCGCCATTTCATTCATTATTCATTCACTATTATCAATTCATAATAATTTAACTGAGGAGGTTTCCCGTCAAACATCTGAACTTGTTAAACAAAAAAACAAGTTAAATATTAATAACCAAGAACTAGCAAAAGCAGTAGAGAATGCAAAAGTTTCAGAAAATGCAAAAACCGATTTTTTGGCGAATATGAGTCATGAAATAAGAACCCCATTAAATGGAATTATTGGCTTAACAGGGTTATTAAAACAAACCAAACTTGATCAGTTACAACAAGAATATTTAAACAAACTGACATTTTCTGGCAAACATCTATTATCAGTCATTAATGATATTTTAGATTTCTCAAAAATTGAATCTGGCAATATCATCTTAGAAAGCAAGGTATTTTCTATTTATAGTGTGATCGAAAACCTCAAAGTATCCTTCGATGAACAAGCAAGACAAAAAAATATAAATTTTACTGTTGCCTTACAAGATAATTTTTATCCTGACTTAATAGGCGATGTATTTAGGATCAATCAAATATTAATTAACCTATGCGGTAATGCGATCAAGTTCACAGAAAAGGGGAGTGTGGATGTTACTATCTCAATGGTAAAAAATCACCACTCAGAGCAACACTCAATTGTGAACTTTAAAATATCTGATACCGGGGTGGGAATGGATGAGAATGAGGCCAAAAACTTGTTCAAAAAATTCAGCCAAGCCGATACTTCTACTACTCGAAAATTTGGGGGTACTGGTCTAGGGCTAGCCATTAGTCAAAAACTTTGTCATACAATGAATGGTGACATTCAAGTTGAAAGCATTAAAGACAAGGGTAGTGTATTTATCGCTAGCATGCTGTTAGAGCTAAATAAAGACATACTAATTGATAATAATAAACATAATATCATTAAAGATAATATTGATATTCTGGTAGTTGACGACAACCCAATTGCCTTAAAAATACTGACAAGTTTTCTAACGAATATGGGAGTTAGACCCATAGCAGTACAAACCGCTAAAGAAGGCTTAGAAATACTGCAAAGTAACGAATGTGATATAAAAATCATTATATCTGATTGGGCAATGCCTATAATGGATGGTGCAAGTTTTATTGAAGAAGTAACCAAACTAGAACTCATCACTACGCCTAAAATTATTATTATTTCTGCTTACGAAGCAGAAATAATAGAAAATGCAAAAGTGCTTTTACCGATTGAATCAGTTTTAAGTAAACCCTGTCACACCGACCTATTATTTAACGCTATAGATCATTGTTTAAATAACTCAAACTCATTAAACAAAGAAGATCAATTTAAAAACAGATTATTAAACGTCCCCATATTAGTGGTTGAAGACAATGAAATAAATCAAGTCGTGATCGAACATTTATTAGTGGAACAAGGCGCTCTGGTCACTATGGCCAACAATGGTAAACACGCAATTGATATTATTAATCAAAAGAATGATTTTAAACTGGTTTTAATGGATATACAGATGCCTGAAATGGATGGTATTCAAGCAACAAAAATTATTCGCGCGCACTCGGACCCTATAATATCTGAAGTTCCCATCGTTGCATTATCGGCTAATGTTCTTGAAAAAGAAGTGGATAGTTATATGGCTTCCGGAATGAATGCCCATGAAGCTAAACCAGTCAATATTAAGAGTTTATTAATAACTATCTTGCCCTTATTAAAATAAACATAAGTTTTAATAAAACTGTCAACTTTCTTTACACCACTAAAAACAAGAAACTCTATATCATTGAATTTTAAGAAATTTAATTATTGGCCTGTTTATTGATTATAATAAAAAACTTGGTTAATAAGTTGTTTATTACCATTATTCAATATACTAAGCACATAATATTTTCATGCCCACTTATTGGGTAATATAACTCTGATTGAGAAGTACAGATGTCTTGTTTAACCCGCAAACTGCAACAAAAATTAGCTCGTTACGTTCAACGTAATAGTGACTCTTTTAATTCACAGGATCCCGAATTAATTCGCGAAGAATTAGTCAACAAAGGGATTTGCCCATCTGATGTGACAACCGATCAATTAATTTTGATCATGAAAGAAGCTGAAATAGCTTAATTTATACCACTATAGATTCTTTAAAATATTTATTAAAGTCAATTTTGTAGTCACTTGCTACCACCGACTCCACAATCTTAATGCTATTAGTTGAGGTTGAAAGATCAATATCAGTTGCTGGTATATAGTGATTACCTTTAACTGAATAAAACACTTTTACTTTAGGTTTAGTCGTTTCACTAATATGCTGCTGTAGCACCATCGCTATTTTTTCATTATTTAGTTTCACCAATGTACCGACAGGATAAATACCGACACTTTTAACAAATTGCAGCAGCAATTTTTTGTCATACTTTTCAGGTGTGTCTTTGACAATTATTTGCAAGGCTTTCTTAGAAGACATGCCCGCTTTATAACAACGATTTGCAGTAATAGCATCGTAGGTATCAGCTATAGCAATCATTCGGCCAAACATGCTTATATCCTGTGCCTTTAATTGTTTAGGGTAACCTAAACCATCTAACCTTTCGTGATGTTCTCCAATAGTACGAATAATTGATGCCGGAATATCCATGTCTAATAAAACATCAGTACCCAACTGCACATGTTTTCGCATAATATCCATTTCATCGTCAGTTAAACGACCAGGCTTATGCAATATTTCATCGGGAATATTTATTTTCCCTATGTCATGTAAAAACCCAGATAAGGCAATCTCTTGAACTTGATCGTCATCCAATCCCATTTTTTTTGCAAAATTGGCCAATAAAATTGCAACATTAAGAGAGTGTTCTAACAAATAAGAATCTTTTTCACGAATTTTAGACATACACATAAGTGCATCTGGGTTGCGATCTATAGATGAAACTAAATCAGTTGTGAACTCTTCATGCACAGCTAGATCAATAGGTAGATTTCTGGCTATTCTGTTCAGTAGTTTTTTTTGTAAACATTTACCTTGCTCAAACAATCTAGCGGCAGTAACAATTTCATCTGCAAATGATACGTTTTTATCTTTTTTAGTACTGCAGGGTTCTTCTTGTTCGGGTTCCTCTGATTTAAGTTGTTTACTTAAATCCACAATGACTTGCTCAATTCCTTGATTTTTTAAATGTTCAATAGCTTTGGAGCTAGTTATTCGACCACGACTTTTAATTTTTAAATGGCCTGTTTGTTTGCCAATAGAATCAACAAACATGCCTACTTCTAATTTGTCTATATCAAAAGTTTTTAACACTAGCGAATCCAACTAAATCTAAATGATTAAATTAAACATTAACCATAGGGTAATTCAATACTCTAATTTACATAAAATATCGATTAAATTTGGCGACCACTGAAATAATCTCATATTGACACGATTATTTAATACCACTACATCTTCTTTCTGTAACAAACCTTTTTGTAAATTAGCTTGTTCAGAGCCTAAAGGAAATGCTAATTGTCCGTTTGAACGAAGTACTCTATACCAAGGTAATTGCAAACTTTTTGGAGCAAGGGCTAAGGACTTTCCCGCTAACCTAGCACGCCCAGGTAAACCAGCTAAATCAGCTAATTGCCCGTAACTTGCTACTTTCCCTGAGGGGATAAGCTGCACAGTACGCCAAATATGTTGGTAATGAGTTGCAGTGGTCACATTAAACTCTTAAAGGATAATTTAAGTCAATATCAGCTAAATCTAACAACTTACCTTGCCGTTGAACTGTCCGATATTGCGCTAAATCACTAAGCGAGACATAGCCGACAATTTGTTCAAGATCATTCAGTTTGGCACCTTGTGCAACTAAGTAAGTAATAAAACAATGCCTTAACATTCGAACATCAACCTGTTCAGGATTATTAATCTCTGCGTCATGGGCGGAATTAGCAAGAATCTGTAAAAGGTCATTTTCACTATTAATATTTGACCAAATTGAATCTGCGTCACTTTTAAGTTCACACAAATCTTTTATTGCTGATATATAACTTTTACTTAATGTTAGAGTTCGTGCATATTCTCCTGAAACTAAAATTTTCGAAAAGTTGTCTGTAAAGTTAGTTTTAGTCAGAATCGATATCTCACTTAAGTTTAATCCCGAATACACTAAAGCCAATAAGGCTTTTCCTTGTTTATTCGCCGCCGCATATAAGGCTTGATTCTCAGCAGCAGATAACAACCTCAATGGACTCGGTTGCATTTTATCTTGCTGGTTTATACGCAGATTTGTTTCACCGCTTTGTAGCAATGCTTGTTGCTCATGAGTTAACTGTTCCAATGTTCTATTTACTGTTTGACCAGGCATAACTACAAAGTTAGTAGCCGCCTGATTTGGTTGCTTTTGTTTAACTATATAACCAAACAATAACAACGCAAAAACCCCTGCGCCCGTAGCTGCTAGTAAACTAATGATTGTCATATACCAATAATCAGGGCCGCTAGCAAAATCAGGAGTAAAAGGCGCTTCTAACACCGATATTTTTGCATCAAAAGGTTGTGATACCTCTTGTTTTACTAGGTGAGTACGAATAGTTTGCGCTTGTTCTTGTATCGCGCTCAATTCAGAATTAATAATTTTGTATTCTTGTAACTTTTGATTAAAAGCCTGGGCTTGTTGGTTTTGGCTTTTGAACTGTTCTTTAGTCAGTTCTACTCTATCGTTAGCGGCTTCTAGGTCACGCTCAGCGTCTTGTAGGTAATAACTTTTACTTTCTGCTAATTGTTCAATTAAAGACTTCTCTAAAGCATCCAATGACTCTTGTTTACGGACAATACTGGGATCTCGAGCAAGATAAGCTTGAGTGTATTTTTCTTCAAGAATCACTAACTCACTTTTTAATAACTGTATATTTTGTTTAGTGCTATTAATCTGGGCCTTATCAATGTCTCTAATAATAGGTTGGCCTTTTTTTACTGACTGGCGCAAACTATTTAACAAGGCTTGGGCTGAGGTTTGTTCTGCAATTGCTGCATCTAAGTTTGCACTTAAGGATTTTATTTTATTAAGTATTCTATTTTCATCACGTTCTAGCGATGTAATATCATTTGCTTCAGCAAATAGACTTAGTTCTTGTTGCTTAGCCGCTATTTTTTCTTTAATTGCCAATAATTGAAGATTAGCCGTATCCATTTCTTCTGAGTTATTTTTTTGTTTTTCAGAGGACTCTAATTCTAGGTAATTTGACAGCCAAGTTTCTAAAACAGGCTGTAATATTTGTCGCTCTGTATGCTCAACAGATAAAGTGATCAACCTACCAGATACTTCTGCTTTAAACATTTTTTGCTTATCTTGTGCTGCAATCGCATATCCATCAGCCATCAAAGCCTGAGATACAGTTTGCAGCACACTATTACTTAATAACTTTTGTTGATGAGCCTCTACCTTGCGTTCTGCAACTTGAGAAAACTCTAATTCTGTTTGTGATGGAAATGAAAAGTGCAAAATTGCCTGACTTTCAAAGACTGGCGGCCGAGTCCAAATCCAAGTGTTTGCTAAAACAGCAATAATAATAAATGTACCAAATAGTACCCGCCACTTTTGCTGCTGTATTTTTTTAGCCTCTTGCTCACTATTATCTGGAGAAGAATTGTTAAATGATTGATTGGGGATATATTCAACTTTATTGATAGACATTGGACTAAGCTATCCATAAATTTGTTGGAATGAATAAAAGTTTATTTTTAATTAGGAACATAACCATCCATGCTATTTTAAATTTTGCTAAAATTTCTAAGTCAGTTTTATCATAAATGACTTCAATCTAACCATAATTTTTCGATTATACGTAGTACTTGATTAAATAAAATGCAAAATAAACAAGTTAACAAAAGAAAACATTGCGGCAGCTGTACTTACCCAGAATCCACTTGTTTATGTCAATGGATTAAACCTATTAGTTCACCTATTCCGTTGATTATTTTACAACATCCGCAAGAAGCAAAACATGCTAAGAATACAGTCAAGTTATTGCAACTTGGCTTACACAATATTGAGGTATTACAGGGAGAAAATAGCAATGATTTTGCTCAACTAGTTAACAGAGTAGGGCAACAGCCGCATAACTTTAGTCTTTGTTACCCCAATGTTCATAGTATGGCGATTGAATCGACCTTACATTGTTCGCCTAAAGCATCTATATATAATCAGGGGCACAGCTTAATTTTTATTGATGCGTCATGGCGTAAAGCATTAAAAATGTGGCATTTAAATCCATGGTTACATCAATTAGACAGTTGGCATTTTGACCAACCTCCTACAAATCAATACAAAATTAGGCAAACCAAACAAGAAAATAGCCTTTCTACATTAGAAGCAGTTGCCTATGTATTATCTAAAACACAACAAGTGAATTGTTCCCCTTTGATTCAGCTATTTTTAAAAATGCAGCAGCTAAGTTTTAAAAACATGCATAATTCCAATTGAATTTGTAACAATTTTTCTACATTATCTACCTAGGTAAAAAATATTATCAATCTAGAAACTACAAATTGATTTCATAAATTTAAATTAGTTCTGTTCGGAATAACCTATTTTGTGTTTATTTAATACCAATCCGTAATAATAAATGCCCACTCAGCGAGAGTTTGAATGCGCTTAATCAAGGCGCTTGAATGAAGGAATAGTGGTGCTCTTTTGAGTTAAAGCAACACACAGTAAGCGCATTTAAAACTCACCTGAAAGGAATGCCCCAGCGGCTTTTGCCCTGCGTTCTCGGTATTTGAAAGGGAACAACCATTCCTTCACACCGACGCCTTGTTCAAAAACCGCTGGATGCATTCTGAGTGATCACTTATTAATATGAATTGGTATAAGCTTGAATAAACACCAAGAAAAACAGAAAGTACTAGGGGCTGAATATATACACCTCTAGATTAATTAACTAAGAAGTGGAAGTTAATTTGTTATTTTTTAAAAACATTCTATTACTATCAAACTTTATATTGGTGATTCTAAGCCCTCTAGTGAGCGCTCCTTTAATGGCTAACACTTTAGCCATTTCGAATTCCCCTAAAATCAAATACGATGTAAGTATTTATCAAACTGAGCTTAATTTAAGCCCGCCTAATCAAGCTAAAAGTATTGAGCCATGGCTGTCACAATTTAACTCTACAGATAAAATAAAACTGACGGGGGGCAAATATTGGTATCACCTAAAAATTCCTGCTCAAGCGCATACGGCAGAATGGGTGCTAGATATAAACAATACTATTATTGAATACGTGGATTATTATTGGTTTAAAGATACACAATTTGTTCAGCAAAAGAGTGGTTACTATCAAGCCAATGACTATCCTTTTCAATATGGTCAGAAAATCACTTTAGAAGCGGCAGTCCCCTACCAAGTTCTTATACGTGTTCAAAGTCGCTACTTCGCTTCACAACCTAAAATAGAATTAATCACAAAGCAGCTCTATCAAAAAAACAATTTATTTGACAGTGTATTGATCACTTCCTTGTTGGGTGCACTCCTCGCCTTAGGTCTTTACAACTTATTTGTGTTCGCTGGATCAAATGATAAAAGCCATTTATTTTATGCCCTATATCTATTCACATATTTTCTAGGCTGGGCATTTGTTTTTCAAGTACCCAATTACTTGTTCGACTTTCATTTTATAGAATTAATTTATATCCCATTTTTTGTTCTTCCTTTGGTGGGCGGATATTTTTGTATAACCTTCTTACACTTAGACAGTCACTTTCCTACTTTAGCTAAAATACTAAAAATAAATGGTCTTGTTTCCTTTAGTCTATTCCCATTATCAATATTCATGGTTAGTTATGCTAATAGTATCGCTACAATAACAATTGGTATTTGGATAATTACTGCTATTGTCGCAGGTATAAAATGTTGGCTTAATAACTTTCGGCCAGCAGGATATTTTCTCATGGCGTTTATCTCCTTGTTAATTCCGGCAAGCTTTATTTTGCCCGCTAATATTGGTTTATTACCTGATTTATTAGAAAATTCTGAATTAGTTACGCTTATTGGTGGAACAATCGACGCTATATTTCTCGCTTTTGCATTAGCCGACAAACTAGCCATCACTAATCAAAAGAACATTGAACTCAATAATAGTCTTGAACAAACAGTTAATATTCAAACTAGAAAGTTACGCTTGGCTAATCAACAACTCGAACAAACTAATACAGAACTTATCGAAGCAAGTGAAGCCAAAGGTCAGTTTTTGGCAACTATGAGTCATGAAATCAGGACACCTTTAACATCGATAATTGGTTATGCTGACGGAATTTTATTAGGTGATATAGCTAAAACAGAACAAGATAGAGTAACCCGGATAATTTCAGAAAATGGTAATCACTTATTAAGTATCATTACCGATATATTGGATCTTACTAAAATTGAAGCCAACAAGTTAGATTACGAAAGTATCCCAACGCCTTTGTTTGCGGTATTAGCACAAATAGAGTCTATTGTCGGTAAAAGAGCCAGAGACAAGGGTTTAAACTTTTATTTAGAATACCAATACCCATTACCTGCACAGATAATTACAGATCCCACACGTTTAAAACAAATTTTATTTAATTTAACCAACAATGCGCTCAAATTTACAGAACAAGGATTTATAGGCCTATCAGTATCTGTTAACAATGAAAATCTGCAGATAAAGATCAAGGATTCTGGTGAAGGTATATCGCCTCAGCAGCAGCAAAAACTATTTGAACCTTTCGCCCAAGCTGATAGCTCAATTAATCGTAGATTTGGCGGTACAGGCTTAGGACTAAGTATATCCCAACGCTTAGCCAGGGGTTTAAACGGTAATATATCAATCGATAGCAAACCCAAACAAGGATCCTGTTTTACCCTTGATATGAAATTACTATTACCCGAACATTCAAGTTGGATTCATAATATCAATGAAATACCACAACCCATCCCAGTTAAATCTGTAAAACAAACTGCACTGCCCAATTTTTCTGACCACAAAATATTACTCGCCGATGATCACCCCACAAATAGAGAACTCATTGCTTTATTACTAAAGAGAATGAAAATCAGTGTTTTTGAAGTTGCGGATGGTAAACAGGCTTTGGATACTCTTTTATATCAAAGTTTTGATTTGATTTTACTCGATATACATATGCCCAAGATGACTGGTACTGAGGTATTAAAACAAATCCGTTTAGCAGGTAACTACACCCCAGTAATAGCTTTAACAGCAAACAATATGAAACATGAAGTTGAGGATTATTTGCGCTTAGGTTTTTCTGACTACTTGGCCAAACCCATTTCTAGACAGCACTTTGTAGATATACTCGAGAAATACCTTACCAAGCATGGTGATATTGATAATCCTATTTTTAATGACGATATGTTAAGCCTAATACAAGACTATCAAGCAGATCTGATAGAACAAATTGACCAAGTTCAAGTCGCTCTTACCCACAGAGACTTAAGATTAATCAGTGATATAGCTCACAAAATAAAAGGTTCAGCCGCATCTTTTGGCTACGATTTAATTGGGGAAAGATTTGCTGATATAGAGCACTATGCCCTGCAAGATGACGAAATTGCAGTGACCTATGAATTGCCAAAAATCATTGAATTAGCGCGATTGTGCACTGACTTACCAGGAATTAATATCCCCCAAGCAATTATAAATCACCACAACAGTATTGAAACATTCATCAATAGTATTGCTTTGTTTACTAAGCAATCTGAAACTTTGTTAACCGAACTAAAAGCCGCTATAGAAAATAACCAAGTAAACAACGCTATGCTTTATTTCTACAAACTTTTACTTCCTATTAATGACTTTGCCTTAGAACAATCTATTTCAGCTCTGGGATTATTAGAAGAGTTATTAAAAGAGGGGGATTGGCAACATAACAAGTGTTTAAACTTAGTTCAACAAGTTGAGCAGAACATTCTATTATTGCGCAAAAAGTTAAATTCTGGCTTACAGCTCTAAATATAAAAAAACCTGACTAAGTATTTACCGAGTCAGGTTCCACATGAAACATATTAAAAATAATATGTTCAGATATTTATATTTAATTACTTACGCAGTTTTTGGATTAACCTTAACTGAGCAATTGCTTCTGCTAGCTCAATGGCTGCTTCAGCATAATTAAAATCGGCACTTGGATTGGCAATATGCTCTTCTGCGTGTTTTTTCGCATCAAGCGCTGCTTGTTCGTCTAAATCTTCTGCACGAATAGCAGTATCAGCCAATACAGTCACTGTACCAGGTTGTATTTCTAGCACGCCACCGTTGATGTAGATATTTTCTTCATCACCGTGTTGCTTAACTAGACGTACCATACCAGGTAACAGAGTAGTTAATAAAGGTGCATGCCCAGGATGTATACCTAGTTCACCTTCACTACCTGTTATCTGAATAGCTTCAACAAGACCAGAAAAAATACTGGTTTCGGCGCTTACTACGTCTAGATGTACGGTCATTGCCATAAAAACCTCCAATTAAAAACAGGTTTTTCGAATCCATTTAGTTGTAAATTTAGTAGGAAGTGTAAGGGTTTAATTATCCTATACACTCCCAACTAAAAGTCTCGACTAAATAGGCCGAAAATTACATGTTTTTAGCTTTCTCACTTGCTTCTTCGATAGAGCCAACCATGTAGAAAGCTTGCTCTGGTAAGTGATCATATTCACCTTCCAAGATACCTCTAAAGCCACTAATGGTGTCTTTCAAAGAAACATACTTACCAGGAGAACCAGTAAATACTTCAGCTACGAAGAAAGGCTGTGACAAGAAACGTTGGATTTTACGAGCACGAGATACAGACTGTTTATCTTCTTCAGACAATTCATCCATACCCAAAATCGCAATAATATCTTTCAATTCTTTATAACGTTGCAATACTGATTGCACGCCACGTGCTGTATCGTAGTGCTCTTGACCGATAACTAAAGGATCAAGTTGACGAGAAGTAGAATCAAGTGGGTCAACCGCAGGGTAGATACCCAAAGAGGCGATATCACGAGACAATACAACTGTTGCATCTAAGTGAGCAAATGTTGTGGCTGGTGACGGATCGGTCAAATCATCCGCAGGTACGTATACCGCTTGGATAGATGTGATTGAACCAGTCTTAGTAGACGCGATACGTTCTTGTAGTACACCCATTTCTTCAGCTAGGGTAGGCTGGTAACCTACAGCAGAAGGCATACGGCCTAGTAGTGCAGATACTTCTGTACCAGCTAGTGTATAACGGTAAATGTTATCTACGAAGAATAATACGTCACGACCTTCGTCACGGAATTTCTCAGCCATTGTCAAACCAGTCAAGGCAACACGTAAACGGTTTCCAGGAGGCTCATTCATTTGACCGTAAACTAACGATACTTTATCTAGTACGTTTGATTCGTTCATTTCGTGATAGAAATCGTTACCTTCACGAGTACGCTCACCAACACCTGCAAATACTGAGTATCCACTGTGCTCGATAGCGATGTTACGAATCAATTCCATCATGTTTACAGTTTTACCAACACCGGCACCACCGAACAATCCAACTTTACCACCTTTAGCGAAAGGACATACTAAGTCGATAACTTTGATGCCTGTTTCTAGTAGTTCAACTGAACTTGATTGATCTTCATAAGTAGGCGCTTCACGGTGAATAGACATACGCTCTTCTTCACCAATTGGGCCTGCTTCGTCGATTGGGTTACCCAATACATCCATGATACGACCTAAAGTAGCCGTACCAACTGGGACTTGAATAGCTTCACCACTGTTTTCAACAGCTAGGCCACGACGTAAACCGTCAGTGGTACCCATTGCAATGGAACGAACTACGCCGCCGCCAAGTTGCTGTTGTACTTCAAGGGTCAAACCTTGCAAATCACCTTCGGTAACTCGCAATGCATCATATATTTTTGGAACCGAATCTTGTGGAAACTCAATGTCCACTACGGCGCCAATAATTTGGACGACCTTACCTTGACTCATGTTAATTCCTCTTAAATTCTAAAACCATTGCCTACACCGCTGCCGCGCCGCTAACAATTTCGCTGATTTCTTGCGTAATTGCTGCTTGACGTGCTTTGTTATATATCAACTGCAAGTCATCGATAATATCACCCGCATTATCAGTTGCCGCTTTCATGGCTACCATACGAGCTGCTTGCTCAGACGCTGCATTTTCAACTACGCCTTGATATACTTGAGACTCTATAAAACGTACCAGAAGCATATCTAAGATAGGCTTAGGATCAGGTTCATAAATATAGTCCCAACGATGTTGTAATTCTTTTTCTTCAGATTTAGGCAAAGGTAACAATTGATCGATCTTTGGCTCTTGCGCCATGGTATTAACAAACTTATTAAATACCAAATATAAACGGTCTATTTTGCCATCGTTAAATGCATCCAACATGATACGCACTAGGCCAATGATTTCATTGACAGTTGGCGCATCACCTAAACCAGATTCAGCAGCTAATACATTGCCACCAAAACGGTTAAAGAATGCGACTGATTTAGCACCTAATGCTGCAAAATCAGTTTCGACACCTTGTTCTTGCCATTTTTTCGCTTCTTTCACGACCATTTTGAATTCGTTGGTGTTTAAACCACCACATAATCCACGGTCTGTAGAAATAACGATATAACCGACGCGTTTAACTTCGCGGTCTTCCAAATATGGATGGCGATATTCAAGGTTAGCGTTAGCTAGGTGACCGATCACACTTCGAATGTTCTCAGCATATGGACGGCTTGAAGCCATACGATCTTGCGCCTTTTTCATTTTAGACGCTGCAACCATTTCCATAGCGCTGGTGATCTTCTGAGTATTTTTAATACTGCCGATCTTACCTTTTATCTCTTTACCGCTAGCCATAAACTCTATCTCCGATTATTCAACTTAGTGACCACTAAGCTTATAAAAGCGCAGTGGTCAAATTGATTACCACGTTTGTGTCGCTTTAAATTTTTCTAAAGCTTCGTTAAGTGTGGCTTCAATTTCTTTGTCGAAATTACCTGTTGTGTTGATAGTGTTCATCAGCTCGCTATATTCACTGTTCATAAAAGAGTGCAAAGAGGCTTCGAAATCTAGAATTTTATCTAGTTCAACACCTTTTAAATGACCTTTTTCAACAGCAAACAATGAAACACCCATATCAGCAACCGAAAGTGGTGCATATTGGTTTTGTTTCATTAATTCCATTACTCGCTCACCATGCTCTAATTGAGCACGAGTAGCGTCATCAAGATCAGATGCAAATTGCGAGAAAGCCGCTAATTCACGATACTGAGCTAGGGCTAGACGAATACCGCCACCTAGTTTTTTGATGATTTTAGTCTGGGCTGCACCACCAACACGAGATACCGAAATACCAGCGTTAACCGCAGGACGGATACCAGCGTTGAACAAATCTGTTTCTAAGAAGATCTGACCATCGGTAATCGAAATTACGTTAGTAGGTACGAAAGCAGATACGTCACCAGCTTGAGTTTCAATAATAGGTAATGCAGTTAAAGAACCTGTTTTACCTGTTACTTCACCTTTAGTGTAACGCTCAACATATTTATCATTTACACGTGCAGCACGTTCAAGAAGACGAGAGTGAAGATAGAAAACATCTCCAGGATACGCTTCACGACCTGGCGGACGACGTAACAATAGTGAAATTTGACGATATGCAACAGCTTGTTTAGACAAGTCATCATATACGATCAAAGCATCTTCACCGCGGTCACGGAAATACTCACCCATGGTACAACCAGAGTAAGGAGCCAAGTATTGTAATGCTGCAGATTCTGAAGCAGAAGCAGCAACAACAATGGTGTGACCCATAGCGCCATGCTCTTCTAACTTACGTACTACGTTAGCAATAGTAGAGGCTTTTTGGCCAATCGCTACGTAAACACATTTAACACCAGAATCTTTTTGATTGATGATGGCATCAATCGCTAATGCAGTTTTACCGGTTTGACGGTCGCCAATTACCAATTCACGTTGTCCACGACCTACTGGGATCATGGCATCAACTGATTTATAACCAGTTTGAATAGGTTGGTCTACCGATTGACGTTCGATAACGCCCGGTGCAATTTTTTCTACAGGTTCATAACCATCTGCTTCAATAGCGCCTTTGCCATCGATAGGAGCACCTAGCGTGTTAACTACACGACCAAGTAGGTTACGACCTACTGGTACTTCTAAGATACGGCCAGATGATTTTACTTTTACGCCTTCTTGTAAGTCAGCGTATGGACCCATAACTACCGCACCTACAGAGTCACGCTCTAAGTTCAATGCGATAGCGTAACGACTACCTGGAAGCTCAATCATTTCACC
Source organism: Paraglaciecola sp. L3A3 (assembly GCF_009796765.1). Classification (NCBI taxonomy): domain Bacteria; kingdom Pseudomonadati; phylum Pseudomonadota; class Gammaproteobacteria; order Alteromonadales; family Alteromonadaceae; genus Paraglaciecola; species Paraglaciecola sp. L3A3. Next base: position 5,293,359 of record NZ_CP047023.1, read on the forward strand.
TTGCATTACATCAGCAAGGCCATGTATACGGATAATACCGTCGGTTACACCAACAATAGTACCTTCATTTCGAGCTTCACTTACTACTTCGAACTTCTCAATACGTTGTTTGATTAGTTCGGCAATTTCAGTGGAATTCAGTTGCATGCTCTTTCCCCGTTATGCTTGTAACGCGTCTGACAGACGGTTTAATTTACTACGAAGTGAACCGTCAATAACTGTATCACCGGCTTTAATAAGTACACCGGCAATCAATTCAGGATCCACGCTACAATTCAGCTTAACTTTTCTTTCAAGGCGTTTTTCAAGCGAAGCGCCAATTTCTGTCTGTTGTTTTTTGTTGAGTTTGACTGCTGAAGTAATATCAACATCTATCTCTTTATCAAAATCAGCTTTAAGCAGATTAAACAAAACAGAAATATCAGGCAACGCTTGTAAACGTCTATTTTCAGCCAAAACCTGTACAAGGTTCTGACCCTGTTGGTCGAGTTGTTCACCACACACGCCGTTAAAAATCTCAGCGAGTTTTTCTGCTGCTACCGAACCAGTTAATAATGCTTTAACAGTTTCGTTTTTAGATACTTCTGCAGCAAAGGCAAGCATTTCTTGCCATTGTGGAACAGTTTTACTCTCAACCGCATAATCAAACGCAGCTTGCGCGTAAGGGCGAGCGATAGTAGTCAATTCAGACATAGCTCATTTTCCCCTTATAGCTCAGCGACAAGTTTTTCAACTATGTCACTTTGTGCTGCAGCATCAATTTCACGCTCAAGGATTTTTTCAGCACCGGCAACAGCCAAAGCAGCTACTTGTTTACGTAACTCTTCTTTTGTGCGGTTTCTTTCTGCTTCAATCTCTGAGTATCCCTGAGCAATGATTTTCTCACGCTCGGAATGGCCACGTTGCGTTTCTTCGTCAACAATAGTTGAACCACGCTTTTTGGCTTGTTCGATAATATCTGCTGCTTGCGCTTTAGCTTCTTTAAGCTGATCACTTACTTTAGCTTGTGCTAGCTCGAGGTCTTTTTCACCTCGTTCTGACGCAGCTAAACCATCAGCAATTTTTTGTTGGCGTTCTTCGATAGCACCCATAATCGGGGGCCATACAAACTTCATGCAGAACCACACGAAGAATATAAATGCTATCAGTTCACCAAGTAGAGTGGCATTGATGTTCAAGACCGCTACTCCTCTTATTCGTTAGTGTGTAGTAAGGTGCTTATACAGCAAACTTTGCGCTTTCAACGAACAACAAGAAAAGAGCGATAGCTACACCAATCATCGCGATAGCATCAATAAGACCTGCTACGATGAACATTTTTACTTGTAGGGTAGGAGCAAGCTCAGGTTGGCGTGCTGCCGACTCAAGAAATTTACCACCTAAAATACCAAAGCCAATAGCTGGCCCTAGCGCGCATAGACCAATCAAAATACCAACTGCGATATATAGATTACCTAAGATTTCCATAGATTTTCACCTTTATGTTTAAGTTAAAATTAAAAAAAAAACGTTTGAAACTTTTTATATTTAGGCATCCTGCCTTACCCAATTGGGCCAGCCGAAGCTGTTCTAATTCTTTCCAAAAAAATTAGTGTTCTTCACTTGCTAAACTCAAATACACGATAGTTAACATCATGAATATGAAAGCTTGTAACGGAATGACTAACAAGTGGAATGCTGCCCATAAAAAATGTAATGGCAATTGCCATAAACCAATGGTGCCCGCAATAAGAATAAAGATTAGTTCACCGGCATATAAGTTACCAAATAAACGTAATGACAATGATAAAGGTTTAGCTACTAAGCTAACAACTTCAAGAATAAAGTTAAACCAATATAACCAAGGCGTATTAAAAGGATGTGCGTATAGCTCTTTTAAGAAACCGCCTACACCTTTGATTTTTATTGAATAAAAAATCATTAAAACAAATACACCAATCGATAAGGCAAATGTCATATTTACATCAGTAGTGGGTACCACTTTCATATACACATGATGCGGGTCATAACCCAACTGACCACCAATAAATTGAGCAAATGAAGGTAAAAAGTCAACAGGGATTAAATCCATGAAGTTCATTAGCAATACCCATACAAATATGGTTAAAGCTAAAGGTGCGATTAATGCACTTTTACCGTGATAAGTACTTTTAACGGTATCGTCGACAAATTCGACGATAAGCTCAACACAAGCTTGCCATTTACCTGGCACACCTGTCGTCGCTTTTTTAGCTACCGCTCTAAAGCTTAGAATAAATATAAAACCCAACACTATTGACCAAGCTAAAGTATCTACGTGAAAAGTCCAAAAACCTTCACCAACCGTTGCATTAGTTAAGTGGTGCTGAATGTAACCACTGACGCTTTGACCGCCATCTGATCCTGCCATTTTACCATCCACAATTTTAAAGTTAAAAATCTGTATTCAATCTCGTTTTCGATTTTTTATCACTGATAAAAAACTATCGATTAACGCGATTCATAAAAATTATTATTGGCCATTGGGCCATTAAGGTTACGACATATGCGACTAAAAGCGCCATTGGTTGCAAGTTTTGCCACTGATAAACCAAAACAAACATCACTATCGTAAAAATAAATTTAAGCTTACTTCCTTTGTTAAAACTCCGCACTACTAGTTTATTTTGACTAGCACCGGCATATCTGAAAACTAAGAAAGCAAACACAGCTCCCGGTAATACACATATCAAACCACCATAAAGTGCTGATAATCCTTCATATTTACCTGAAAAAATCGAATATAATAAAGCTGCAGCTACTGCAACTATACTTTGACAAAAAAGTACCTTCTTAGCCAATTGCCTACCTTGTTGAGCCAAACTAGTAGCCAATTATTCCCTCGATGTATTTAAACCTTAACGAAAAGCGCGAAAAGTATACTTAAGTTAGTATTTTTTACAATAGAAAAAGTAAATTTGTAACAGCATTCGTATAATAACCAACATATCGACAAGCCTTTATATTTAAAGGCGCTAGCGAATTGTTAATTTTCTGATCCGCTAGTTAAAAAATTAACATTTTTTTAATGATTATAAAAATAATTATGTACTTTTTTATTTAATGTGACCTAAGATCCCATCCAGTTGATCTAAGCTAGAGAAGTTAATGACGAGCTTTCCTTTACCTTTTGCATTGTGAGCAATAGTCACTGGTGCGCCTAAATTCTCCGATAATTGCGTCTGTAAACGTTGTACATCAGGATCTTCTTTAACGGGAGCTTTTTCTTTTGCAGGCTCTAATAATCTACGTACTAAATTCTCAGTGTCACGCACAGTCATACCTTTACCAGATACTATTTGCGCAGCATCTGTCTGAGCTTCTCCCTCAAGCGCTAATAATGCCCGAGCGTGACCCATTTCGATGTCACCATATTCAAGCAACAATTTCACATCTTCATTCAGATTATTAAGACGTAATAAATTAGTCACAGTAGTACGTGATTTACCTACTGCTGTAGCGACTTCTTGATGAGTCAGGTCAAATTCTACCATTAAACGATCTAAAGCTTGGGCTTCTTCCATGGCATTCAGATCTTCACGCTGAATATTTTCGATTAGTGCTATAGCAACCGCAGCTTCATCAGGCACATTTTTAATTAAGCATGGAATAACATCTAATTGTGCTATCTGTGAAGCACGCCAGCGTCTTTCGCCAGCAATAATTTCGTATTTATGGTCACCTATTTCTCGTACTACTATTGGCTGAATAATACCTTGAGAGCGGATTGATGAAGCTAATTCTTCCAATGCTTCAGGTGACATATCTTTTCGAGGTTGATACTTACCAGGTTGTAAAAATTCTACCGGGACTTTACGTAGTTCACCTTGTTGTTCAGCCGCTTCAGTTTCGGTGTTATTACCCTTTTGGCTTTGACTGGTAGCTAAAAGTGCATCTAAACCTCTACCTAAACCTCTTTTTTTCGCAGACATGTTTTCCTCAAAATCGATATTGTAGTTTTTGTAATTGACGATTAATTAGTGTTAGCTAAATTATTACTTTTACTTCGACGTAATATTTCTCCAGCCAAAGCTAAATACGCCTTTGCACCTGTTGATGATTTGTCATAATACATAGCTGGCGCACCAAAACTTGGCGCTTCAGCCAATCTGACATTTCTAGGGATTACAGTTCTGTATACTTGATCACCAAAATGACGTTTTAACTGTTCTGAAACATCGTTCGCTAATCTATTACGCGGATCGTACATAGTACGTAACACACCTTCAATTTTTAATTGCGGGTTTACTACAGATGCCAATTTTTTAATGGTATCCATTAATGCAGTCAATCCCTCAAGAGCGTAATACTCGCATTGCATAGGGACCAACACAGAATCAGCTGCGGCCATTGCATTAACAGTCAGTTGATTGAGTGATGGAGGGCAATCAATAAAAATATAATCGTAATAATTTTTGACTGGTGCTAGTGCATTACGTAATCGTACTTCTCTAGCAAATACTTCCATTAATTTAATTTCAGCAGCAGTAATATCGCTATTTCCAGCTATTAAATCGTATTTACCAGATGTTTCTTTAATTAATACTTCTTCAACGGGTTTTTCTTCTATGAGCAGTTCATAACAAGTGTTTTCAACACTATATTTATCTACACCACTACCCATAGTCGCATTGCCTTGGGGATCTAAATCGATAAGTAGTACTTTCCGTTTTGTAGCAGCCATAGAGGCAGCAACATTTACCGCAGTGGTGGTTTTACCTACACCACCTTTCTGATTCGCGATCGCAATGATTTTGCCCAAAATAGTCATCCAATTTTTTAGTCAGCAGATTAAACATCTGAAAGATACAAGCATTATGAATAATAAGAGGCTTCAAGGATAGCTTTTAGCCTACTGATTGTTTTTTAATTTTGACAATATGACGTTCACCTTCAAGTTTGGGAACATCTAACCTAATAGTTTCAAGCACTTTAAACTCTGCAGGCAACTCGTTAATTTCTGCAATTGGTAGTTGCCCTTTAAGCGCAAGAAAAACGCCTTGGGAATCTACCAGATGTTGACACCAGTGCAACATATCTTTTAATGAAGCAAAAGCTCGACTTAACACTCCATCTAATTTAACTTCTGGTTCAAAATCTTCCACCCTTGATTGTACTGGTTGAATATTATCAATTTTTAATTCATAGGCGACTTGTTTCATAAAACGGACACGCTTGCCTAAACTATCTAGCAGAATAAAATTTTTATCAGGACACATGATTGCCAATGGAATACCAGGTAAACCAGGGCCTGTTCCAACATCGATATATTGTGATTCTTCCAAATAAGGAGAAACCACAATAGAATCGACTATATGTTTAATCATCATTTGTTCAGGGTCACGAACAGAGGTTAAATTGTAGGTTTTATTCCATTTATCAATCATGATTACAAAAGCGACCAACTTCTGTTGCTGATCGATAGTGATCGTTAGATTACAATCTTGTAAACTATTTTCTAAAACAGTCAATAATCTAGACTCAAGCATTAGACAGACACTTTTTGTGCTGGTTTACTGCTACCAATTAACAAACCATGTTTTTTTAAATAAACTAATAGTAAAGATACTGCAGCTGGTGTAATACCAGATATTCTGCCAGCTTTACCAATGGTTTCAGGTCTCGCATCAGATAATTTAGCGACCACTTCATTACTTAATCCTGAAATTTGACTAAAATCAAAATCCATTGGAATTAAAGTATTTTCATTACGCAATGTTTTAGCTATTTCATCTTTTTGACGTTCAATATAGCCGGCGTATTTTATTTGAATTTCAACTTGTTCAGCTGCCTGAACATTAGCTATTTCGGGACCTAACTTACCAATAGTCATCAATTTTTTATAAGTCATTTCTGGTCGTCTGATCAAATCTTCTAGGGTATTTTCACGGTTCACCGGATTTTTCAAAATAGTATTTAATTCTGAAACTGCATCATGATTTGGATGGATCCAAGTTGATCGTAGGCGTTGCCTTTCTATTTCGATAGCCTCTAATTTTTCGTTAAATGCTTGCCAACGTTGATCATTAACCAATCCTATGGCTCTACCTTTAGCAGTTAAACGAATATCTGCGTTATCTTCACGCAATAATAATCGGTATTCGGCACGGCTAGTGAACATTCGATATGGTTCTTTAGTCCCCATAGTCGCTAGATCATCAACTAAAACGCCCATATAAGCTTCATCTCTACGTAAAATTAACTCATCTTTTTGTTGTACTTGAAGTGCTGCATTTGCCCCTGCGATAAGCCCTTGAGCGCCAGCTTCTTCATACCCAGTCGTACCATTTATTTGTCCAGCAAAGAAAAGACCATTAATATGTTTTGTCTCAAGAGTTTGTTTTAGATCCCGCGGATCAAAAAAGTCATATTCGATCGCATAACCCGGTCGAATTATATGTGCATTTTCAAAGCCTTTTATTGAACGAACTAAATTCATTTGCACATCAAATGGCAGACTTGTTGATATACCATTAGGATAAACTTCAATGCTATTTAGTCCTTCAGGTTCAACAAAAATTTGATGGGAATCTTTATCGGCAAAACGATGGATTTTATCTTCAATTGAAGGACAATATCTAGGACCAATACCTTCTATAACCCCAGTATACATAGGAGATCTGTCTAACCCACCGCGTATTATTTCATGGGTTTTTTCGTTAGTGTAAGTGATGTAACAAGGAATTTGTTCAGGGTGATCACTGGCTTTACCTAGAAATGAAAATACAGGAACGGGTGTATCACCATGTTGTTTTTGCATTACACCAAAATTAAGTGTTCTGGCGTCTAATCTTGCAGGTGTACCTGTTTTAAGGCGATCAACTCTAAACGGTAATGCACGAAGTCGATCAGCCAATGCGATCGAAGGAGGATCGCCAGCACGGCCTCCTTTATAATTTTCTAGGCCAATATGTATGGTACCGCCTAAAAAGGTGCCTACAGTGATTACAACAGCCTTAGCGCGGAATTTTAAGCCCATCTGTGTGACAACACCTACAACTTGATCCTGTTCAACGATCAGATCATCGCAAGATTGTTGAAATAAGGTCAGATTTTCTTGGTTTTCAATAATTTTTCTAATTTCAGCTCGATAAAGTGAACGATCTGCTTGGGCTCTTGTTGCTCTTACGGCTGGGCCTTTACTTGAATTTAAAGTTCTAAATTGTATACCGCCTTTGTCTATTGCACAGGCCATTGCGCCACCCAGAGCATCTATTTCTTTTACTAAATGGCCTTTACCAATACCACCTATAGCTGGGTTACAAGACATTTGTCCTAAGGTTTCTATATTGTGTGTGAGTAATAGAGTATTTACACCCATACGTGCCGAAGCTAGTGCAGCTTCAGTACCTGCGTGACCACCACCTACAACGATTACGTCAAACTGTTGTTGATAAAACATGAAATTCCTCTATTACTTTTGATCAAATTTTCCCAGATAAAATGGGGCGCATATTCTATATGTAATTGAGCAGAAGTAAAATGCTTAAAATTCATTCAATTTCTGATCTTTGATCTACTTTATATATATAGGATCTTTTAGATCTTTATTTATTATTACTATTATTAAGCAGCCACTTTTCTGTTGATAAGCCTATTTTTCATTTTAAAAACAATTGGTTACTTCGATCATGACTATGTGGATATCAGTTGATCAAACAGGTATAAAGTGGGTATAAATAGCTATTTTATCCACAGGTGAATATTGTCTTATTTCTATACAGTGGATATAAATGAACTATACCTTAGTTATACCCATTTTTATGCACATACAATCATATCTTTTGATCTAACTGTGCGTAACTTGTGATCTAAAATGTGATCTATTTTGCTTAGATCTTGATCTGTAAGGTAAAGATCTAAATCTTACGAATATTTTGATCTTTATCAACAGGTATGGGTAATTCTGATCATTATCTAAAAAATTATTTTATATAAATATATAAAAAAACTGCTTTTATGTAGTTTTAGATTTTAATTCACATAAATATTACTGATTTTTTAGTTTATGCGGACCATAAAATACTAGGGGCTGTTGATCTTTTCTGTCTGTTTTTGCAGCGAGTTGTGCTGTATTTATACAATGAAGCACGATTGTGGTGTAGTTGTTCTACATGAATGAGTGCTGAGGCAGTAGAAATGCCGCACAAACGCTGCCCGAAGGGTTCGTCCTAAACGCTTTTTACTCTTTGTTGCTGATTTTTGACTTAATCCATTAGGCCTGCAAACCAGCGCCGCGATTAAAAAGCGTTTAGTTAGAACAAAATTTATACAGCAAAGATCAACAGCCCCTAATGAGCATGATCTACTAACAAGATATCTGCACTCTTCAATGTACTGATATCTTGTTAGTATTAATTATAGAAGGGGATTGCTGACTCGTTTATTTAACTTGATTCGGTTGATAACCAGACATTTTTTGAATGGGTTGGGATTCTGGTTGAGCAGGAATAATTTCTTTACGTCTACTTGGACCTGAAAATTTAACTTTATAGGTGTCGTATTCTTTAATCGATTCAAAACAGTAACGGCCAATAGCGTTTTCTAACTCTATTAAGTTGTGGTTGGTAATTAAAATACAATTCTTATGGTTTGCTAGTCTTTGTCTTAAGACGTTGCCTAACCAGCTTTGAGCATTCTTTTTAAGTATTGTTTCGTTTACACATACCTCATCCAAAATAAGTAAATCTACATCGAGTAATTCCTGGTTAATTTCACGATATTTTTGACCAGCATTATCATTTGCGCTGAAATCATAAGAAAATAATCGCATATCCAGTATGCTAGATAGTTGTCTATATAATACGGATATTTCAAATTTTTCGATTAATTCATGGGCTATGGCCCCTGCTGTATGAGATTTTCCACGGCCATAATCACCATAGAAAATCATCATATGAGCACCACTTCTACGCCAGCTCAAATCTTCATGGGCAGCAATAAACGATCTGGCATAACTCACTGCTTCGATTACATCTTCACTATCTTCAATTAAATTAGCAAAAGTCCATTTTGAATTGAGATCAGATCGGCCTTGAATTTCTTGAATACGCTGTTTTTTACTTTCTTTTTGTAAAATTTTTACATCACGATTGGCTAAGGCTTCATATTCTGTTTTTAAGCTTGAATAGTCAGTGTAATTATCGGGGACATGCTGACGGCCAAGTGCTTTGCCTAATTTTTGAATTCTATTTTTTATACTGTCCACTAGATTCAATATCCCATTTAGATTAAGTGTTAATTACTTTGAGTTGCTTTACCGTATTTAGCGACTAAATTTTTAGTGTTCTCGTCGGCTTCAATACCTGCTTTGCTTTGAACTACTTGTTGTCCAATTTTTTGCCTAGGCTTAAAACCATGTGCTAAACGCATCTTTTTCAAATTGAACACAAATTTTTGTGTCCATTGATATTCAGTAAATTGTGATTCGGGTCTGCCTAACCAATAAGCAATAAAATCACCTAATTCATTTGCTGAATATTCATAATCTATTATGCCTACTAATTTAGCTAAATCATTGACCAATTTTTCATTAGGCGTCCAATTTAACTGCATTGTATGCCAATTAAGATGAAGTTTAGAATATTCATTTTCTTCCATGACAGTGAGAGGTAACAGTAATACTTTGCCGTTAAAACTATGATTCAGTTCTACTTCTTCTTGAAAATTGACAAGCCCTACATTCAGTAGTTCTTTGATAAGGCTGTTAACTTGCCTACCCAAATTAAATTTTTCTTCTTTAGCATTTAATAAAGTTAATAAATTTTTGTAATTTAATGGTGTTGTTTTAGCTGTTTTTTCATCAACTGTAGGTTTTATACCTAATATATACAAAGTCCGAGCGTCATTGCTCAAGGATTGGAGTAGGGCGGTTTGTTCTGCTTTATTTATTTGCATTACAACTATAATTTATCTGCTTAATTTAATGAGGGGTTAAAATTTTGAAATCCAACTTTTTAACCATTCTACTGCAACATCTTCAGGAATTGGATGATTTAATACATCAATATGTAAACTAGTTTGAATCAATTCACTACCAGCATTGACTAGCAATTCTTCTATTTTTTCTGCGGCAAAACAATATGTGTCATAACTAGAATCACCTAAACCCACAACCGTGAAATGTTTAGGACTATCTTGTTGTGCGGTAAATTGTTTAATGAAAGGCTGAATATTATCGGGAAAATCTCCAGCACCATGAGTTGAACTGCAAAACAGCCAAATCGAGTTATTATCGATATCAGCTAATTCGGGCGCTAGATGTAAATTCGCACAGTGATTTTGTGCTAATAATTCAGTTTGTAGCGCTTCGGCTACATATTCACTGGCACCTAAAACGCTGCCTACAATGATTTCGAATTTTGCCATTAGAATATTATATAAAAATATGTTTCATTGATTGTACAGCTAATGTATTACTTGCCGATACAAAATGAAGAAAATATCTTAGTTAATAAATCGTCAGAACTAAATTCACCAGTAATCTCGTTTAGATGTTGTTGAGTTAAACGGAGTTCTTCTGCTAGTAGTTCGCCAGCAAGATTTTCTTCCAGTTGTTGTTTACCCAAATAAAGATGTTCTGCAGCCCTGTCTATTGCATCTAAGTGTCGACGACGGGCGATAAACTGTCCTTCTGATCCTGTATTGAATCCCATACAGTTTTTTAAATGATCGGTAAGGTAATTGATACCTGATTGATCACTAGCTGAAAGTGAAATTACCGGATAATCGCCGCTATTATCAAATCCTACTGACTCATTGGTTAAATCCACTTTATTTCTAATGACGCTTAAGCCGATATTTTTTGGAATTTGATGATAAAATTCAGGCCAAATTTTTTCAGGGTGCGTTTCCCTAGAATCAGTGCTATCTAACATAAATAATATACGATCTGCTTGATGTATTTCTTGCCAAGCTCGTTCAATACCAATTTTTTCAACTTTGTCTGGGCTCTCTCGTAATCCCGCTGTATCGATTATATGTAAAGGCATACCGTCGATATGTATATGTTCTTTTAATACATCACGAGTGGTACCAGCAATATCTGTGACTATTGCGGTATCTTTACCTGCTAATGCGTTTAATAAACTCGATTTTCCGGCATTGGGTTTACCAGCTATGACAACTCTCATTCCCTCTCTTAATAGGGCACCTTGTTTGGTTTGCTGACGTAAAGTTTCAAAAGATTGGATGATATTATCTAAATCCTTTTGAATTTTTCCGTCACTGAGAAAGTCGATTTCTTCATCAGGAAAATCAATAGCGGCTTCAACATAAATGCGCAAATGAATAACAAGCTCAACTAAAGTATGGATGTTCTCTGAAAAAGCACCTTGTAATGAACGTAACGCTCCTTTTACCGCTTGTTCAGAACTGGCGTCAATCAAATCGGCAATGGCTTCAGCTTGAGCTAAGTCTAATTTGTCATTTAAGAATGCACGTTCACTAAATTCACCAGGGTTTGCAATTCTAATTTTGGGAATTTTTAATATAGCATTGAGCATCATATCCAAGACAACTTGGCCACCATGTCCTTGTAACTCAAGTACATCTTCGCCAGAAAAAGAATGAGGATTTTCAAAAAATATAGCTATGCCCTGATCGATCACATTATTTTCTGTATCAGAAAAAGTAAGATATTCTGCTTGCCGAGTTTTAGGTACTTTACCTAAAATTTGTTTGGCAACTTCACTAGCTAAACTTCCAGACACACGAATTATTCCAACCCCACCTTTGCCAGGTGCTGTGGCTTGAGCAACAATAGTTTGTTGTTGATTTGATAATTCTGTGCCTGTCATTTTGCTTAATCTCTAAAGTTAGTAAATTGTAAGGGTTGTTCTAAATCTGCTGCTTTTGCTATGGCCATAGCTTGTTGTAAGTCATCTCGTTTTTTGCCGGTAACTCGCACTTGTTCACCTTGAATCTGTGCTTGTACTTTAAGTTTGGCATCTTTAATTAATTTAATAATCTTTTTAGCGGTAGGTTGTTCAATTCCTTGTTTAAAGGCGATAGCTTGTTTGTATATTTTACCTATGTGCTGAACATCTTTCTCTTCAAAAGCAGCTGTATCTACATTACGTTTTACGCAAGTACCTCTTAGAATATCTATCATTTGTTTTAACTGAAAATCATTGTCAGCAGTCATAGTGACAATGCTTTCCTTTAATTCAAAATTTGCTTCGACGCCTCTGAAATCAAAACGTGTACTTAATTCACGATTGGCATTATCTACCGCATTTTTAACTTCGACTAAATCTATTTCTGACACTATATCTAAAGAAGGCATAAAAGCTCCAAAACTGTATGAATGGTTGGCTATATTGTAAGCACAAAAAAGCCCGCTTTATAACCCAATTAGGTATAAAACGGGCTGTCGATTATTATATTTACTTAGTCTGTAATCCGCGTTTTTCCATAGAAGCATAGATAAATTTGGCTTGTACTAAAGTAATAATGTTACTGATTAACCAATAAAGAACTAAACCAGCAGGGAAAATAAAGAAGAATAAACTCATAGCAACAGGCATAAATTGCATTATTTTTTGCTGCATTGGGTCAGTCATAGTCATAGGTTGAAGTTTTTGTAATAAATACATACTTACACCTGTCAGCACTGGTAATACAAAGAAGGGGTCTTTAGAACTAAGATCTGTTATCCAGAAGATAAAATCTGCATGTCTTAACTCAACACTTTCTAATAATACCCAATATAAAGCTAAGAAAATCGGCATTTGCAGTAAAAGAGGGAAACAACCACCCATAGGGTTAACTTTATCTTCTTTATACATTTTCATCATGGCTTGCTGCATTTTTTGTTTATCTTCGCCATAACGCTCTTTTAATGCGTCCATTTTAGGTTTAAGAGCACGCATTTTTGCCATAGATTCATATTGTTTTTTCGTTAATGGGTACATTGCTCCTTTAACAACTATAGTGATTAATATTATCGAGAATCCCCAGTTTCCTACCAAGCTATGTATAAATTGTAAGAAAGTGAAAAGTGGTTGGGAAATCATAAACAAAAAGCCGTAGTCAACAGTTAAGTCTAGGCCTCTAGCAATTCCAGCTAGGGTATCTTGATCTTTAGGACCTAAATATAAAGCGCTACCGATTTGTGCTGTTTCGCCAGCTTGTACAATTATAGGTTGGCCAGTAAAACCAATTACACCATTCGTATTTTGTAATACACGGCTAAATAGATTATTTGTTTCATTTTGTGGTGGTACCCAAGCAGATACGAAGTAGTGCTCGATCATTGCTGCCCAACCTGCAATAGTGGTTTTTTTCAGGCCTTTATCTGTCATGTCATCGAAACTATACTTTTCGTATTTATCTTCTTCTGTAGAAAATGCTCCACCTCGATAAGTTGGCATAAACATGCTGCCATCTTCTTTAAGCATACTTTGTTTTAGTTGGCCAAATTGTTGAAGTTGTTTTGCGTTGCTTGTATTGTTTTCGATGATATAAGTCACGTCTATTTTGTGACTGTCTTTAGTAAAAACAAAATTCTTAGTTATTTTTACACCTTCTGGTGTCACTAATGTTAGTGGGACAGTTAAAGTTTGACCTTCTAGTACATAACTATCCTGTTCAGTTATATATGTCGGACGACCTTTACTATCAGGACCATCTTTACCAATTAATCCGCTTTGAGCTATGAATAATTCATCTCCATTGGGTCTTAACAGACTGTAGGAATCTTTTGAGTATTGTTCAACTGGAAATTTTACAAGTTCTGCGGATATAACGTCACCGCCTACTGTATCAATACTTAAAACTAGCGTATCAGTTTTAACAGAAATAATTTTTCCATACTGAGCTTTATTCTGTGTGAAGTTTTGTCCAGTTGCAGAAGCCATAGGCACATCATCTGAACTTAGTGGAGCATCACCAGAATTATTTTGCTGAGAAACTTGCGGAGCTGCTTGTAAAGGTTTAGGGCCATAATCGACTTGCCATTGTTGCCATAACATAAAAGTGACAAACGCTAAGGCAATTAATAAAAAACTTCGTTGGGATTGCATAAAATACTCTAATTAACTACATGTTTATATGTGTGACTTACTAATTTTAAAACCATTAAACCACTGCGATATTACTTTTGTGCTAACAACTTATTCTTTATATGGGCATAAGAATAAATCTCACTATTTTCTTTTCTTTTTTTCAGGAACTGGATCATATCCACCTGAATGTAGTGGATGGCATTTTGATATACGTTTAATGCTCAACCAACTACCTTTGATAAAACCATGCTCCGTAATTGCACCAATAGCATAATAAGAACAGCTAGGATGAAATCTGCATGTTGGTCCTAACATTGGAGAAATTAAAATCTGATAAAATTTAATTAGTCCAATAGGGATTTTTCGCAACGTATTGCTAACTTTTTCCATAATTTACCAAGTAAAAAAACTAATTCCTGATTCGACATTTTATCTAGGCCTGTTTTGCCTACCACTACTATATCAATATTTGGAAATGTTTGTCTTTTTAAGCGAAAACTCTCACGAATAATTCGTTTCACTCTATTTCTATCGTGAGCATACTTCACTCGTTTTTTAGACAGAGTAATGCCTAAACGAGGGTTGTTAGTATCGTTGAATCTTGCTAATAAGGTAATTTGAGGTGAGACAGCAGGAATTGCTTTTTTGAATACATATTCAAAGTGGGTGGGAGTAAGTAGCCTTAGCTCCCGAGAAAAGTTATTTTCACCCACCTTGGATAATTATGCTGATAAACGAGCACGGCCTTTGGCACGACGATTGGCAATAACCTTGCGGCCATTTTTAGTTGCCATACGGGCACGAAAACCGTGTGAACGCTTACGTTTTAAGTTGCTTGGTTGAAAAGTTCTTTTCATGACCTAGTCCCGCTATATACATAAGGTTAAAACAAAATGAGCATCTATGTGAAAACCAACTTTGGAAGACACTGCGCTCAAAAATGACGCTGAATAATAGGGATCACTAAAGGGTTTGTCAATCACTAACTTATATTAGGAGTAAATTAATGATGATTGTAATATTCACGTCGAGAGGATTGACTTAGTTATGTTTCTTTTTTAGATAACTTGGCTGGTCTTAATATACTGAGTTTAAAGTATTTTCATCGGTATTATATTGATTGTCAGCGTAAAAAATGTTCATGAAGTTGATAAGTATTAAATTTGTTTGTTTTATCCACAGAACTGAATTAGGAACATAAGTACTTAAAATATATTATTCAATATATATGCTTATAAATATTGTTTTCTAATTATATTATGTCAAGTGATATTTAATGTTTTATTCTTTTAAAACAATTGGTTATAAGTATGTTTAAAGTTATTTTTAAAAGAAGGTTGCCTTACCCCCCCTTAAAGCGAGATAATCCACAGTCAGTTTTTCACTAAACTATC